>CALIOL010000147.1 GCA_938044705.1 uncultured Ilumatobacter sp. | reverse complement strand
AGCCGATGGCGTTCGCCGCGTCGGAACTACGGTGAAGCGAGGAGAACCCATGGCAAACGACAGCATCAGCGCTCCACCGCCTTGGATGGCCGCACTCGAGTATCGGGCAGTGCCCGAGCGCGCTCAGATGACCAGTCTGTTGCCGCTGCTGCGCCGCTTGCCGAAAGGTGATGGGCATCCCGTGCTCGTCTTGCCGGGGTTCACCACGGGTGACCGGTCGACCGAACCGCTGCGGAGGTTGCTGCGCGACCTCGACTACCGCACCTACGGCTGGGGGCTCGGCGTCAATGTGGGGCCGACACAGCGGATCCTCGACGGCATCTTCGAACGCCTCGACCGGGCGCACGCGCGCCGCGGCGAGCAGGTGTCGATCATCGGCTGGAGCCTCGGCGGGATCTATGCCCGCGAGCTCGCTCGGGCTCGCCCCGACCTCGTTCGCCAGGTGATCACCCTCGGCAGCCCGATCCAGATGATCGAGAACGACACGTCGTCGGCGTCGCGCATCTGGGATTCGCTGAGCAAGTATCACGCACCGGGGTTCCGACGCGCCGAACGAGAAGCGGACCGGCCTCTGCTGCGAGTACCGACCACGTCGATCTACACACGTACCGATGGCGTCGTGAACTGGAAGGCGTGCCTCATCCGAAAGACGGATCACAGCGAGAACATTCGCGTCTTCGGCAGCCACTGCGGACTCGGCTTCAACGCATCGGCGATCTACGCGATCGCTGACCGGCTGGCGCAGTCGTCAGGCGACTGGCAACCCTTCTCGGCGCCTTGGTACCTGCGCAGCACCTTCCCGTGTGCTCGCGATCTGGACCGATCGAAGCTCCCCGTCGCCGCAGCGTGACGCGCTGACGAGCGAGAACCGTGCGGCTGCGCCTCGCATTCGTCGCAGCAGCGCTGTTCGCTGCCGCGTGCACCAGTGATCCCTCGCCCGACGCCGACGAACCACCATCAACCGATCCAGCCGCGAGCGTGACGACCGATGGTGATCTCGCACCGTCGCAAGCCCAGTCGCCCGCTCCGGTCGTCGACGGCGACTGCGAGCGCATCGACCGGGCGCGCCTGGTTCGAAGCGAGAGCATTCCAGGCGGTCACCGACTCCATGTCCACGTCACCGACCCCGACTCGGGTGGGGTCGAACTCGCAACAACGGCCGAGTGCGTCACCGTGTCGAGCGAGCGGCTCGGCGTGCTCGATGCAAGCGTCTCGCGGGCCGCGAACCAAGGCGGCGCGACCTTGATCGTTGCGCGATGGGCGCCAGACGACGTGGCGATGTCGAGGGAGGTGATCGACACGCTGGTCGACGGTCTCCCGACCGACGAGCGGATCGCGGTGTGGGCGTGGTCCGATGAGCTGCTTCAGGTGGTCGGAGCAACCACCGATCGCGGTCGCATCGACCGACGCCTCGACGCGGTCTGGTCAGTTGACGCTGCAACGCCGCTCGATCCGGGACAGGCCGCCGACATCGCTGCGGAAGAATGGGAGGACTACCGCGATGACATCCTCCTCGGGGTGCGTTCCGTCGTGTTCGTGGCCCCCACGCTGGATCTCGGTGATCGTCCCGACATCGACCGCGATGTCGTCGTCGACCACTGGTTGGTGCGCAGTGGTGATGGTGGGCGGGTGCGAAGCGCTTCCGACGATGACGAGGCAGTCGAGGACGCAGCTGCGATCGCTGAACTGATCACGACCGATCGCCGCGTTCCACTGACTCGCATCGACTTCTGCGACGACGGTGATTCACTCGAACTCTCCCTCGCTGTCGGCGATCGCGAGTTGCGCGACTTCGGTGTGGGTGATGCGGCGGTCGAGCACCGTGGTGCGACGTGCACCCTTGCCGCACCAGGGGACGATCGCCCGCAGCCGCTGTCCATCGAGGTCGACTTCGACGACGCTCAACGCAACCTGTTCGATGACGCCGTCGCGATCGCTGACGAGCTGTCCGGTCTCGACCGCTTCGAGGACGACATCGACCCGGAGTGGACTGGCTCCATCAGCCTGGACGGTGGCGCAACCAGCACGCCGTTCGACGCCAGCTTCCGAGGACAGTCCTCGATCGAATGCGCTCGTCGCAACTGGTCGATCAACCTCGATGGCGGCGATGCTCGTCATCCGGTCGATGCGACCGGATCAGACGAGTTCCTGCTGCTCTCGCTCTGCAATGACGCTGGCTACGTCAACACGCTCAGCGGGAGCGCGGTGCTCGAGCGATTCGATGTCTGGGCACAGGCGAGAGGCGCCGGCACGTTCGGAATCGATGATGAGCCGCGCGGCGTGTATCTGCTCACGGAGAACCCGGCGGAGGACCTCCGGTTCGAGACATCCCGTGTGACGACCGTGCTCCGGCGGCGCTACGACGCATTGGGTGTCGCACCCGACGTGGAGTACATCGCAGACCTGACCAGCAACAACGACACGTCCGTCCTGTCGACGTATGACGAGCTCGTGGAGGTGGCGTCGGCGACGTCCGGGGCGGACATGGTCGAAGAGCTTCGGGCGAGGTTCGACCTCGACCAGTATCTCCGCTGGACCGCCGTGATGTCGTTGCTCGAGAGTGGCGACCACATCGACGAGCTGTACTTCGTCGGTTCGGAGTCGGTCGACGAACAACACGAGCCGATCATCTGGTTCACCGTGAACGCCTGGGATCCTGACGATCTCTTTGCCCCATGTCATCGCGACGGACGGCTGGCGATCGATGACCCGAACGGGCTGCTGTCGTGCACAGAAGCGCTCCTCGATCAGCAGCTCTTCGGCGATCCTGTGATCTACGACCTGTATGCCGAGATACTCCGCGACGTCGTGCGCGCCATGACGCCGGAACGATTCGCTGAGATCGCGAGCGTCTCGGCCGATGAGATCAACTTCCATTTCGGGGATCCCGATGTCGTCGCCGCGATGGACGAGCTCGTCGAGCTCGATGCTGCCGCCTCGACCCCCGAAGCTGCGACGCTTGCGGTCGATGTCGAGGCAGAACGTCTCGTGCAACGATTCACCGATCGACGCGCCGCGCTGATCGATCTTCTCGACGCCTACGACGCCGCCAACTGAAGAACCCAGGAGCCACCATGATCACGATTCACACCGCTGCAGCAGTCGTGACGATGAGCGAACGCGTGACCGCTGCCGACTGCGTCGCGGTTCGCGGGCAACGGATCGTCGCGGTGGGGAGCCGTGAGCAGGTCATCGCCGCAATCGGGAGCGAGGCATACGAGATCCACGACTCCTTGGCCGACAACGTGATCCTGCCCGGTCTCGTCGACCAACATCTCCATCCGATCCTCGGCGCGACGACGCTGGCGACCGACGTCGTGGCCACCGAGGACTGGGTGCTTCCCGACGCGACCTTTCCCGCAGCGAACTCGCACGAGGAGTACGTCGAACGCCTCACCGAGGCAGCTGCTCGAGCGGTGGCGGACGGCGACGAGTGGCTCTTCTCCTGGGGCTATCACGAGCTGTGGCACGGCGTGCTCGACCGGGACATCCTCGACTCGATCAGCTCGACGCTGCCGATCGGGGTCTGGCAACGGTCGTGTCACGAGTTCTACTTGAACACTCCGGCGCTCGAAGCCGTCGGCCTGCTCGATCGTGACCTGGATCACGAGGTGAGTGAGGGGATGCTCGAAGCTGGTGTCGCTGCGACGGCAGATATCGAGCGCGGGCATTTCTGGGAGCGAGGGATGTTCGTGCTGGTGTTCCCGCTCGTCACGCCGATGCTCTTCGAGCCGAAGCGGTTCGCCGACGGCCTGCGCCAGATGGTTCGCTACCTGCACCAGAACGGCGTGACCGCGTTCAACGAACCCGGTGCGATTCTCGTTCCCGGTGCGTGGGAGTTGTACCAGGCGATTCTGGGCGACGAATCGACGCCGTTCGCGTCGTACTTCATCACCGACGGTCGTGGTCCCGCCGAGAGCGACATGTCCCACGAGGCCACATTGCAACGCGCTCAGCGACAGTTCGACATGGCGCCGAAGGGGAAGCTCTCGTTCTTCGACAAACAGGTCAAGCTGTTTGCCGATGGCGCGATCATCAGCCAGTTGATGCAGATGAAGGATCCGTACCTCGATCGCGACGGCAACCCGAATCCGCACCACCACGGTGCTTGGTTGATGGAACCCGAGGTGTTCGAGGAGCGCGCAAAGCTGTATTGGGACGCCGGCTTCCAACTGCACATCCATGTCAACGGAGACGCGGGCCTCGAGATGGTGCTCGACACGATTGAGCGGCGAATGGCCGAGCACCCGCGACCCGATCACCGCACCGTGATCGTGCACTTCGCGAACTCCACCGAGTCTCAGATCGACCGGATCGCTCGACTCGGGTGCGTCGTCAGTTCGAACCCGTACTACCCGGTCGGTTTTGCCGACAAGTTCGGCGAAGTCGGTCTCGGGTCCGCTCGCGCTGATGTGATGACGCGGCATCGATCTGTACTCGACCGGCACATTCCGCTGTCGTTCCACTCCGACCTGCCGATGGGCCGCAGCGACCCGATCGGGATGATGTCGTGTGCGGTCAACCGCGTCACTGCATCCGGACGCGTCGCCGGCCCCGAACAACGGATCACTATTGCCGAGGCGTTGCGTGCGGTAACGATCGACGCGGCGCACTCGTGGCAGCGCGAACACGAGCTGGGATCGATCGAGCCGGGCAAGCTCGCCAACTTCACCGTCGTCGACCGCAATCCGCTCGACAGCGATCCGGACGCACTCGATGACATCGACGTGATCGGCACCTTCTTCGAAGGCCGCTGGTTCCCGGTGCCCGACGGTCGTTCCCGAGCCAACGTCGGGTCGTCGCGCCGGTCGTTGCGGGCCTCGATCGCTCAACTCCACGCTGCGGCGGCTCCCAATCCGGGTTGCATCTGTGGTGTCGCGCACGAAATCGATACAGCACTGCGCCGCTCCATCGCGGCAGCGTGACAGCGCATCTGAGCCCTCCGGTATGGTCGCGAAGATGTTGCCGGTCCTCGACCCGTTGACCCTGTCGTTCGCCACAGCGATCGTGGACGGCGACGTCGCGGGGCTGGCCGCCCTGCTCGCGGAGCATCCGACGCTCGCAACCGAGCGGTTCGGCGACGAGACGGAATCCCGGAGCGCCCTACACCTCGCCACCGATTGGCCCGGCAACTTCTCGAACGTCGGGGAATCGATCGCCTTGCTGGTGGAGCATGGCGCCCCGCTCGACGCCCGCATGTCCGAGCCGGCGGGTGAGACGCCTCTGCACTGGGCGGCAAGCTCCGACGATGTCGAAGCGCTTGACGCACTCCTCGACGCGGGGGCTGATATTGAAGTCACCGGTGCCGTCCTGACGGGCGGCACGCCGCTGTCGGATGCGGTTGTCTTTCAGAATTGGAAGGTCGCGAACCGCCTGGTCGAACGCGGCGCTCGCATGACCATCTGGCAAGCGGCAGCGCTTGGGCAGCTCGATGAGGTCGTGACCCAACTTCGCGATGACGAGCTCACCACCGCCGACATCACCAACGCGTGTTGGCATGCCTGCCGTGCAGGTCAGCTTGATCCCGCTCGCGCGCTCGTTGCTCTCGGCGCTGACCTCGACTGGCTTGGTCACGACGACACCACACCTCGCCAGGCGGGGCTGGACTCGGACAATCCGGATCTCGTTGCCTGGCTCCGATCGATCGACTGAGCGAGTTCAGCGTTGGGCAGGACCTCGACTCCGCCAGGTCTCTGACCCCTCACTAGGTTCGGCGGATGGACTTCGCCATTCCCGAATCGACGCAGAACTTCCTCGGTCAGCTCGACGACTTCATCGAGTCGACGATCAAGCCGATGGAGGACGAAGATGACAACGTTCGATTCTTCGACCACCGGCGAGAGGACTCACGCACGGATTGGGATCGCGACGGTCTTCCCAACGCCGAGTGGGAAGCGCTGCTGCGACGTATGCGAGTGGCGGCCGACGAGGCCGGTTTCTATCGCCACCAGCTTCCAGAGCGCTTCGGCGGCAACGACGCCGGCAACCTCGAGATGGCGATCATCCGCGAGCACCTCGCCCGGAAGGGTCTCGGTCTCCACAACGACCTGCAGAACGAGAACTCGATCGTGGGCAACCTCGTGACCGTGCTGATGATGGAGAGATACGGGTCGGAGGCGCAGCAAGCAGAGTGGATTCCGAAGATGCTCGAAGGCACTGCCCGCATCGGGTTCGGGCTGACCGAGCCGCTGCATGGATCTGACGCCACGTGGATGGAGACCACGGCAGTCCGCGACGGCGACGAATGGGTGATCAACGGTGAGAAGTACTGGAACACGGGGCTGCACCACGCCACGCACGACTACATCTTCGCTCGCACCTCGGGAGAGCCCGGCGACGGTCGCGGCATCACGTGCTTCATCACGCCGACCGACTCGCCTGGCTTCGGTATCGAGGAGTTCATGTGGACGTTCAACATGCCGACCGATCACGCTCATGTGAAGCTCGACGAGGTGCGCGTCTCGAACGACGACATCCTGGGTGAAGAGGGTCTCGGTCTGCAGACTGCGCAGCTGTTCGTTCACGAGAACCGAATCCGCCAGGCGGCATCGTCGCTCGGTGCAGGGTTGCACTGCATCGATCTTGCGGTCGAGTACGCCAACCAACGGACCACGTTCGGTAAGCGGCTGTCGACCAACCAGGCAATCCAGTTTCCGCTGGCTGACCTCGCTGCCGAGGGCGAGATGTTGCGGGCGCTGATCCAGAAGACCGCGTGGCAGCTCGACTCAGGTGTCGACCACATGGA
>CALIOL010000146.1 GCA_938044705.1 uncultured Ilumatobacter sp. | reverse complement strand
TGATGGTGTTCCCCCCACCACCGTCGACGACGTGATCGATGCCGATCAAGTCGCACGGCGAATTGCCGAAGAGATCATTGAGCAACGATGACTGACCAATTGGAAGACCTCCCACCTCCGACCCCGTTGACCGAGCCGCCTGTCGCTGCGTCACGCATGGACAAGATCAAGAGCGAAATCGTCGCCGGGGGTGCCGCCGAGGAGATCGCCGACGACGAACTCGCGGACGGCTGGAAGGGCAAGGTGGCCATGGCCGCCATCGCCGGGCTGTTCGTGTGGTTGTACACGCTCAACGCGTGGTGGTTCATCTTCGTCGTCGGGCTGGTGATCTCGATCTTCTTGCACGAGGCCGGGCACTATCTGACGGCCAAGTGGACGGGGATGAAGGTCACCCAGTTCTTCATGTTCATGGGGCCGCGTTTGTGGAGCTTCCGGCGTGGCGAGACGGAATACGGCGTCAGGCTGATTCCGCTGGGAGCATTCGTTCGCATCGTCGGCATGCACAAGATGGATGCCGACGTCGCCGAGGAAGACGAGCCGCGTACCTACCGGCAGAAGAGCTTTCCGCGGCGCTTGCTGGTGATTTCCGGCGGGTCGCTGATGCACATGATCATCGCGATCACGCTGCTGTTCGTCGTCTACGTCGGCCAGGGCGAGCGCACCGACCAGGTCCGCCCAGAGGTTCTGATCGGTGTCGCATTCGAAGGGCTGCCGGCGGAACAGGCCGGCCTTCGAGTCGATGACCAGATTTTGTCGATCGGTGGCATCGAGGTCACGAGTTCAGCCGAGTTGGGCGAAGCCGTGCGATCCTTCGATCCGTCCGACCTCGTCGACGTGGTCGTGCTGAGAGATGGTACGCAGCAGGTCATCCCCGTCGGGCTCGGGGCACGGACCGACGTGCCCGAGTCCAGCGAGGCGTTCGGCTCCACCTACCTCGGTGTGTCGTCCTACAGCCCCGTGATCTACACAGATCACAGCGTGCCTGCTGCGGCCCTCAACGCAGTCACCGACATCGTGCCCACGGCCTGGGAGTCGACTCAGGGCGTCGTCAAGGCGCTGAACCCCGTCAACCTCTTCACCCACGTGAACGGCACCAACGACGACCTCGCCACCCGCCCCGTGACCCTGGTCGGCGTGACCGGTCTGTCCGACGACGTCGGTGACTCCGAAGGCATCTTCGGGGTGTTGTGGTTGCTCGCTGTGCTCAATGTGTTCGTCGGCGTCTTCAACATGTTCCCGCTGCTGCCGCTCGATGGTGGGCATGCGGCGATTGCGATCTACGAACGGGTTCGAGAAGGCATGCGGGGCGGGAAGGAGCGGTACTTCGCCGACGTCGAACGTCTGATGCCGTTCGCCATGGCGGTGGTTGTCTTCCTCTTCATGTTCATGTTCGCCGGGCTGTACCTCGACATCGCCCGACCGCTCTAGGTTGGGAACCGGCGCCCGCCCAGCGAGGCAGGCGCCGTCCGGCTCCCGAGTTCGTTTCAGCCCGTCAGCTCTGCCACTCGGGCCTCGAGTTTGTCGACCGCCATGTTCCAACCTTGGCCGCCGGGGGAGTCGCCGGGCACGCCGACGTGGGTCATGACCATCTTCGTGTGGTCGCCAAGGTCCTCGAGTTCCACGATCACCGAGGTCTCCATCGGGAAGCCGGCCGGCATCCCCATCTGCTCGGCGGTCATCGGGTTGCCATCAGCGTCGCCCATTGCTTCGGTGTAGACGAGGCGGGTTTTGGGGTCGATCTCGCGGTATTCGCCGATGAAGAACATCTGCATCTCACCGTTTGGCGTCTGCATCTCCATCCCGATGTGGCGACGACCACCAACTCGCACGTCCATCTCGGCCGTGGGGATCTTGGCGCCCGTCGGCCCGTACCAGTTGGCGAAGTGCTCGGCTTCGGTCCACATGGACCAGATCAGGTCGATCGGTGCGTTGAAGGTGCGTTCGATCTGAACGTCTTTGGTGTCGGTCATCGTGATTCGCTTTCTTGTTTGTCGATTGGGGTGGTCGGGTCGGGCTGGTTCTGGAGACGTTGGACGTAGTCGTCGAGTCGATCGAAGCGGTCCTCCCAGATGTGGCGGTACTGAGCTGCCCAGTCAGCGACTTCAGCGAGCGGAGCGGCGTCGATGGTGCACGGTCGAAACTGCGCTCGGCGTCCGCGGGTGATGAGCCCAGCGCTCTCGAGGACCTTGATGTGTCTCGAGATCGCCGGGAGTGTCATGTCGAACGGAGCGGCCAGTTCGTTCACGCTCGCTTCCCCGTTCGCCAAGCGTTTCAGGATTGCTCGCCGCGTCGGGTTTGCGAGGGCGGTGAAGGTCTCATCGAGCCGATCGTCGTCGAGTAGCGCTGGAGCAGCCGTCATCGGGATTCCTCGTAGTTGCGTAGTACGTTAAATAACTGAGTCGTAAAGTAACAAGGTCCGCGGTATCCGTCAAGGCGGTTCCCCACGCGCTCAGTGGGTCCACCAAGCGTTCGCAGCGTGGGCGGGCAGGTGAGACCTGGTTGAGGCGCTCCGGGGTGGTTGACTGGGGGGCATGGAAGTCGTCCCCGCAGCGGTTCGCAAGGTCACCAACCAGATCTCGGTTGGCGACGTACCGGTGGGTGGCGATTCGCCGATCACCGTGCAGTCGATGACGATCACGAAGACCGCCGACGTCGAGGGCACGTTGCAGCAGATCTATGCACTGGCCGCGGCCGGAGCAGACATCGTGCGGTGCACCTGCAACGAGATCGAGGCTGCCGAAGGGCTTGCTCAGATCGTGCCGCGTTCGCCGGTGCCGATCATCGCCGACATCCACCACCAGTACAAGATGGCGATGGCTGCGATGGAGGCCGGTGTCGACGGCCTACGACTGAACCCTGGGAACATTCGTAAGCCCGAGCACATCAAGGCTGTTGCCCGCGAGGCCAAGGATCGCAACCTGCCGATTCGGATCGGCGTGAACGCCGGGTCCCTCGACCCGAAGTTGTACGAGAAGTACGGCAGCGCGACGCCCGAAGCAATGGTCGAGTCGGCCCAGACCGAGATGCAGTACTTCGACGAGGTCGGCTTCGACCTGATCAAGATCTCGGTGAAGGCGTCGTCGGTCCCGCTCATGGTCGAGTCGTACCGAGCACTGAGCGAAGTCACCAAGCATCCGCTGCACCTCGGCGTGACCGAAGCAGGGCCGCCTCCCGCCGGTCTGATCAAGGCAACCGCTGGCATCGCCACGCTGCTGATGGAAGGCATCGGTGACACCATCCGCTACTCCCTCACCGCGGACCCGGTGCAAGAAGCCAAGGCCGGTCGTCAGCTGCTCGAAGCGCTCGGCCTGCGTGAGCGCAAGAACGTCGACCTCATCGCCTGTCCGTCATGTGGCCGCGCCGAGGTCGATGTCATCAAGGTCGCCAACGATGCAATGGAGGCATTCGGCGAACGCGAGCTCCCGCTGCAGGTCGCGGTCATGGGGTGCGTCGTGAACGGTCCGGGCGAAGCCCGCGATGCAGACATCGGTATCGCAGCGGGCAACAAGCGCGGCCATCTCTTCATCAAGGGCCAGAACGTTGCAGTCGTCCCCGAAGACGAGATGGTCGGTCAGCTCGTCGAGTGGGCCGAGTTCATCAACGACAACGGGATCGACGCCGCGCTCGAACGAGCCGACCTCGACAAGGCGCGTCGAGAAGCAGAGAAAGACCGCGCCAAGCTGCTCGAAGAGCAGGGTGACGATGCCAACAACGCGACCGAGAAGATCGTCGAGATTCGCAAGAAGTAGCGGGAATCGGCTGGCAGTCGGTCAGCACCTGCCGAGCGAACAGCGAACCGCTTCGTCCGCCACCGTGGCGCGGTCGTTGATGCGCTCGCCGGACGCCGTTGGATCCGTGGTCGGTGGAACGGTCGACGGCGGAGGCGACGAGTCCGCGGCAGTGAGCCAGTCGACGAGGTTCAACGCGAGACGTTCGTTGTCGAATCGCCCGATGTCCGTTCCCGCTCCGTTGGTGTTGAAGAAGGTGTTCCGGTCGAAATGGCCGGCGAGGCGACCATCGCCGACCTCGGCGACCCACAGTGCCGCATCGTCGGGGGTCGCCGATCGGGTGGGTCCCTGGTCGTTGCCGGTGTTCGTGCGGACGCTCTGCTCGGCAGCTGCGAGCACGGTCAGTTCCAAGTCGCCGTCCACGTCGCCCACCTCGAAGGGTGAGACACCCTCTCCGTCGAATGAGGAGACGTCGGTGAGCACAGGGTGCTGCGGCGCAACGAACTCGTCGTCATCGACTTGGTAGGTGCCAGTGTCCTGGTGGACCACGATGCCGTACCGATCGAGGAACTGCTGGTCGGAATTCGGGGCATCGGGCCAGCTACCGCCGAAGTTCGCATCGGAGATGAAGAGCGCAGCGCCGCCACCGCGTACGTAGTTGTCGACGGCATCGATCTGGCCAGCGTCGTAGACGGCGTTGTTCGAGCCGAACACCACGAGGTCGTAGGCGTCGAGGTCGAGTGCTGCGAAGTCGACGGGCTGTCCCTCTGTTGGGCCTGCCTGCTCGGCTCCTTCTTCGATCTGGTCGACGCCGTAGCCCGCCGATCGCAAAGCTGTTGCGAACTCGCCCCAGCCGTGGTTCCCGCCGTTTGTCGAAAGGTTCGCAATGTCACCGAGGTGCTCGGTTCGCTGAGCGTCGCTACCAGCCTCGAGGAAACCACCGCTGCGATCGGCGCCTCGAACAAAGAGGATGCGCTCGCCGTCCGCTGCTGCAAACGACGAAGAGCTGTCCGAGCTGATTCCCCACGCAGCGACGATGGCCACGGAGAGCGAAGCGATGACCAGACCGCCACCGCGAGACCGAGACGGGCAGGAGCGATGGCGTGACGGAGATTCGATGTTCATTCGAGTCCAAGAGTAGGACTCGATGCGCGCAGACCACGCCACGGCCGCACCGGATAACGCCGGGGCAGTCGAAGAGCGCATCGCGCTGAACGTCGTGGACGTGGTCTTTCTGGAACATGGAGCACACATCGAGGAACTCGGCACGTTCCCGACGGTGTACAGGTTACGGAAACGGTGAGTCGGTCAGGTGGGTGTGACCACGTAGGTGACCGAGTCGGCGTAGATCTGTGTGCCTGGTGAGAGGTACAGCGTCGTGCCGTCGAGTGCGACCACCAGCTCGTGACCGACTGCGTGGTGGGTGTCCCCGGGCTCGAGCCTCACCAGCACGACACCGGCCTCGGGGAGCGGGTATCGCCCGTCCGTGACATCCATGACGGGGGAGTGGAGCGGATTGCGGTCGAAGATTCGGAGCAGCTCCTCGACGTCGACGTGCTTCGTTGTCATGCCTGCCCGAATGACGTTGTCCGACGCGCCCATCAACTCGACGCCGGAGCCCCGCAGGTAGGCGTGAACGTTGCCGGCGGTGAGGTGCAGTGCCTCGCCCGGCGCCAGCACCACGTGGTTGAGCAGCAGTGATGCGGCAGCGCTCACGAAGTCGTTGCGATCGACGAGCTGGTCGATCAACGACGCCCGGGGATCGGAGCTGCCCACGAACGGCTTGACGATCTCGGCAGCATCGAGCGTTCCCCGGTAGATCTGCTCGAACGATCCGGCAACGCCGTGCTTGCGCACTGCTGCAACCAGCACCGCCGAGCCGTCCTCGTCGAGGACCTGTTCCGATGGGCGCAGCCCGCAGAGCGCTTCGAACTCGGTGAGCGCAACGAGTAGCTCGGGTTTGGCGTGGGCGTCGGCGTAGATGCCCCGCTCGAACCCATCCCGAGCCTGGTCGACATCAGGGTGGCATTGCATCGAGAGGGGTCGAGCTGCCGAGAGGATCTTCAGGAGATACGGGAGGCTGCCGGCGACGTCGGCCAGCGGCGTGCCGTCAGCGAGCGTCGTCGGCCCGTTCGGATGGGTGCCGAGCCAGAGCTCGGCCCACGGCTTGCCGCGACCCGGAAGCCCGAGCAGTTTCGGGATGAACTCGGTGTCGCCCCAGTCGTAGTGCTGAACGACTCCTTCGACGACGTGCACGGGCATGGCGCAAGCATACGAACCCGCAAGTCCGGTCCAGGGATGGTCAGAACTGGCGGCTAGAGCGACAGTTCGGCGATGCGAGCAACGACACCGTCGCGCTCAGCGCCGATCGTGGTGGTGTCGCCGTGCCCGGTGTGCACCACGGTGTCGTCGGGAAGTTCCAGCAGCACGTCGCGCAGCGTCGCGAGGATGGTCGGTTCGTCGGAGTACACGCGTCCTGTGGCGCCAGGTCCGCCGCAGAACAAGGTGTCTCCACTCATCACGGCGCCGGTCGCGACGTCGTAGAAGCAGCAGCAGCCTGGGGAGTGGCCTGGGGTGTGCAGGATTCCCAGCTCGTGGCCACCGGCACTGATGGTCCGACCGGGTTCAAGCGGGCCGTCGAAGTCGTGGTCTGGATACACGACATCCCAGAGGAATCGGTCGAACTCGTGGAGCAGAATCGGAGCGTCGACCGCGTCTCGCAGCGCCACGGCTGCGTTGATGTGGTCGTTGTGGCCGTGGGTCAAGACGATGCCGCTCACCTTGCGACCGTTCACTGCGTCGACGATTGGTTGATGATCGTGCGCGGCATCGAAGATCAGGACCTCTTTGTCGTCGCCGACGAGCCAGATGTTGTTCTCGACGTCCCACTCGCCGCCGCCCAGCGC
>CALIOL010000145.1 GCA_938044705.1 uncultured Ilumatobacter sp. | reverse complement strand
ACGACCTTTGCGCCGCGCTCAGCGAGCATGCGGGCCGAGGCCGCTCCGATGCCCGAGGCACCACCCGTGACGATTGCACTTGCACCATTGATGTCCATGCCCAAAACCTAGAACGCAGAGCTTCGTGCGACTCAATCGCGCGGCCTACGCGGGTACCGGGCCGAGTGCAACACGCGTATCGACCAGCCGTTCGGGTACCGCCCCGACGAAGCTGGCTTCGTCGCCGCCTCGGAACCAGCCAGCCATGTCGACGATGATGTGGGCAGAGGTCGAGACGTGCACACACACGGTTCCGTCTGTTCCGATCGAAGCAATCACGGAGTTGGCCCGATTGCGGCCCGCCGTGAAGTTGACGTTCGACGCGTTCGGTCGGCTCGCTTCGCACGGCCACACGGTGGCAAACCCGCTCGAGGATGCACCGACGACGGTGACGTTCATGGCAACCGCCGCGGCGTCATCCGGCACGATGAGCGAGCCGGATTCCGACCCGGCGTCGAGCGCAGCGCCGTGGACCGAAAACTGCAGTGGGGCGCTGGGGTCGATACGTCCGGTCGGGATACCGATGCCGTTTCGGGTGTCGATCAATCGGGTCGGGGTCGCAGCGACGAACGCTGCGCCGGCGACATCCTCGGTGCCCGGGGCCGCTCCATCGAAGTAGCCGGCAAGGTCGACGAGCACTTCGGCGGTGGTACTCGTGTACACGCAGATCGTGCCGTCGGCACTCACCGGCGCAACCACACCGTTGCCGGTCGGGGTTCCGGCTTGGAAGTTGACGTTCGATGCATTGGGACGGTCGTCGTCACACGGCCAGACCGTGGCGAAGCCGGAGGTCGCAGCTTGTGCGACCGTGACATTCACGGCGACGGCGGCAGCGCCATCGGGAACCGTGAGTTGAGTGCCGTCCGGCAACTCGGCGGCCAATGACGTCACGTCGACCACCAGCGGGTCGGACGGACTGACCGCGCTCGAGCTTGGACCGACACCGATTCGAGTATCGACGAGTCGCTGCGGCAGGAGTCCGACGAACGGCGGCGCTACGACGGTGGCCGCGTTCGAGGCGTCGGCGACGAATGACGAGCCGGGGAACCAACCCGCGATGTCGACGAGGAAGTCCGTGCCGACCGACGAGTAGAAGCAGACGGTTCCGGCCTCGCTGATCGGTGCGATCACGTTGTTGGCGATGACTTCACCGCCGAGCGCATTCAGGCTGGACACTTCCGGCCGATCCTGTTGACACGGCCAGACCGTTGCGTATCCGCCCTGTGCGGGGCGCACCATCGTGACGTTGAGCGAGACACCGGCGGCGTCGTCGGGGATCGTGACGGTCTGCCCGTCCGGTGAGGTCATCGAGGTTCCGACGACCGGGAGTTCGATACGCCGCGGCGGCGACAGGTAGTGACTCGGCGCCAGGTCGACCAGTTGGTCGCGCAACCACAGCGCAAACTCGGCCTCGCCGGTGGCGCTCAGGTGCACGCCGTCGCTGGCGAACCAACGGGGCCGCTCCGCCGTGTCGCTTGCTGCGTCCCAGTCGAGGACGGTGAGGTTGGGCCACTCGTTCGCAGCAGCGGCGAGCGCCGCGTTCGATTGCGTGTAGAAGAGGTCTCCGCCCGAGGTGCGGATGTCGGCCATGTTGACCCAGGCAACGCTCCCGACGTTCTTCGCGCTGAGCGCTGTCATCATCGCGTCGATGTCGTCGGCGAACGTGGCCGGGTTGTCGTTGTACCCGAGTTCGACCATGACGAGGTCGAGCCCATTGGGGAGCTCGTTCGCGACGGTGACGCCGGTGGATCCGGGACACGATTCGTTGGTGGTGCAACGGCTGTCGACGGCGTCGATGGTCTGGGAGCTGAAGGTTCCGTCGGTGACCTTCACGAACTCGGCGTTCGAGGCGGTGATGCCGTTGCCGACAGAGTCGCCGATGAATGCCATCGACTTGGAGGTGGTGCTCTCGCGGATGACGCGGACCGTCATGCCGGGCGAGCGGTAGCCCATTGCGTTGCGGAAGTCCCACGCCTGCTGGCGGTAGGTACCCGCGGTGCCGGTGATGACGATGTCGTCGAACCAGATGCCGTCGAAGCCCTGGTAGTTCGACGCGGTTGTGGGCTGCATCGATGCGCCGGTGATCTGGCCGAGGCCATTGGCGGCGGCGAAGGTGTCGGCGTCGATGATCCGGGTCCAGCGGTGGTACGGGTTGAGCGGCGTCGAGTCGCCGATGTCGTTGACCGGCGGGAACGCGCCGCCCGCGGTACGGGGACCGTTCGACGCGGAGAACTCGGTGGAGACGATCTGACCGGCTTGCGAGTGACCCGACGGCCATTTGCGCACGACGTTGGCGGTTGCGAGCACTGCGGCGTCGGTGGCCTCGTGTTCGACGCTCGTGATCGAACCGGTGGCCGAGCTGCGGGTGGCTGAGCCGCCGTAGACCTGACAGGCCGTGGTGTCGCAGGTCGTTGCGTACTGCGTCGACGAACCCGGGTACGTGTAGGAGCGGCTCTGTTCGAGGCCGTAGGAGCGAGCGGCCACCGCTTGGGCGCGCACAGCGTTTTCTCCGGCGCCGTCACCGGCGTAGGCCCAACTGGCTGCGACCTCTTTGGGGATGACGCCGCGCACGTAGCCCTCGATGTTGACGTCGCTGACCACGCGGTTGCCGTCCGACGAGCTCAGGACCTCGATGGCACCGCGGTAGTGGTTGATCGCGCCGGTCGTCGAGCAGACACCGAGCACGTCACCTCGGTCCGTCGAGGTGTTCTCGCCGTCCGTCGACGTGAAGCGAACCGGGTCGCCTGCGCTCTGGGTGTGCGTCCCGACCTTGGTCCAGCTCACGGCACTGCCGGAGGCGTCGATGATCGCTCGGGCTCGGGTCGCATCGTCCTGATTCCAGGTGGTGCCGTCGACGGGCAGACCCTCGTCGCTCTGCCACGAGGCGAGCACGCCGTTGGTCTGGTTACCGAAGTAGCCGTCGACGACGATGCTCGAGTCATGGAAGGTCTTGAGGAACCGTTGGACCAGCACCGCAGACGCGTTGTAGCCGCTCGCCTGCACGACGGGGCCGTCCGGCACCGTCAGTGAGCTCGTGCCCGGGCAGGCGATCTGGGGCGACGAGTAGACGTCGAACACGCCCGCCGATGTCTCCACGGCGCGCATGGACGCTCCCGAATGTGTTTCCCAGCGCACGGGTGAACCATGTGAGATGACACCGACTTCGCCCATGCCGTCGTAGTCGGTGAGCCGAACGGCGATGCGCTGACCTGCGGGCGTGGTGCCCGAGTCGGTCCCTCCGTAGTAGTGAGCGAGAATTTCCTGCCAGGTCCAGCCGTGGTCGACGGCGTAGCCGTAGGCACCCCACTGGCTCATGCCTCGGCCGTGACCGTTGCCGGTGCCGTCGATGACGATGGCGATGATGTCGTCAGGCGCTGCCTCGACGACCGGTGCGTCGATTGTCGCCTGGGCGACCGCAAGCGCAGGGAGCGCTGCCGCGGAAGCAAGCGCGAGTCGAAGAGCACGCCGTACGGGTCCCATGTCATCAAAACGTAACCTCGGGGCGCGCAGGCTCAACGTCAGCATGAGACTTTTTCGGTCGTTCCGGACGATTTCTTGAGAGAGGAGCCAATCGTCACGCTGCGGACGGGTGCGAGCTTCGCTGCTGGGTAGGTTCCTGCGGATGGAACGAGTGGTCGTCTACACCGATGGTGCATGCAGTGGGAATCCTGGGCCCGGTGGATGGGGTTGGGCGGTCTCGCCCGACGGTGACCCTCGCGGTTCGGGTGGCGAGGCCGACACGACGAATCAGCGCATGGAGGTCTATGCGGTGCTCGACGCGATTCGTACGCTCGGCGCCGACGGCACGCCGATCGAGATCGTCTCCGACTCGACCTACGTCGTGAACTGCTTCCGCGACAACTGGTGGGTCAAGTGGGAGAAGAACGGCTGGAAGAACTCCAAGAAGCAGCCGGTCGCCAACACCGACCTGTGGAAGCCCCTGATCGAGGTCGTCCGCAACGGCGACGTGAAGTTCACCTGGGTGAAAGGCCACTCCGGCCACCCCATGAACGACCTCGCCGACGAACTCGCCGTCGCCGCCACTCCCCGCTGACGCGGAGCGCGTCAGAACAGGTCGAGCGCGGCGCGGACCATCTGCTCGCCGAGGAAGTTCTCGGCGATTGCTTGGCCGGCTTCGGGCGTGACATGGACGCCGTCGGGTCGGGTGTCGACGTCTTCGGTGAGACCTGCCTCGTCGAAGTACTCGATCAGGTCGACCACGTACACATCGCCGGGCCGCTCGGCGGCGATCTCCGCCATGACCTCGTGCAGGATCGCGTGGCGGGCGGGCTGCTCTTGTGCGGTGCCCCGCGAGAACCACAGCGGGTTCGGGATCGGCGCCTTGAGCCACACGACGCTGCCTGCACCGGCGCCGAGCACTGCGTCGGTCGCGGCGCTGAACTCGGCGAAGAGCCGTTCACGCATGTCGATCGAATCGAACTCGGGGGCGAACCCGTCATCCCAGCGATGGTCGAGCACATCCCACGACGTGGTCACCATCAACACGACGTCCGGCTGCGCTTCGGCGACGCGATCGATCAGGTCGGACTCGAGCCAATCACTGCACTCGCTGCGCACTTCGAACCACTCGTCTTCGATGCGGTAGTCGCCGCCACGAAGGAACCCGCAACCACGCTCGACGTTCAACTCGGCCTGGGCGACATCGGGCGATGCGGCGGCCCACGCGACCACCCCGTTCCCATACGCCTCGCCCGTCGAGTCGCCGGCGACGATCATCCGAACCGGGCGAGCGAGCTCCGGGATGGGAGGGATCGTGCTGGTCGTCGTCGACGACGTGGTCGTACTCGATGTGGTCACCGCGCCCTCGTCCGACGGCTCGGTCGAGTCGGGGACGGCCGTAGTCGACGGCGCGGCGACGGTTGTCGACGGCGCGGTCGTCGAGACGACGAGCAAGGGCGTGTCGTCCCCGTCGAGAGCCGCTGCTTCGGCGATCTCATCATTGGTCGACCAGTAGTCGCTGCTTGCTCCGGGAATCACCACGACGGCGGCAATGATCACCGCTCCGGTCGCTGCGGCGGCCGAGACCATGGTCGGTCGAATACCGACGCTCGACGCTCGCCGAATGGGTTGCTCGAAGAACGCGAACGACAACTGAGCAACTGCGAGCGTGACGACGATTCGCAACGCGAACAGCAGCGGGCCGTCGATCCCGACGCGTTCGTCGTTGAGCACGACGAAGATCGGCCAGTGGAAGAGGTAGACGCCGTAGCTGACCTTGCCGAGCCAGACCAGTGGCGCAACCGACAGGGCGGAGCGCACAGGTGAATCGGCCTGGAGACCGAGCAGGAGGGCGCAGGACACCACACCGATCGCCGGAAGCCAGCCCGCGTAGGCCGGCCCACCCGCCGATGGAAACACGACGATGCACACGCCGAGTACCACGAGCGCACCCGGCGCGAGCATCCACAATCGGGGTGACAGGGATCGCCCGGCGATGGCGAGCGCGAGGAACGCGCCCAGGAGGATCTCCCCGGCTCGGGCCGGCGATGCCCAATAGGCAGCGTCGCTCCCCCACACCGCTGCAGTCACCGGAGCAGCGACGACGAAGGCGGCCGTGATGCCGCCGAGAATCCACAACCGGCCACGGGTGCTGGCGCCGAGCTTCCAGATTCCGACGAACGCAATCGGCCAGAGCCAATAGAACTGCTCTTCGATGGCGAGCGACCAGTAGTGCTCGAGCGGCGATGCCGCTCCGGCCGACTGCTGGAGCAACTCCTGGTACGAGCCGCCGCCTGCGAGGAAGACCCAGTTCGCGATCTGCAACAGGCTGCCGATGATGTGCGCCCGCAGGTCGGCGACACCGTCGAACCAGTTCGTGACCACCGAGGCCAGCATCACGAGAACGACGAGCAAGATGCTGGCGGGAAGGAGCCGGCGCGCCCGTCGCGCGTAGAAGGCGCCGAGTCCGATCGACCCGTTCTTCTCGACCTCCGCAGCAAGCAGGCTCGTGATGAGGAATCCAGACAGCGTGAAGAACACCGAGACCCCGAGGTAGCCGCCGCCGAACCCGGCGATCTCGCCGTGGAAGCACAGAACCGCTGCCACCGCCAGCGCTCGGACCCCGTCGAGCGCCGGCTGATAGGCGATGACTGACGCGCTGCGCACCGATGCCGTCGCCGTCTCGCTCACCGAGCGGAGTGTACGAGACCGGTCGAGTCGGAGCAGGCACCTTGCGAAGGCGGCCGAGTACTCAGCGCGTGCGGGTGAGTCAGACCTACGATCGCAACGATGCTGCACGACACCAGCCCCGAGCGGCGGCCCCGTTCGGGTCGCCACCCCGTCTTCGTCGTGCTGGCGATGCTGCTCTCCAGCATCCTTGTCAGTGGTTCGCCTGCACCGAGCGTCGCAGCCACCGACATCCCTTCGCATCGACGCGTCACGCTCATCTCCGACTCGGTCGGGCTCGGCGTCCGCTACGACCTCCACCACCACTTTCCGGACAACTGGGACATCGATGTGATGGGCCGCAAGTCGGTGTCGATCGGTCAACTCGAGCGGGACTTCGTTCGCCCGAATCTCGGACGGCTCGGCGACCACGTCGTGATCGCTGCGGGGTACAACTTCCCGTTCGACGGCGGCCTTGCGCCGAGCATCGACTCGATGATCGACTCTTTGACGCAAGCAGGGGTCGAACACGTCTATTGGGTGACGCTTCGAGAGATCCGCGAGGGCGTTGTCTCGGAACGCTCCTGGGAGCGAATCCAAGACTTCAACTGGTACTTCTCGATCGTCAACGACGCGCTCGAAGCGGCGGTCGGCCGGCACCCGGAGCTCACCCTGATCGACTGGTCGGTCGCCGCTGATCGACCGGGACTGACCACCGACGCCATCCACCTCAACCTCGACGGCATCGACTTGTACGGTTCGTTGATCCGACAGGCGGTGGGCGACTCGACGGTACGACCACCCAACGGTGGACTCACTCGAGTGAACGTGGCAGACCCAGATGCCGTCGCCGCTGGTCGCGTCGAAGCGGTCGCACTCAACCTGACGAGCGTGCGGAGCCGGGCAGACGGCTATCTCTCGGCGTTTCCATGCGAGGAAGGTTCCGACGGTACGAGCAGCCTCAACCACCGTCGCGCCACCACCGTCGCCGCCGCAGCGATCGTTCGCGTCGGTCCATCCGGGGACGTCTGCGTCTACAACCAGCAAGCCGGGCATGTGGTGGTCGATGTGCTGGGCCGATTCGGGTCGGAGACCGACCTCCTCGACACTGCCACGCAGCGCGTTCTCGATTCTCGGAGCGCATGGCCGCTCCTCGCAGACGCGTCGCAGCCCGTGTCCGTCCTCGACCCCACGACGTCCACGCTCGGCGCCGACCAGACGGTCGTGCTGAACCTCACCGCTGTGCAGCCTCGCTCGGCGGGCTTCGCAACCGTCCACGACTGCGCATCCGGCCCGGGCGACACCTCGAACGTCAACTTCGACCGGGGAGCGACCACGCCCAATCTGGTCGTGACTCGAACCGACAGCGACGGCAAGGTGTGCATGACGTCGACGGCGATCACGCATGTTCTCGTCGATGTGCTCGCCGTTTTTGGGCCGACGTCGGCTGCGACGGCGACACCGCCGGAGCGACTGGTCGACACTCGTCTTTGGGACTCGCAGTCGACTTCGGAGACCGTGATGTTCGAGGTTCCATCCACGGGCGATGGCGGTGTGATCGGCAACTTGACGATCGCCGGAGCGCGCTCACCCGGCTTTGCAACGGCGTACCCGTGTGCGGCCGGGCGTCCGGAGACCTCGAACATCAACTTCGATGCGAGCGGTCCGATCGCGAACGTGGTCGCAGTAGCGCCCGATCGGGAGGGACGAATCTGTGTGTTCACCAGCTCCCCCGCCCATGTGATCTTCGATCTGATGGCGACGACGGGGCCCGGGTTCGTCGCCGTGAGGCCCGCGCGAGCGTTCGATTCGCGCGTGTGAATCGCTTCGTTGACGAGCACGTCCTCGCGAGACCGCCAGCACTACCATCGCCCCGATGGTGAACGAAGCAGTCGACGCCGATCCGACCATGCGACCGGGCCGACGCACGTTCAGAGCAGTGCTCGCAATCGCACTGCTGGCGCCCGCAGCGGTGATCGCCATCGCCGCTTCGTCGAATCCCCCTGTTGCCGAGGCCGCACCGGTCTCGATCGACATCTCGACGCCCGGCCCACTCGGACCGGTGACCGTGTTCGGCGACTCGGTGCTACTCGGCTCGGCGCTCTTCGGTCCGACCCTGCCCGAACGGCTCGCCGAGCGCGGCTGGGGTCCGATCCGTTTCCGGGCGGGCGAGGGGTACAACACGCGAAGCACCGGGTCGTTCAGCGCGGGCTTCTGGTTCGGTCAGTGGCGCGCGCAGGGCTGGGATGCGGAGAACGTGTTCATCAACCTCGGCGCGAACGATTCGGGAATCTGCGTCACCGACTACGAGTGCGCACGCACCAGCATCCAACGGGTGATCGACATCGTC
>CALIOL010000144.1 GCA_938044705.1 uncultured Ilumatobacter sp. | reverse complement strand
AATGTGTCATTTTTTGTCATTTTACCTCTCATTCCTGATCGAGACCCTCATTTTTTGGTACGTTTTTCTTCCTTGTGCTGAAGTCCATCACCTATGGGGGCAGGTGGTTCCCGATGCAGGGAGCTGGGTCTCACTCGGTTAACCGATCAGAATCTTCACAAGTGAGGTCGGTGGCCCACGCGCTATCCGGCAATATGGGCACGCCAATGCGCTCAATATCGTTCGCCGCGAACGCTGTTGCTGCGAGCCGAGCGTTGCCGTATCCGTTGGCTAGCTGCTCCGCGTCGCGCGGCCGGTCAGGCGGGTGTGGGGTCGATCGGACGCCACGACTCGATCGTGAGCACCAGATCATCCACGAAGTCGTTCACGAACCGCTCACCCTCCGCGCCGCTCGCGCCTTCCGGGTCGCCCAGCACGCCGTTCGGGCTGACGCTGCGTACGCCACCGCTGCGCAACGCCGGGAGCAGGTCGTCGAGTGGGACGTCGGGGCCGGCTTCGGAGAGCTCGAACCGGGCGAGCCCCGGGTCGATCGCGAGCATCAGCGACGTTTCGATCCGACCAGCGTGAAGATCTGGCGGGCCGCCATCGGTTCGCCGCCGCCACTTCGGCCACCACGACATGACGCTGCGACCTTCCGACGTGAGCAGCTCAACGGCCGCCGTCAACGCCTCGTGGTTTCCGCCGTGTCCGTTCACGAACACGACGCCCGCAGCCCAATCGGCGCTGCGCCCGAGCTCGATCGCCACCTGCGTCATGACCTCGGTCCCGATCGACAGGGTGCCCGCGAACCCGGCATGCTCACCCGATGCGGTGATCGAAATCGTCGGCCCGAGCATCAGCCCGCTCGTGCGATGCAAGGTGCGCCCAGCGATCTCCTCGGCAACCAGCGTGTCGGTGTTCAGCGGAAGGTGCGGACCGTGCTGCTCGGTCGAACCAACCGGAATGAGAATGATCGGTGAGAGCACACCGTCTTCGTCGGCCATCGAGCGGGTCGCGGCATCGACCTCGTTCCACGTCGCTTCGCCCAGCCGCATAGCTGCAGTCTCGCAGTCAGACTTCCGTCAGACACACCTGACGTCAGCCTCGCGGAGGAGGCGAGAAGCCGTCGGGGACGATCAGATCGTCGGGGGAGAGGTCGGCGATCGAGGCCTTGCCGAGCCCGAGCATGTTCGAGTCGATACCCATCCGCAGTACGTCCAGCACGTTCTCCACGCCCGCCTGACCGTTCGCGGCCAGGCCCCACAGGTAGGCCCGCCCGATCATGACCGCTTTCGCGCCGAGCGCCAGTGCCTTGACCACATCGGACCCGCGTCGGATACCGGAGTCCATGACCACTTCGATGTCGTCACCGACGGCCGCGACGACCTCCGGGAGCACGCGAATCGGTGCGGGGGTCCCGTCGATGTTGTTGCCGGCATGCGTCGACACCGAGATGCACGAGGCTCCGGCATCGCGAGCGCGGCGCGCCTCGTCGGCCCGGTTGATGCCCTTCACCATGAACGGGCCGTCCCACTGCTCGCGAAGCCACGCCACGTCCTCCCACGTCGGCGGCGGAGTCTGCATCCACGTGCCGTACGCCTCGAAGAACCCGGGGATCGGATCGGTCGCCGACACGCGGAAGTTTGGCACACCCAGCTGCGGGATGGCGCCGGAGCGGACCCAGTCGAGCAGCCACTTCGGGCGCAGGAGCGCCTCGGGGCCGTGCTTGATCATCGTCTTCAGGTCGACCGACTCGGGAATGGCCGGGCTGCCCCAGTCGCGCGAGTGGACGAACGACCAGTCGAGCGTGAGGATCATGCCGACCGCACCATTCGACTTCGCTCGCTCCATGCGGCCGACCATCGAGTCGCGATCCCCGGCCCAATAGATCTGGAACAGCGTCTGTGGGTTCGCAGCGATGACCTGGTCCATCGGCTGCGAGGAGAACGAACTCAGACCCATCACGACACCACGTGCGGCGGCTGCTTTCGCAACAGCGACCTCGCCGTCGGGGTGTACCGCTTGCACGCCGGTCGGGCTGATCATCACCGGCATCGACATCGGCTGGCCCATCACCTCCGTGGCCATGTCTCGCCCGGCGGGCTGGCCAGCCGTCAGCGGCCGCAAACCGATCTCGTCGAACGCTGCGCAGTTGTCATCGCGAGTCACGCCGCGCTCGGCGCCAGCGATCAGCGCGCCGTAGACCGACTTCGGCAAGCGCCGCCTCGCCCGCTTCTGGGCGACAGCGATCGACTCGAACCACGGGTTGAACCAAGGATTCTCCACGGCCACAGCGTACGAGCCGGGACGGAATCAGCCCAAGTGGCCTCAGGCGAGGTGGTAGTCGGCCGGGTCGGGGGTGCGCGTCTGCTGCCAGTACTCGAGCAGGCTGAACGGCCAGTTCTGAGCGACACGGCCGGACTCGGCCTTGTACCAACTGTTCACCGTGGAGACGCCCCACGCCATCTTCAGGTTCCCGTCGTCGATGCGCACGTTGTACGCGTCGTGAACGTCTTGGCGGCAATCCGCCGATGCCAGCCCATCACGCAAGAGCATCTCGATCACACCGAGGGCGTAGTGCACTTCGCATTCCGAGAAGTAGATGATCGAGCCATTCACGACGATGTTGGTGTTGGGTCCGTAGCACAGGAAGAAGTTCGGGAATCCGGGATGGACCACGCCGAGGTATGCCCGGGCGTCGCCATCCCACACGTCGTGCAGGTCGCGGCCACCGGTGCCGACCACCTTCATCGGCGTCAGGAACTTCGACGCCTGGAAGCCGGTGGCGTAGATGATCACATCAGCGTGGTGTCGAGTCTCGTTGCCGTCCGCGTCTGCGGTGACCACGGCGTCCGGCTCGATACGCGCGATCGGCGCGCCATCGAGCGTCACGTCATCTCGCTTGATCGTCGTCGACCAGGATCCGTTGTCCAGCACGATCCGCTTGGACGCTGGCGGATACATCGGGCGGACCGTGTCGTGCAGGTCAGGTCGGTCGGCGTAACACAGGTACAGCCACTGCTCGAGAAGCTCGCGCAGCTCGGCGTTGCCCGCACCCGTCGTGAGCGACGTGTCCTCCCATCCGTCGTCGACCTCGCACGCCGGCAGCAGCCCTTCCGAGGACCGCCAGAACATCCAGAACCGATACCACTGGGCGTACCCGGGGACGTGGCGGAACAGCCACTGCAATCCGTCGGCCACCG
>CALIOL010000143.1 GCA_938044705.1 uncultured Ilumatobacter sp. | reverse complement strand
CCCACTCGCCGCCGCCCAGCGCAAAGACTCCTTGCGTCGTGACGAGCTCGATACTCACGATGCGGCACCGTCCATGACGACGACGGACCGCAGCACCTCTCCGCCCTCCATCTTGTGGAACGCGGCTTCCACGCCGCCGAGTTCGATTTCTTCGGAGACGAATCCGTCGAGGTCGAGTCGGCCTTGTAGGTAGAGGTCGATCAGCATCGGGAAGTCACGTTCGGGGAGGCAGTCCCCGTACCACGACGACTTGAGTGAACCTCCACGGCCGAACACGTCGATGAACGGCAGTTCCAGCTTCATCTCCGGATTCGGTACGCCCACGAGGACCACGGTGCCCGCCAGGTCGCGTGCGTTGAAACACTGCTTGTAGACCTCGGGGTGGCCGATTGCTTCGATGCAGACGTCGGCGCCGTTGCCGTCGGTGACCGACCGAATGAACTCGACCGGATCCTCGTTCTTGGAGTTGACCGTGTGTGTCGCTCCGAAGCCTCTGGCCCATTCGAGCTTCGTGTCGTCGATGTCGACGGCGACGATCGTCGACGCGCCGGCAAGCTTGGCGCCAGCGATGGCGGCGTCGCCCACGCCTCCGCAACCGAAGACGGCGACCGACTGCCCGCGGGTGACCTCGCCGGTGTTCATGACGGCACCGAGCCCAGCCATGACGCCGCATCCGAGCAGGCCCGCAGCTGCTGCTGGAGCGGCGGGGTCGACTTTGGTGCATTGGCCCTGATGCACGAGGGTCTTGTCGCAAAACGCTCCGATACCGAGCGCGGGGGACAATTCGGTGCCGTCGATGAGCGTCATCGGCTTCGACGCATTGTGCGTGTTGAAGCAGTACTGCTGTTCACCGCGTTTGCACGCTCGACACTCGCCGCAGACCGCGCGCCAGTTGAGAATCACGTAGTCGCCCACGGCGACGTGCGTGACGCCTTCGCCGACCTCGTCGACGATGCCGGCAGCTTCGTGACCCAACAGGAACGGGAAGTCGTCGTTGATTCCGCCTTCTCGGTAGTGGAGATCCGTATGACACACGCCGCATGCCTGGATTGCGACGACGACATCGCCCGGCCCTGGGTCGGGGATGATGATGGTCTCCATCGAGACCGGTTCGCCTTTGGCCTTTGCGACGATGCCGCGCACTTCTTGACTCATGTGTTCACCGTAATCCACGGACTGCCGGGTCACCCGCCCCGTCTTGCTGATGACCGGCAGCCCGTGAGATCAGTAGCCGTAACCCGAGGTCTCGGCTGTGTCCTGTTGCACGATTGCTTCGCTGCTGACGTCGTCGGGTGCGCCGACCAGTGCGCCGTTGGGCGCTGCGAGGAACCAGTTGCCACCCGACCCTTGGCCGTTGATGTCGCCCGCTGCTGCGTCGCCAGCGAAGTAGTACAGCGGCCAGCCGCCAGCAGCCAGTTGGTTCGAGCCGTCCGGGTGTGTGACGACCGAGAAGACCGACGCATCGAGGCCGGCGGGAACCTCGTCGCTGTCCACCGTGAACGGCGGCCACGCGTCGGCACATGCGTCGGTGCACGTTGGCGTGCCACCGACGTCTGGCGTGAATCCGTAGAGGCTGAGACCAGCGGCGTCGGTGAGGATGTCACCTTCCGCAGTGGAGCCCGTAGCGACCACGGAGGCGTCATCGGTCGCAGCGTCGTCTGCTGACTCGGCGACGACCTCGACGGGTTCGGCCGAAGCCTCCGTATCGTCCGCGGAATCGGATCCACCGCACGCGGCAAGCACGATCGTGATGCCCGTCGCGAGTGCGACACGGCGGATGTTCGAGCGGGTGTTGAAGGTTGTCGAGTTCATTTGGGGGCTCCTGCTGTTGTGTGGTGAAGGTGTTCTGAAGGGGTGATTCGATGGCCTGTACGCACGAGGTCGCCTGACGGTTCGCGGAATCCGAGGAAATTCCCGCCGCTCGTGTCACCATGGGGACATGGAGCCCGATGCCGTCGCACGCTTTCGCGCTGGCGATGAGTCGGCGGTCCGCGAAATGGTCGAGCGTCACGGTGGTGCGGTGGCGACGGTTGCGCGTTCGATCGTCGGTCGTTCCCAGGACGACGTGGCCGAGGTCGTGCAGCAGACCTTCGTGAAAGCGTGGCGAGCAGCGGGGTCGCTCGAGCCGGGCAGGCCGATCCAGCCCTGGTTGTACTCGATCGCTCGCCGGACGGCGATCGACCTGTTGCGCCGAGAACGCCGACCCACCACGGGAGATCACGCTCCTGAGCAGGACATCGCCGTCGAGTCGATGACCATGGAACGCACCCAGGAGATCTACGACGTTCGCCAGGCGCTGGATGGTTTGCCCGCCGACGAACGCGAAGTCATGAAGATGTCTCACCTCATGGGCATGACACACACCGACATCGCCGAGCAGCTCGGGGTGCCGATCGGTACGGTCAAGTCGAGGTCTGGTCGGGCGAAGCGCAGACTCGCTGCGGCACTCAGCCACTACGCGCCGGAATCTTCTGCGATGACCGCGAACCAGATGGGCGAACGCAACGTACAGGGAGGTGAGGACAGCCAATGACCGACGAACAGACCCCCGAACTTCCAGCCGACCTCGTCGCATTGCTCGCTGACGATGCCGTCTGGGAAGACCTCGACCGCAACGTCACCGAAGACACCATCGCAGCGGTGATGGCGGAGGTTGCAGAAGCTGCGCCGTCCACCCCCAAGCCCGAACTGCCTCCGCCGACCGCTCCGGTGATCGATCTCGAATCGCGACGCCGACCGCAATGGTCGAGCGCGCTGCTCGGTGCAGCGGCCGCACTGCTCCTCGCCGTCGGGGGCTTCGTGGTCCTGAACGCGGTGTCGAGCGCCGACGACGACCCGTCCGACATCTCCTTTGCACTGGAGGCCACCGACCTCGAACCGACGGCCGCAGGCAATGTCGACCTGACGACGACACCGAATGGAACCCGCATCGTGCTCGAGACCACGGGACTGCCGCCGGCACCCGAGGGGACCTACTACGAAGCCTGGCTGCGAACCGGGCCGGACTTCGGTGTCAGCGCCGGAACCTTCCACCTTCGTGGTGGTGGCGGCGTCGAGATCGAACTGTGGGCGGGCGTTTCGTTCGAAGACTTCCCGCTGTTCACCGTGACGTTGCAGCCGGTCGGAATGACAGAGTCATCAGGGCAGGTCGTCCTGCTCGCCCGCCTCGACGGCTGATCTCCGGAGTTTCTCGGGAACCGGAGAGGCCTGGACAGCGTCAAACGGTCATGGAGCCACTCATGGAACGCCGGAACTTCATCGCTGCCGCGCTTGCGGTGCCCGTAATGGGCCTGCTTGCTGCGTGTGGCAGCGAGTCGACGGGTGACAGCCTGCAGACCTCGGATACCACGGTCGACACTGCGGCTGAAACGCCCGCGGTCGAGACCACTCCGCCGGAAACCGAGCCGCCGGCAACCGTTGTCGAGGCTGCGCCGCTCTCGGGCGACCTCGTGTTGTCGTACACCTTGCCCGGTGGCTTCACGACGCGCGAGTTCGCGTTCCAGAATCCTCCGGTGGCGTTGATCACGGCGGACGGCACGTTGCTCTCGGGCGCACTCACGCCTGCGATCTTCCCCGGCCCGTTGCTTCCGCAACACCAGGCGCAAACCGTGAGTCCGGAGGGAATCGATGCGTTGTTGGAAGCCGCAGACGCTGCTGGGCTGCTCGCAGATGTCGACTATTCCACCGACGACGAGTTGTTGATCGCCGATGCTCCGACCGCCACGCTGACCATCGTGGCCGACGGCGCGACCTACACCCACGAGGCGTATGCGCTCGGCGTAGGTGGCGGGCCTGGGACCGGCGGCAGCGAGTCCACGCCGGAACGCCAGGCGCTGCTCGATTTCCTCAACGCACTCCAGTCTGACCCGGCGTCCATCATGGGAGCCGAAAACCTCGGTGCGTCTGCGGAATACGTTCCCGGCGCGTACCAACTCACGGCGTCGCCGATCGACGACCTTTCAGCATTCGATCCCGCTCCGACGGTGACACCGTGGCCCGCGGACACCGGTATCGAGTTGTCATCGGCAACGGACTGCGTCGAGATCGCCCGAGAGGCGGTGGGTGACCTGTTCGATGCGGCCACGCAACTCACATTCTTCGCCGAAGGCGACCTGACGTACCAGGTCACCGCTCGGCCCGCCTACCCCGGCACGTCCTGCTAGTCGGGTGTCAGCGGCTCAGAACAACTTGAGCTCGTCGGATTTCATGCCGCGGAGTTCGTCGTAGTCCACCTCGACCCAGGTGAAACCCCGCGACTCGGCGAGGACCTTGGCTTGTGGCTTGATCGACTGCGCGACGTACACGCCTCGAACGTCACCGAGTGACGAGTCCATACTGAGCCGTTCGATGTAGCGAGCGAGCTGTTCGACCCCGTCGATCTCGCCGCGCCGTTTCACTTCGATCGCAACCACCTGGTCGGCGTCGTCACGACAGAGCAGGTCGACGGGCCCGATGGCGGTCGGGTACTCGCGACGAACGAGCTTCAATCCGTCCTCGATCGTGTCGGGGTTCTCGGCGAGCAACTCCTGAAGGTGCGCTTCGACGCCATCCTTCTGGAGACCCGGATCCTCTCCCAGTTCTTCGGCGACGTCGCTGAGCACCTCGTGCAAGGTGATCGTCAGCGTCTCCTTCTTCGGACTGGTCACCACCCACCTCGTCAGGCCGTCCTCGGAATCGGATCCGTCGACCTCGACGAGCGTGTTCGGCGCATTCATCCAATTCAACGGCTTGTACGCACCTCCGTCGGCGTGCACCGCGACGCAGCCGTCCGCTTTCACCATGATGAGGCGGTTGGCTTCCGGAAGGTGCGCATCGAGGCGCCCCGCGTAGTCGACCGAGCAGCGAGCGATCACCAGCCGCATCAGTCGCGTCCTTCCACGTGGTCGGCCATTCGCTTCTGGATGATCGCGCGTCGCTCCTGGAGTTCCCGATACGTGAGCCCGCTCGCACTCGAATCGAGCCCGACGCTCGCCTTGATGCCGTCCATGTCGAATTCGACGTCGTTGGGGTTGATGCCGAGCTCGCGTCCGAGCCGCTCACCGTGCTTCATCGCGAACAGCATCGAGATGTTCTGGACCTCGCCGATGAGGTCGAGGTCCGGGGCAAGTCGGGCGATCGCGCCATCGAGAAAGACCAGGTTCTTGACGTACAGCATGAGTTCCTTGGGGAGTTTCGCCCCGTAGCCGAGCATCGCCTTCACAACGCGCTGGACTTCTTGCACCATCTCCTCGCCGGTCAGCTGAGTTGGGTCGAGCACCTCTTCGCGGTCCAAGCCGAGGTCGGTGACGACGGCGGCGATGTCGGTGTCCAGCGGAAGCGCTCCGAGATCGCGCAGTGCCTCGACTTGGCCCTTCGGATCGTTGGTCGTCGCGCCGAGCATCAGCCGGAGGAATGCGTTGCGTCGACCACCATCGAGCCTGCCGACGATGCCGTAGTCGAGCAGCGCGGTACGTCCGTCCTCCATGACCAGGAGGTTGCCTCCATGAAGATCACCGTGGAAGATTCCTTCGACCACGGCACCTTCCATGAACGCAACCATCGCCGTTCGCACGACGTCCTCGGTGTCGATGCCTGCGGCTTGCATTCCGGTGGCGTCGTCGAAGTTGAACCCGTGCACTCGCTCCATGATGAGAATCCGGCGAGTCACCATCGCCGGATGCGGTCGGGGAGTGACGTAGCGCTTCTGTTCGAGTTCGTGGAGCATCCCTGCGACGTCGAGCATGTTCGCGGCTTCCATTCGGAAGTCGAGCTCCTCGACGATGGTCTCGGCGAACAGCTCGACCAGCGCGGGCGGGTTCGCGAGTGCGGCGACCGGGATGCGGCCCACGAGGAACGGCGCGAGCCACGACATGACCTTGAGGTCCTTGCGCACGAGCGTCGACACCTGAGGTCGCTGCACCTTGACGACAACTTCCTCGCCCGTGATCAGCCGAGCCACGTGGACCTGGGCGATGGATGCAGCGGCGAGCGCTGTTTCGTCGAACGACTCGAAGACGTCCTCGAGTCGCGCTCCCAGATCCTGCTCGACCGTGAGGCGCACAACTTCGAACGGTTCGGCCGGTACCTGGTCGCGACATTTCTTGAACTCCTCGACCAGCTCCGAGGGAAACAGGCCTTCACCCGAGGAGATGATCTGGCCGAGTTTGATGTACGTCGGACCGAGGGCCTCGGCTGCGGTGCGGAGCCGACGGGAGATGTCAGCCCGGCTCGCCGACGGGTCGGCGTGTCGCCCGAGCTTCTTGCGCACGAGCCAGGGTCCGACCGCAGCGGTGAGTCGGGCCACGACGGTCAGCACGCGGAACCCGGGCGGGATGCGCCGACCTGCTGTCAATTGAGGCACCTCGGCTTGCGCCTGGCGCCGGAGTGTTCGTGCGAGCGGGAGCCAGCGAGCGTCGTCGCGCTCGATCTCCCACGGGCCGGCGTCGGTGAATGCTGCCCATTTCGTGTCGCTCGCGATCGCCCTGTCCGCGTCGGCCGTTTCGGTCATGGGACCATCCTGGCGGGGACCGCGCGAGATTCCAGAACGAACCGTGACGAAAATCTGAATCAAGCGTCCCGGAACGAACGCCGATGCCCAATCATGTCCTCGTTGATCCTCACCTCGACACAACTGGTCGTGCTCACTGTCATGCTGGGACGCCTGGTGCGAGTCCGCTCCCAGCAGGTCGCTGTCGTTCCGCTGCGCGCTGATTCCTGACCGAGAAACTACGGTCGGTCCATGACCGCCGAACGCTGGATCACCGACCTCCCGATTTCGGACCGTTACCCCTTCTACACCCGCGCCAACGCCGGCGAGGTGCTCCCGGATCCTGCCTGTCCGCTCGGCTGGAACATCGTGTGGGATGCCACTCGCGAAGGGTGGCGCGACGCATTCCTTGCGGGTGGAACCTGCGAACCGGACGAAGTCTCCGTCGAAGAGGTGGTGGGCAGCTTCGGTGGGTATCTCTACATCAACGCCTCGCTGTCGCGAATCTTCGGAGTGCGCGGCCCCGGACTGACCCCCGAGATGATCGACCTGACCTACTACGGCGACCATCCGGATGTGCCGCCGTACGTTGCTGAGTCGTGGCACGAGAGCGAGGCGAACACGGCGAAGATGGCCGTGTGGATGCAGGAGGTGCTGACGAGCGACCTCAGTGAACTGCTCGACGATCAACGATTGGCGAACGAGAGCCGTGCGAACCGCCCGAACCTGCGTGATCTCGATGATCACGCACTCGTCGAGCGAGCTCGATCGTTCCGGCCGGCGATTCGCAAACTGTTCGAGCGTCACATTCTCGTCACGGCTGGGGCATCGATCGGACCAGGGATCCTTAACGCAATCGCTGAAGCTGTTGGCGACCCGTCACTCGGCCTCAAGTTGATCACCGGCGTGGGCGACGTGGATTCAGCACTTCCGAGTCGTGCGCTGTGGGCGTTGTCGCGTCTCGACGAAGGGTCGGCGGAATTCGCCGAGGGCTTCGAGGCGTTCCTCGTCGAGTTCGGGAGCCGTGGCCCCAACGAGTGGGACATCATCAGCGACGTCTGGGAGACCAAGCCAGAACTCGCAGCAAATCTGATCGCCGTGATGCGCAAGCAAGACGACTCGGGTGATCCAGCGATGCGCGCGAACGCGGTGTCCGCAGAGCGTGAGGCGATCACGGCCCACATCCGAGAGGCGATCGCTGGAGATCCGGAAGCTTCGGCACAGTTCGAAGCTGGGCTTGCATCGGCGCATCGCCACTTGGCAGGCCGAGAGCGAGCGAAGACCAACATCATCAAGGTGATCAACGAGGTTCGCGTCTGCTTCCGCGAACTCGCTCGGCGCCACGGCATCGACGTCGTCGAGTTTCATCAGTTGCTCGACGAGGAGCTCGAAGCCTTCCTGGGCGCACCGGACGGGTTTCGGGCCCGTCTGTCCCAGCGCGCCGTCGAGTACCGAGAGCTGTTCGAGTTGGATCCGCCGTTCATCATCGTCGATGAGGTTCCGCCGCTGTCGGCGTGGCCTCGTCGATCGGAAGCGCAGCCGCAGGTTGCCAGTTCGACTGGCGACGTGTTGACGGGTGTACCCGGTTGCTCAGGGGTCGTCACCGGAACTGCGCGCGTGATTCTCGATCCGAGCGACCCGCTTGCGCTCGAGCCCGGCGAGGTGCTGGTCGCACCACACACCGACCCGGCGTGGACGCCCCTCTTCGTCCCTGCGGCCGCGGTGGTGGTGAACGTCGGCGCGCAGGTGAGTCATGCAATCATCGTGAGCCGCGAACTGGGAATCCCATGCGTCGTGAGCGTGCAGGGAGCCACCGACAAGATCGTGGACGGTTCGACCGTCACCGTCGATGGGGCGGCCGGCACGGTGACCGTTCACTGAGCGCGTGGAGGGCCCTGCCCGCGCTCGATGTCACTCGTCCACGAATTCTGTCGGCAGCTCGGCATCGAATGGTGCATCGACCGATGCGCTGTCGATGGTGAGGACATAGCTGCCTTCGCCAAGCGCGACACCGGGAGCCGAGCGGACTTGGTGGACCATTCCGTCATCGGTCACCCAGAATTCCAACTCCAGGACGGTGAGCGCGTCGAACTGATCGAGGTCGACATCGGACCAGAATTCCTGGAACTCTTCCAGCGCTCCGTTCTGAGCGCGCCGCATTTCGTGGATGTCGACCTGAACAGTGAAGTGTCGGACCTCATCGCCCAGCATGTCGGTTCGCTCCACGGAGTCGACGTCGACCCACCGGCGACTCGACTTCGGCACGACCTCGTCGACGGTGAGTCCGTCGGCGATCAGCATCAGCTTGTCGAAGATCTGATCGTCGAATTCGGTGTTTTGGTAGCGGATCCACGAGCCGTCGGGCATCGGTTCGAACCACACGTCCTCGTCGCCTCGCCACGAGATCCCAGCGCCGGAGATCAGCTCGACACGGACCTCTTTTTCTACAGCGTCCGCGAGCGCGACGACCTCGGTTCGCGCCCTTCCGTCAGCGACCGCGTCCAAGAAGACTTCCGTGAACTCGGCTGATCGGTATTCCGGTGCGGTGACGTCAGGGATGCTGCGCTCTTCTCGGTAGTCCTGGACGAAGCGCACCACGGGAAACGCTGCGGCGATGAGCGCAACGACGACGAGTGACAGCACCACACCACCTCTGCGGCGCCGTCGACGGGCACGCACAGCAAGGCGCTCAGCGCCACTTGCTGCAGCCGCTGCGTACGACGCCGAGTCGCCGCCGGGAAAGTGTGTGGACGTTGTCGCCGGTGACACCGGTGAAGGAGACACCGGCGCCGCGGTCGGCAATGTCGGTATGTGTGCGATGGCCGGCGGGGCGTCCGCCGCGGTCACCGGCAGCGCTGGCACGGCGAGCGGAGGAGGGGGCGTCGGCGTTGACGGATGTGAGGGTGGTGGAGGAGGCGGTGGTGGCGGAGGCGGCGGTGTTTGGGCGACTGGCGGTGGTGGAGGCGGCGACGATGGGAGGGCTGAATCGTTCGGCGGAAGTGGCAACGACATGCTTGATGATCGGTCGATCGCGTTGT
>CALIOL010000142.1 GCA_938044705.1 uncultured Ilumatobacter sp. | reverse complement strand
CGCCGAGTCGACCAGCAGTTCAGCAATTGTTCTCCCGCTGCGAACACAGGCAGGAATGCCGATTCCGTCGTAGCTCGACCCGGCGACAGCGACCCCTGTCGGGAGTGCGTCGCGCACGGCGTGCACCCACTGTCGGTGGTGTGGCCGGTATTGAGCAAAGGCACCTGGCCACCGGCTGACACGCACATCGGTCGGTGAGAACCTGATGCCGAGGTGTCTGGTGAGGTCATCGAGTGCCTGTTCGACGAGCGTGTCGTCGTCATGGTGCAGCACTGGGGCCCCGTCCCGGCCCAACGACACGCGCAGGACCTGTCCGCCGTCTGGCGGTTGCCAATGCGCCCACTTCTGGCTCCCGAACGACACTGCGGTGACCGCTCGCTGCACGGGCTTCGGAACGAGGTAACCGCTTCGCCCGCTCAAGCGCTCAGGCCATTCGTCGCTCGAGATGTGGAGCGACAGCAGGGCAACGTCGGAAGTCTCCGCGGTCGACAACAGTTCAGATGCGGCCGGCGCGATCGGGGCGACGAGTCGTCGTGCAGCTGCGGCGGGTGTGGCCACGATCACCGCGTCGACCGCACGACCGCCGACTGACCATGTGCCGGGTTCGTCGGCTGGGTCGATCGCCACGGCGCTGCCGGTCTGGATCGTCACCCCGTTCGAGCGAGCGGTCGTGATCGCTGCGTCGACGAGCGCACCCATCCCATCGGCCGGTGTTGCGAAGATCGGCGCCGCGCTCGCACTGGCGGTTCCCTTCGATGCAGCCGCTCGAGCCGCGAGCAGCAGGCTCCGGTGCGAGGTGAGCGCAGCGAGTTGAGGCATCTCGGCGAGGCTGAACCGGTCGGTGTCAGTCGCGTAGATGCTGCCGACCAATGCGTCGACGAGCCGTTCGTGGACTTCGTCGCCGAAACGGGCGCGAATGAACTCTCCGATCGAGTCGGAGTCCGTTGACGTCCGAGGAAGCAACGGCTCGAGTGCCGCACGAGCCTTGCCTCGCCAGGAGAGCAGCGATGACCGGGCGAGGGAGAGTGGGTTGCCAGGGACCCCGAGGACCAGGCCGTCCGGAATGTCGTGCAACCCGTCGTACCAGACAGCAGCGCCGACCTTCTGGGGATGCACGAGTTCGGTGGCGAGACCGACCTCGCTGGCCAGCTGTGTGGCATCGGGGACGCGTGCGAGAAATGCGTCGGGTCCGCAGTCGACGTGCTCGAGTCCTGCAAACGGCGTCGACCGCGTGCGCCCGCCGACCTCGGCTGCGGCCTCGAACAGCACGACTTCATCGAGCTGGCCGGCCGCAAGTCGCAACCCGAGGTGATGCGCAGCGGCCGCTCCGGTGACGCCACCGCCGATCACCGCGACTCGCCGGATGCTGCGAGACGGCGACGTCGCCGATCTGCGTTGGTGCTCGGAGGTCATCGGGCTCCCAGGGTACGGACGCTCAAGCGTCGTCGGCCAGGCCGATCGCCTTGGTTCGATAGACAGTGCGTCCATGAGCCAGGTCTTCGATCTCCCGGTCATGCGATCTTCTGCGTGGATCTTCAACTGCTACATCGTCGATGGAGGATCGCAGTTGGCGGTGGTCGACCCGGGCCTCCCGATCGTCGCTCGGCGTGCACTGGATCTCATCGAGCAGACCGGTGAGCACTCCGTTGATGACATTGCGTCGGTCGCCTGCACCCATGCGCATCCCGACCATGTGGCCGGAGTCTCGACGTTCACCGATCGAGCGAGCTGCGACGTCCACCTCCCGCTTCGGTGCAAGAGCTACCTCGATGGCGAGCGCCCGCGCACGTTTCCGCTCGTTGAGTCCACGGTGAGGTTTCTGCCGATGTGGGGCGCTCAGCGGTTCTCCGGCAGAGCCTTCGCCGAGTTCGTTCGGTACGGCAAGACCATCGGCTACGGCGGGCCGTTGGACATCGCACTGGACTTCGAGCCATCGGGTTTCGTCGGTCACGGCGATGGGTTGCCCGGTGCCGATGGGTGGGAGGCGATTCACGCTCCTGGCCACACCGACGACTCGACGAGCTTCTATCACGCCGACTCCGAGACGTTGATCAGCGGCGACGCGGTCGTCACCCTCGATGGACGTGCCTGGTTCAACCCGGAGTACGTCGATGCGGATTCGTCGAGTTCCACCGAGGAGCTGCTTCGCAGCAAGCCGGTCCGGTACCTCCTTCCCGGCCACGGCGAGCCGATCCACGCGCCCGACGTGTGGCGACGTGCCAGTTCGTTCACCGAACCGCCTTCCGGAACTGGAGTGTTGGCGCGGTGTTCTCGGCGGTTCGGAACGTGGTCCTGAGCAGGGTCTGGCCGGTCGTCCGGGCCCATGGGGAGCGGGGAGGGTAGTTCTCCCCATTCCGCTCCGGGCCGTGCTGCTTCACCATGGGACCCATGACCGCAGTACTTCAGATCCAGCCCAAGAACCCCGCAGCTCACTCCACGCTCTCACTCGCCGGCCGCAAGGCAGCGGCTGAGCGCCGCCCTGTTCGGGCACTGAGCCTCGCCATGGCATTGGCCGTCGGCGTGCTTGCAGGTGGCCTCATCTCGCTGAGTGCTGCGAGTGAAGGCGTCGCAGCCGACCCCGTCGGCGCCGATGCGAAGACCGAAGTCGTCGCTCCGTGATCAATCGGATGGTCGAATCGGAGGCTGGAGGGCGCGAATGGCCCGGCGCGGGTGACTCCGAGGACTCCTACTTCTTCGTCGGTTTTGGTGGCAGCGAACCAATCGAATCCCACGCTCGCTCGAGCCATCCGCTCAGTGACGACGTGTCGTCCAGCAGCTCAGCGGGCACCGACGAGTAGCCCTGCATGGTCCGGCCGTACTGAGTCACCGGTCCGCTCTCGTACTGCGAGCGGAACTCGGACTCGAGTTCGTCGGACAGACGCAACGCCAGTGTTCCGTCAGCGTCGAGGAAACTGAACATGTGGCCGTTGCGCGATGTGTACGGGTTCTTTGCGCCTTTGAGCTCACAGTCCAGCAACTGGTCGATTGCGGCGCGATAGCTGTCGAGGGCTTCAGGTGGCCCGGGAAACGCATGACCTCGCGGCATTCTTGAAGTCTTCCACGAGTTCGTCGGGCGGTGCGGCGCAGCATGAGAACGCGCTCATGAGTTGCGTTTCGGGTGCCGATGGTGGTTGTATGAACTTCGTGAGCCGCTCGACCAACCTTCTCGTCGTAGTAATCACCTAGACACGCGCATCCACATATCTGCGTGTGTCTGACCTCCCAGCCGGGAGGTCTTTTGCTTTTTCGGCACC
>CALIOL010000141.1 GCA_938044705.1 uncultured Ilumatobacter sp. | reverse complement strand
GGTGCGATCACTCGGACATCACCGTTCGCAACGGCTTCTCGTGACGTGACGCCGAGCATGCCGCCGAAGTGATCGAGGTGGCTGTGCGTGTAGATGACCGCGCTCACCGGGCGCTCACCCAGATGTTCGTTGGCCAGCTCGAGGCACGCTCGCGCACACTCCTCGGCGGTCAGCGGGTCGATGATCAGCCAGCCGCTGTCGGCCTCGATGAACGTGATGTTCGAGATGTCGTACCCGCGTGCCTGCCACACGCCGTCCGCGACTTGGAACAATCCGTGGAGCGCGTTCAGCTTGCCTTGCCGCCAGAGCCCCGGGTGGACCGTGTCGGGCACAGCGTCGTCGTTGCGCAGGAAATCGTGATGCGCGATGTCCCACACCGGGCGTCCGTTCTTCTCGATCCGGCCCGTCTCGTGCTGCGCCACCAACCCGTGCGACGCGGCGGCGAAGTCGACACCGTCATCGAAGTCGATGACAGCAGCCGAATTGCGCTGCTGGGTGAACTCGGTGGCGGGCTTTGGGGTGTTCGAACCGTGATCGGACATAACGACAGTTGAGCAGACACGAGCCCGTCGCAACGACTGTGAGGGCAGCCGTGGCCAGGTGTGGGGGAATCATCTGCGCACACACGCCACTCGGTGGATCGACATGGGCTACGGTCGCCCGGTCTCGCAGCGCAGCCTCGCGCCGATTCAAACCAAGGGAGTGGGCACATGAATTCGAACAACACCCAAGCGCGCCGTCGTGGATGGAGGTCCCGTTGGGCCGCAATCGGAGCCGCTGTTGCGGTCACGTTCGGCGCCGGTGGCTTGATGGCGGTGAATGCCGCATCGAGCGACCCGTCCAACTTCGTGTCGGTCACGCCGGAACGCATTCTCGACACGCGATCCGACGTCGGCCTGCCCGGTCCGTTCATCTCGGGTGTCGCACAGCGGCTCCAGGTCACCGGGAACGTCCCGATCCAGCCTGCCGGCGCACCTGCGTCCACCGCCACCGTCGTCCCCACGGGCGCCACCGCGGTCGTGCTGAACGTTACGGTCATCAACCCGAGCACCGGAGGCTTCCTTTCCATTCGTCCGGCTGACGCCACCGGCGCACCCGCGGTGTCCAACATCAACTGGGGAGCAGGTGGACCGACGCTCGCGAACGCAGTGACCGTCGCGATGCCGACCAGCGGAACGTTTGCCGGCCAGATCGAGGTCTTCGTCGACGGCAACGTCGCGCAGGTTCTCATCGACGTGGCGGGCTACTACCAGCCGCTCGCCCCTGCAATTCAGGCACAGAGCAGCAAAACCGACAACGCTGACGGTGTCACCGGGGCAACCACCGGCACCTTCTTCGTCGCCACGTCGGTCACCATCGAGGCCGACGCGGTCGGCATCATTCAGATCAACGGTGGAACGCAGTTGCTGACGGTCACCAACGACGATCAGTTCAACTGCCGTCTCACCCGCACCACGGCTGGCAACGACCCAACGAGCAACAGCTCCGACGATGACCTCGCCGACACCGACCGCGGTGAGTACCTCCCGGCGAACCAAACCGGCGGATGCCACACCAGCGGCTCGGTTGCTGTTGGCCCGGGTACCCACGTGATCAACCTGGTGGTGCGCAAGGACGAGTCCACGAGCCTCATCGACGACGCCACCCTCCAGGCGCTGTTCATCCCAGGCGGAATCCTCGACAACAGCGACTGACCCCAACCGAAGATCCAATGCCATGTGCAGCCCGACTCACCGACGGTGAGTCGGGCTGTAGGCTCTGGAGCGTCGAGTCGTGCGTAGGGTGACGGCGTGCGAGCGATGTACTACGAGCGCTTCGGGCAACGGCCGACGATCGAAGCGCTGCCGGACCCGACACCGGCTCCACGCGGTGTCGTGATCGAGGTCGGTGCCTCAGGTGTGTGCCGCAGTGACTGGCATGGTTGGCAAGGGCACGACCCTGACATCGCGTTGCCGCACGTTCCCGGCCACGAATTGGCGGGGACCATCGTCGCGGTCGGCACCGACGTCGAACACTGGCGAGCCGGTGCCCGCGTGACCGTCCCGTTCGTCAGCGGATGTGGGCGCTGCGAGGTGTGCGTTGCGGGCGACCATCAGGTCTGCCCCGACCAATTCCAGCCTGGTTTCACCCATTGGGGCTCGTTCGCTGAACTCGTCGCGATCGACTTCGCCGACACCAACCTCGTCGCGCTGCCCGACGAGATCGGATTCGTGTCCGCCGCGGCACTGGGTTGCCGCGTCGCCACAGCGTTCCGCGCTGTGGTCGATCGTGCGGGTGTCCGATCAGGCGAATCGCTCGCAGTGCACGGCTGCGGCGGCGTTGGCCTTTCGGCGGTGATGATCGGCGTAGCCATCGGGGCTGATGTGATCGCCGTCGACGTGTCCGGCGCCGCGCTCGACGCGGCTGTCGCGGCAGGGGCGCGGGCCACGATCAACGCAGCCGGACTGACTCCCGATGAGGTGGCCACCGCTGTCGTCGATGCGACGCACGGGGGCGCTCACGCCTCGCTCGATGCCATCGGCGGAGCCGGCCCATCGCACGCCTCGATCATGGGCCTGCGCCGCCGAGGTCGGCACGTGCAGGTCGGGCTGATGACCGGCGACGCCGCGAGAGCGCCTGCGGCTTTTGACCGGATCCTGGCGTGGGAACTCGACGTGCTCGGCTCCCACGGCATGTCGGCGAACCGTTACCCAGCCATGCTGGACATGGTCGCGACCAGCCATTTCGACATCGGATCACTCGTGACGCACACCGTCGACCTCGCTGCAGCGATCGATCATCTGGTCGCCCCTGGTGCCCATATAGCTGGCATCGCCGTGATCGACCGGTTTGCGCTCGCCTCGTAGCGACGGTGCCTGAGCGTCAGCCGAACGCTTTGAAGACGCTGACGATGGTGCAGCCGCCTTCGCTCCGGAACTCCGTGTGGTCGGTTCCGGCGACGACGCCATAGGCGTGGCCGGTGCTCATCTCGACGCCCTGTGAGACCACGTCGCCTTCGAGCACGTAGCTGAACTCCGGCTCTTCGTGATGGTGCGTGCCGCCGACGTAGCCGGGCGCGAAACGGAACAACGCGATCACGCGTCCGTCGGCTCCAGCGAGCGTCTTCATCTCGACCTTGTCGCCGACGGGCGACCAGTCGACTGCGTTGCCGTCCGTGAAGGTCCAGCCGGTGGTGTCGTGGGTCTCGGTCGTGCTCATGCGCCAACCTTG
>CALIOL010000140.1 GCA_938044705.1 uncultured Ilumatobacter sp. | reverse complement strand
TGCGAGTGCCGTGGTCGAAGGCGTGCTCCTCGCGTCGTACCGGTACGTCGGATTGAAGACCGGTGACGGCCTGGAGTCCAAGATCAGCGACCTCACCATTGTCTCGGGGGCGAAGCGAATGAGCGCCGTCGAGAAGGGCGCGGCTGCCGGCCACGCCATTGCATCCGCTGCGGCATTCGCCCGAGAACTCGCGAATACGCCCCCGACTTACTTGAACGCCGTCGACATTGCCGACAAGGCGGTTTCGCTTGGCAAGGACGCTGGCCTGACGGTCGAGGTCTTCAACAAGGACGATCTGCTCGCCATGGGTTGTGGCGGCATGATCGGCGTCAACCGCGGCTCGACCGAACCGCCGCGGATGGTCAAACTGAGCTACTCGCCCAGAGGCGCCAAGAAGCACCTTGCGATGGTCGGCAAAGGGATCATGTACGACTCGGGTGGCATCAGCATCAAGGGCGGGGATGCATTCCACCAAGCGATGAAGATGGACATGTCGGGAGCAGCCGCCGTGCTCGCGACGATGTCGGCCCTCAAGGCGGTCGGCTGCAAAACGAAGGTCACCGCATGGCTCATGTGCACGGACAACATGCCGTCTGGGTCGGCTTTGAAGCTCGGCGACGTGCTGACGATGCGGAACGGAAAGACCGTTGAAGTCCTCAACACCGATGCGGAAGGACGCCTCGTTCTCGCGGACGGGTTGTCGCTCGCAGTCGAAGAAGAGCCGGACGCGATCGTCGACATCGCCACCCTCACCGGTGCTGTACTCGGAGCCCTCGGCCCGGACATCGCCGGCCTGCTCGGCACGGATCAAGCGTTCGTCGACCAGGTCAAGGCGTCGAGCGAGAAGATCGACGAGCCTGTCTGGCAGCTTCCGCTCGAGCGGAAGCGCTACCGCAAACTGCTCGACTCGCCGTACGCCGACATGAAGAACATCGGTGGCCCCTATGCCGGGACCATCACCGCCTCCATCTTCTTGTCCGAGTTCACCGGCGACGTTCCGTACGCACACCTCGACATCGCTGGCCCGATGAAGATCGACGCCGACAACGGCATCTACTCCAAGGGTGCGAGCGGGTTCGGCACGCGCCTCCTCATCGATCTCGCTTGCAATTTCTAAGGCGTTGACACCGCCTACAACTTCATCGCGTTGTCGGCGACTTCGGCGGCGGTCTGATCGTCGACGCCGACCGCAATCAAGTGGTGTTCGATCACGTTGATGTCGTCGCCGGACTCGAGCATTGCCAACGCGATGCAATGGGCACGCGAGAGCGACTCGATCGTGACACTGCACTCCTCCCAGGCGTCGTGTGCACGTTGCACCGCTTCGGGCATCCGTCGGAGGTGTCGGTGTGCCACGGTCGGTACTCGTCGACGGACGGCGAGTCCGTCGCTGGTCTGATGCGCGAGCCCGAACATCGTGCATCGCTGCAGCGCCTTCGCGAATGGTGAGGATCGGCCCACGGTGTACGAGAGGCCCATCATCTTGGCGGTGAGCGTGAGATCGAGTCGATAGCCGTTCGGGTGGCGCTCGAGCCCGGCGACGAGTCGCCTGAGAATCCACGTCGCAGTCGGTCCCAGTACCCCGAGCCAAAACTGTTCGACGTATCGCGAACGTGGATCGTGCCCATCGTCATCCACGACCGGGTCGATCCACGCACGGATCACGACGGTGTGTGGACCGGCCGCAGGCTGCTCTGATGCGCCGTCTCTCGAGGTCTGCTCCCGTGCGGCCGGTGGTCGATGAGCCGCCCGAGGTGGCGGCGGTATCGGGCGGCGATCCCGAGGTGGGCCAACGGGGCTGCGGCGATCGTCGATATTGGTCACGGGGACCTCCAGGTGCTGTGGGAACACGTCGGAAGGAGTCGGCACCCGTTCAGTGGGTGCCCGGCGGAGCGAAGGGGAAACCGTGGGCGTGAATCCGCTCACACGGAACGGGTTCGATCCGCAAATTCGTGTGCTCGCTGCCGAGGCGCACCGCCCGACCGCGATTAGCGTCGTCGCTCGTGAATGACCCGAATCCGGCCGAGAATTCGGCATCGAATCCGACCGAACCGGACGCTCCGGTCGATCCGTCGGTGTACCGGCGTCGCCGTCTCGTCGTCGGAGCGTCGGCGGCCGCTGTGGCGCTGTTGGTCGTCGGCCTCGTGGTGATCGTGGGCGGGAGTGGAGATGGGCCTGACGCTCTGGGAAGCGTCGCCACGACCACGACCACCACCACGACCGTGCCCCCGACGACTACCACCACCACGCTGCCGCCCACCACGACCACCACGTCGACGACAACCACCACCACGACGACGACGACCACCACCACCACGACGGAGCCGCCGCCGACGACGATCGTCGAGAACGGCGTTCCGATCTGGCCCGAGTACGAGACGTTGGGTCCCTGGCCTACCGTCGCGGCGCTGACGGGTCTCCCCGCGGACGAGGCGACCCGGCTCCGTCCGATCGTGGCCGTGAAGGTCGACAACTTCTCTAGTGCCCGACCGCAGTGGAACCTCGACCAGGCAGACACGATCATCGAAGAAAACGTCGAAGGCGTCACGCGATTCATCGGCATGTTCCACACCAACCTGCCGGACCGCGTCGGACCTGTTCGCTCGGCCCGCACGGGCGACCTGGACTTGTTCGCTGCGATGAACCGTCCGGTGCTTGCCTGGTCCGGCGGAAACCGCGGTGTCACCAACTGGATCGAGTCGGCGGAACGCTCGAACCTGCTCGTCAACTTCACTGCGCAACGCAGCCCTTGCTACGAGCGAACGTCGAGTCGAAGCGCGCCACACAACCTGCTGCTCGACCCCACGTGCGCCACGAACACCGCGCTCGACGGCGACGTGCCACCGGGCCCGGCGCGACCGCTCTACTGGGTTGACAGGAACTGGGAGCCGGCACCTGAAGCGGGAGGAACTCCGGACGAGACGTTCCGCGTCGAGATGGATGGTGTCTCGGTCGACTGGACCTGGGACGAGGCGAGCGGCAGTTATCTGCGATCACAGAACGGAAACCCGCACGTCGTGACCTCGGGGAATCGAATCGCAGTGCAGAACGTGATCGAACTGTTCACCGACCATCCACCATCGCCTGTCGATGCGCGCTCGCCGAACCCGGTGACCGTCGGATTCGGTCGTGCGGTCGTCCACCGGGCAGGCCAGCGGATCGAAGCCGTGTGGGGTCGAGATACGCCGTACGAGGCATTCGGGTTCTCCGATGCGGCGACGGGGACGCCGATTCGCCTCGCGGGAGGCAAGACCTTCATCGAGCTGGCGCGCGCCTAGCGGACGAATTGTCAGCGACGGGTCGAGCGCTTCGGCAAGACTCGCCTCGATGATCAGACGTGTTCGGTGGACGACTCAGGTCGTCGTGGGTGGCGCAGTTGCGCTGACCGCAGCGCTGGGCGCATTCGCCGTCATCGGCGCCGGAGACCAAGGGCTGTTCCGCGCCGAGCACTTCGATGCAAAGCAAGTCACCGTGGTTCCCGAGGGTGCCGACGGCGTTCGTATCAGCGAGGTCGTCGACATCGACTTCGGCATCCACGAGCGGCGTGGCTACCAACGAATCATCCCCAACGACTTCGGCGAACCGACCGACGTCGTCGCGTCGTCGCCCGACGCCAACGCCGACCTCGGTGTGGTCGCGTTGGGGCGCGACACGCGAATCCGGTTGGGCGATCCGTTCGTGACGTTCACCGGGCAACACCGCTATCTCCTCGACTACACGCTGCCGTCGGCGCAGGTCTCGAATGGGCGCCTTGCGCTCGACATCATCGGCTCAGACGAGACGTTCACGACTGACCGCTTCGACGTGTGGGTGGTCGGATTCGACCTGGATCGTCCGACGTGTGACACCGGAGCGCGCGGAGCGTTCGGCGGATGCGAACTCGAACTGGTCGACGAGGGCCGGTATCGGGTGGTCTTCGAGCCACTGGAGCCCGGCGCAGGAATCACGATCAGCGGTGACATTGCCTCACTGGTCGATGCTGAACCCCCCGAGCTCCCGGCTCTGCCCGACCGAAACGATCGAGGCATTCGCCCGATCGCGCTGCTGCAGGTGATCGTCGGGTTGCTGGTCTCGTTGGGTCTGTTCGGCTGGTTTCGCCACCGAGGAAGCAACGAAGTCTTCGGCAAAGGAGGTGCGGCCGACGCCGCGTTCGTGCCCGCAGCCGGAACGCTCGAGGTCCCGGCAACGGGTGACCCGGTCCCGGACGTGCCGACCTATCGGGTGCCCGACGCTCGTCTCGGCGAGCTCGCGACCATCGAGTTCGTACCGCCCCGAGGGGTCGAGCCGTGGCAAGGAGCGGCACTCCTCAGCGAACAGGTCGGGAATCGCACCGTGTCAGCGTGGTTCTCCGAGATGATCGCCCGAGGGGCCATCATCGCCGATGACTCTGGCGATGACGTCGTGCTGATTCCGGGGAACAGCGACGCTCGCCTGTCGGCAGTCGATCGCGGACACCTCGTCGCGCTGTTCTCGACGGCGCCGGTGATCAAGCTCGGCACGTACAGCGCAGAGTTCGCCAAGGTGTGGAAACGCATCGGCGAGGAGCAGAAGCGGTTCATCCGCGACGCGGGTTGGTGGCAACGGCCGATCGTGACGGTTGCCGGCGACCCTGGCACCGGTGGCGGTGCGCTCGCGGCGGTCCTGATGCTGTTTGGCGCGTTGGTGGCGGTCGTCGCCGGCCTCTTCCTGGCGTTCGGGGTGTTCGGCGTGCAACACAGCGCCCTCGGAGCGGTCGCGATCACCGCCGTCGTTGCCTTTGTCTTCGCAGGAGTCGGATACGCCTCGATGCTTGCTGCTCGCACGGCGACAGGATCGGCATTGACGTTGCGCACCGAATCGTTCCGGAGATTCCTCGAGGCAAGCGAAGGTCGCCACGTCGAGTGGGCCTGGGAGCAGGGGCTGTTGCGCGAGTACTCGGCATGGGCCGTCGCGCTCGACGCTGCCGACGCATGGTCGTCGGCGATCGAGGACAGCCCCATCGATCCGCCGCCATCGTTCACCGCACCGCTGATGATCCACACGTATTCGTCGTCGTTGAGCTCGGCACGGACTGCGCCGTCCTCGTCGTCTTCGTCAGGCGGGGGAGGGGGCTCGGGAGGCGGAGGAGGCGGCGGTAGCTCAGGGAGCTGGTGACCAAACTACGTGGCACAGGCCCGAGGTCGCCTTAGGCCACGATCTGCTCGAGCGCGAGCTCGGGCTCGTTCGACTCGATGCGTTGGAGCGCGTACTTGTTTTCGAACAAGGCGACGAGGGCGCCATCGGTGCGCTGCAAGATACGTACTCCAGGCTTCTCTCGCAGCACCGCCGCAGACTCCGCATCCGTCAGGCGAATCGCCTGGTACGGGGACCCGGAGAGCTCGATCGGCGCGTTGAACTCGACGTCGAGCCGGTTCGCGAACACGTCGAATTGGAGTTGGCCCACCGCGGCAAGCACGGGCGATGCTTCTCCCCAGTCGGGGTCGCGCAGGACCTGTACGACGCCTTCTTCGCCCAGTTGATCGAGGCCCTTGCGGAACTGCTTGACCTTGCCCGAATCCTGCGGTCTCGCGGTGGCGAACACCTCGGGCGCGAACTGCGGCAGCTTCGGGAACTCGACCGCTGGTCCGGTTTCGTCGAACAGCGTGTCGCCGATGTTGAGCCCGGTGGCATTCACCAGGCCGACCACGTCGCCGGGGAAGGCCTCGTCGATCGTTGTTCGCTCTGCGCCGAACACCGTCGACGCGTACTTCGTGGCGAACGGCTTACCCGTGCGCTCGCACGTCATCACCATGCCGCGATCGAAGGCTCCCGAGCAGATGCGGGCGAAAGCGATCCGGTCACGGTGGTTGCGGTCCATGTTCGCTTGCACCTTGAACACGAATGCCGAGCAGGCAGCATCGAGCGGACGCTGTTCGCCGTCGATGTCCTCTCGTGCCATCGGGGCTGGGGCGAGGTCGACGATCGCGTCGAGCAGGTGCCGTACGCCGAAGTTGGTGAGCGCCGAGCCGGCGAACACCGGCGTCGACTGGCCGGCCAGGAACGAGGGCAGGTCGACATTGGCGCCCATGGCTTCGAGCAGCTCCGACTCCTCGGCGCACTTCTCCCACGCGTCGCCCTCTTCGCTCATCGCCTGCTCGGCGGCCATGTCTTCTTCGGGTGCGATCTGGCTGCCGCGGGCGGTGCGGGTGAAGCGCGTGAAGATGTTGGTCCGGCGATCGAGTACTCCGCGAAGATCTCCGTACGACCCGACTGGCCAGGTTGCGGGAGTGGGGCGGAGTCCGATCTGTTCCTCGATCTGGTCCAGTAGTTCCAGCGGTTCGAGGCCTGGACGGTCGAGCTTGTTCAGGAAGGTCAAGACCGGGAGCTCGCGCGAGCGGCACACCTCGAACAGCTTGAGTGTCTGAGGTTCGATGCCCTTTGCGGAGTCGAGAACCATCACGACCGCGTCGACGGCGGACAGCACGCGATAGGTGTCTTCGGAGAAGTCTCGGTGCCCAGGGGTGTCGAGCAGGTTGAACTCGTGCTCCCGGTACGGGAAGTTCAGCGCAGTCGACGAGATCGAGATCCCGCGCTTCTGCTCCATGTCCATCCAGTCGGACGTCGCCGACCGCCGCCCCTGGTGTGCCTTCACCGCTCCGCCGGACTGAATCGCACCTGCGTAGAGCAGGAACTTCTCGGTGAGGGTGGTCTTGCCCGCGTCAGGGTGCGAGATGATTGCGAACGTCCGACGACGCTGAGCTTCGTTGATCACCTGTTCCGACACGGCTCGCCACGCTATCGGCCAGGCGCAACGAGCAATTCGACGGTTTCGCGTATCTCGCGCGCCGTGGCCGTCGGACCGCCCGAGGACCGCCACATGAACTCGCCAATCAGCACCCGGTAGAACAGTTGCGCGCGGCGACGCGCCGCAGCGGGGGAGAGGCCAGACGCCCGCAGCAAGCTGGCTGCGTACTCCACCCGCCGAGCGTCTACTCGGCCAGCGGCCTCCGCCACGACCGGGTCGGTGCGTGCCCACGCCCGAATGCCGTTCTCGATGCTGTCCGAGAAGTGGTCGGGAACCATCGTCCGTTCAGCGAGTCGGTGCAGTCGGTCGATCGGCGTCGAGTCTTCAGCGTGCTGATCGATTGCGGTGATGATCGCGCTCGTGCCTGCCTGTTCCCACGCATCGAGCATGGCGAGATGGAGGTCTCGGCGATTCTCGAAGTGGTGGTAGAAGCTCCCCTTCGTCACGCCGAGCCGCAGTGCGAGCGGTTCGACGCGCAGTGCATCGATGCCGCCGGTCTGGAGCGCCTCGAAGGCGCCCGCGATCCAACTCTCGCGTGACGCCTTTCTCACTGCGCTCTTGTCCGGCACCGTTCCAACATACGCCGCCGTATGGTACATTCGTCCATACGCAACCGTATGGAGGTCATGATGTCCGGAGCAGAATTGGTCGTGGCGGGGTGCTTGATCGCCCTGGGGCTCGCACACAGCACACTCGGCGAGTCCGGCATCCTTCGCCCGCTCTTCGCCGCGACGTGGACGACGAACGAGCCGCGGTGGGCGGTCGAGAGAATCCTGCGCTTCGCATGGCACATCACCTCGGTCGCATGGTTCGCGCTGGCAGCGATCGTCCTCGGGGCCAACCTCCTCGTCGCTGTCGGGGTCATGTCGCTGGTGTCAGCGGCGATCATCTTCGTGATGCTTCGCGGGCACCTCGCCTGGCCGCTCTTTCTGCTCGCAGGCCTCGCCGCGCTGCGAGCGGACGGAGTCCTTGGTGACTCGATACTGCGCGCCGGTGCGATTGCGACGACGGCAGCGTTGGGTGTCGCCGCACTCGTGCACGTGTACTGGGCGCTGGGCGGTACGTGGATGCTCGATCGAGCGCTTCCGCCCACCGATGCCGCTGGCTTTTCTCCTGGACCGTGGCTCACCTTGTCGGTCGCAGGCGCACTCGCCGTCTTCGGGGCACTCGTCGGCGCAACAGCGTTCGATGCGTGGACTCCCTCGCTGGGGTGGCTCGTGGGCATCGGCGTCGGGGTACTCACGCTGCGAGCAATCGGTGACACGAGAGTCGCAGGGTTCACGAAGTCCGTCCGCGACACCGACTTCGCGATCGCCGACGACCGATTCTTCACCCCAATCATCGTGTTTCTTGCTTTGGGAGCATCCGGAGCGATCGTCGTCTGAGCAAGCGGCTGCCTCACGAACTGGACCGAACGCCTGGCGTGCGGCAGGATCACGTCGGTGAGCACACAGGAAGAGATGATCGCGACAGCCGCTGAAGCTGTTGCCGAGGCGAGACGCATCGTGGTGTTCTCTGGTGCGGGAATCTCGACGGACTCCGGTATCCCCGATTTCCGCGGGCCGAACGGGGTGTGGACGAAGAACCCGAAGGCCGAGAAGGCTGCGAACATCACGCACTATCTCAACGATCCAGACGTGCGGCATGTGGCGTGGCAGAACCGGTTGACGACTCCTGCATGGACTGCAGAGCCGAATGTCGGGCACGCTGCCCTCGTCGACCTCGAACGTCAAGGTCGGCTCCACGGCCTCGTCACTCAGAACATCGACGGTCTGCATCAGAAGGCGGGCAACGATCCGTCCAAGGTGATCGAGGTCCACGGGACGGTGTGGTTCACCCGGTGCTGGGAATGCGAGGACCGTCGGCCGATGGAGCATTCCCTCGAGCGTGTTCGAGCTGGAGACCCGGATCCAGCGTGTCTCGAGTGCGGCGGGATCTTGAAGTCCGACACGATCAGCTTCGGGCAAGCACTGATTCCCGAGGTCATCGACCGTGCGATGCAGGTCAGCGATGAATGCGATCTTCTGCTGGCTGTCGGGTCAACACTCTCGGTCTTTCCTGCTGCGAACTGTGTGCCCCGCGCCAAGGCCGGGGGAGCGGCGGTCGTCATCGTCAACGGCGACGAAACCGGAATGGATCGCTACGCCGACCACCTGTTGCTGGGCCAGATCGGTGACATCCTGCCGAAGTTGGTCGTGCACGATCAGCCGTGACGCGTCGGGTCACCACCGCACATCGGCGAAGGATTCTCGTCGACCGTCAGCTGCTCGGCGCGGGCGGGCGTGCTGAACGAACCATCGACGACGTCGTGTCCGCGCTGGCGCTTCTGCATTCGACGGATCCGTCCACGCCGTATCTGTCACTGCAAGCTCGGTCGGAAGCGAGCATCGACGACGTCGACGCCGCGTTCTATGAGCAGCGGTCGCTGCTGAGGTTCACCACGATCCGTCGCACCGTGTTCGCGATGGATCACGATGCGGCGCGGGCGGCGCATGGTGCGTTCAACGTCGCGCTGGCCCAACAGCTTCGAACGCAACTCGTGAAGTGGCTGGACGCAAGTGACGAGGTCGACGGTTCCAGTGCCGAGTTTCTCCGTGAGGTCGAGTCGGCGGTTGTCGAGTCGCTTCGATCCGAAGGTCCCGCCACAGGTGGTCAGCTCGCCGAGCGAGTGCCCGGCTTGCGCGTGCGTTTCGACCCGCGACCTGGGGTGGCCTCATCGAAGCCGATACGGATCACCTCGAAGGTCCTCGAGGTGCTCGGCGTCGAACTCGCCATAGCTCGAGGCCGCCCGACTGGCGCCGACCTCACCTCGGGTGCATGGACCTGGGCCGTGTACGACGACCTCGACACCGGAAACGCGCCGCAGCTCGATCACGCCGAAGCGCTTGCAGCCCTGCTTAGTCGTTACCTCGCTGCGTTTGGCCCGGCGACGGTCACCGACATGACGTGGTGGACCGGGCTGACCAAGACGAAGGTGCGTGCGGCGCTCGCTGCGCTCGGCGCGGTGGAGGTCGAACTCGAAGACGCCCCCGAGCCCGGGTTCGTCAGCAGCGACGATGACCTCACGCTCGGCACGCACGCGGGACCGAGCGTCGCTCTGCTGCCCGGGTTGGACCCGACGACGATGGGCTGGAAGCAGCGGGCGTGGTACGTCGATGACCGTGTTGCCACCGGTCTGTTCGATCGCAACGGAAATGCGGGCCCAACGGTCTGGGTGGATGGTCGAGTGGTCGGCGCGTGGACGCAACGGGGCGACGGGGAAATCGTCGTGGAGCTACTCGATGAACTGGAAGCGGACGCTGCAGAGTTGATCGCGGCCGAAGCGTCCCGAATCAGCTCATGGCTCGGCGACGTCAGGGTGAATTGGCGCTACCCCACGCCCTTGACGAGACGTCTGGAGCGTTGACGCGACATCGTGCTGAATTGCGTCGATGTGGGCGGTCGGGTTGGCGACGCCGCGTGCTTCCCACTCGATGACACCGGCATCGACGAGCCGTTCTGCCCCGTGATCCGACAGGTTCGCGCTGTGCGGAGGGGCCATGAGTTCGTCTGCGGTGACGTTTCGGTCGGTGATCACCCTCAGGGTGAGCGATCGTTCGAATTCATCGAGTCCGAGCGTTTGGAGACGGGTGTCGAGAGCGCCGACGAGCTCGGCGCGTTGACGCCAGAGGCCTGCGCCGTTGACCGACACGTCGCGCACCCAGTGCACGAACGGAGTCGGATCGCCTTCGTTGCCCGGCCTCACTGGGCCAACAGGATCAGAGGCCATCAGCGCGTCGAGATACGCAAAGCGCGACGGTGCCCACAGGTCGACGTCAGGGCCGATCGAGCGACCGTCGCGTATCAGCGAGTGGAACAGGGCTCTCGCAACGCGCCCGTTCCCATCAGCGAACGGATGGACCTTCAGCAACGTCGAGGTCAAGGCCGCTGAGCGGGCAAGCAGCGAGTCATCGGTCTGC
>CALIOL010000139.1 GCA_938044705.1 uncultured Ilumatobacter sp. | reverse complement strand
TCGATCACACGGACCTCCGAGACCACCTCCTCAGCAACAGGTCGCAGGTTCGATTCCTGCCGTGGGCGCTCGATCACACGGATCTCCGAGACCACCTCCTCAGCAACAGGTCGCAGGTTCGATTCCTGCCGTGGGCGCTCGATCACACGGACCTCCGAGACCACCTCCTCAGCAACAGGTCGCAGGTTCGATTCCTGCCGTGGGCGCTATCTCGTGGCGAGTGGTTTCGGGGCGCGCCATGCGAAACGGAGCGCAGCGAGGCGCAACGCGAACACGCCGGCAGCGACGACGATCGCGACGCCGCCCGAGTAGAAGTCGTTGCGCCAGGCGATCACGATGATCGCTGCTCCGAGCGCTGCAGGAATCGCGTACAGCCGGCTGTCGGGGTGGAAGAGATGCGGCGCCTCGTTTGCGAGGACGTCACGAATGATCCCTCCGCCCACCGCGGAGATCACGCCGATGAGCACGGCACCGACGGCGCTCGCCTCGAACGCTGAGGCCTTCACCGCTCCGGTCGCTGCGAACAACCCGAGACCAGCAGCATCGAACAACTGCACAGGAGTCGTGAATCGGCGCTCGATCGGCGAGCTCGCGACGAAGACGATCGCGGCGGCCGACAGCGGCACCACGAGATACAGCACGTCGTCGAGTGCGGTCGGCGGCGTCGCCCCCAGCACGACGTCTCGGATGACTCCGCCTCCGAGCGCGGTCACCAGACACAACGCCACCACGCCGACGAGTTCGAATCCTTTGCGAACCGCGAGCAGCCCGCCCGACACGGCGAAGAAGAACACCCCGACGAGATCGACCGAGCGTTCGAGCGTCGCATCCAGGCCCGTCGCCGAGTCGACCTGGGCAAGCAATCCGACGAGCATCGACGCCGAGGCTAGGCGTTGGCGATACCCCGCTACGCGGACGGATCGTCGAGCGGGAGGCAGTCGTTGGCGCAGCCGGTCGCGGAGTTCGCGAAGCCCGGTGCCGCAGACCGGTGCAATACCGCTCCGGTGGGTGCGAAGCGGATGAGGTGCTTCCCGTCCGGAACCGCGCCAGCTCCGTCGGCAGCGGCAGCGAAGCCATCGACGATCAAGCTGTAGCCATCGTGATCCAGCGGCGGGTAGCACAGCGTGACGGTTGCTCCGGCGGTCGCGTTGCGCGCGGTTCCGGTACTCACCGACATGAGCAGGCTGTCGCCGTCCCACTGAGGCGACATGCTGACGAGGTGTGGTGTCGCGTCAGGCCGCACCGTGAGCAGATACGCCCAGGTGTAGTCAGCAGTCTTCGCCTGAAGGTCAGCCAGTTCGACCGGAATACTCATGGGCCTAGACGACGACGTCGACCCAGACGAGTCGGTGGTCCGACGAGGGGAACGGGAAGTTGCCGACGAGTGAGAACAGCGGATCCCCGCTCGATGGCCAGAACACTCCCGCGGCGGTGATCCTCAGCGTTCGGCTCGGCAACACGTAGTCGGCGCGCAGATTCCCTGGCGATGAGTCCGAGAAGTCCGCAGTATCGAAGGCCGGATCGCTGAGATGCGACGCGTTGGCACCACCCTGAAGGGCCGCCTGTTCGGTACCACCGGAACTCGACGGCGTGACCGAGGTGTTGACCTTGGGGCTGTCGAGGAGCTGCTGGATCGCTCCCGGGATGCTGTCGCCGTCGAACGGGTCAGAGTTCTGGTCACCGGCGATCACGAAGCGGTCGTTCCTCGAAAGTCCGCCGAACGAACCGGCGTCGTCGTAGATGTAGCTCGCGGTGTGTCCGCCGGCGACGTAGTCGGCCCAGAACCGGATCTCGTCGAAGTTGCGGGTGCCGTTGCGGTCTTCGGGGCCGTCGAACACCGGCGGCGTCGGGTGACTCACGAGGAAGTGGACCTTGCGATCACCAACCCAGATCGGCACGTCCCAATGGCTCTTCGAAGAGAGACGGAATACATCCAGCTCGTCGCTGGAATACCAGTCAGCCGGCTCGGCCGTCGCCGGGTCGTCGGGCAACAGGGCGCCCGGCATGTCCTTCCAGAGGAAGTTCTGGAAGGTGCGGACCTCACCGACATCGATCGGGTGCATCGAGTACACGACCATGCCGAATTGACCGGGGAAGAATCCGAATCCGAAGGCGTCGCCAGGCCCGCCGACACTGCCGGAGTTGTCCAGATCGACGCCGGAGTCGACTCCGGTGTTCGACGGTGCGGTGTATCGGTAGGGGTACTCGATGGGATCCGCACCGTTCTGCGAGACCGACAGGTAGTTCTGCTGGAATCGCGCCGCAGCGATGCCTCCCTCGTCGTAGTCGAACTCGTTGACCAACACGACTTCTGGTCGGTTGCGCTGAATGACCTCGGCGATCGCCGCCGGTTGTGCACTACCAGGAATGCTGACCTCTCGGATCAGGTCGCCGGCGTTCGAACGATTCAACGATGCGTTGTACGTCGCGAAGCGTGCATCGTCGATGGCTCGAATCGACCAGGACCAGGCCTGGAGATAGTGGATAATGGCCCGGTCGAACCGCTCACGTTCGATGTCCTCAGCGGCTCGTTCCAACTCCGTCTCGGCTCGGTCGATGTCTCGCTCGTCACCTCCGGTCGCGATCGCGATACTCAACGCATCGTTCGCGAGGAGGTCGTCGGCGGCGATGAGTTTGTCGATCGCTGCCTGGGCATCGTCCTGAGCCGATCCGTGCACGGCCGAGAGCCAAGAGACCGCGACTGCTTCGTTGACGAACACACGCCATCCGAGCTTGGGGTCGAGTGCAGAGTCGTCGAGCCAGTAGGACGACTGGAGACTCCGGTCGATCGCAATGATCGCTCGATCGATCACGAAGTCCGACCACCAGCTTCCCGTCGGAAGTGCTGCGGCGAGGTCGTCGCGAGCCATTTCCTTGAGGTCTCGTGCTGTCGCCGGCGCCGCGACGTCGAGGTCCAACCCGACGATCACGGGGTCATGGTCAGACGAACGGAACGCGTCCGGTGCGTAGATGGCGTCTTGCGCATCTTGCTTGAACGACGTGTCGTAGTCGATCGCGTCCGGCTCGTCGGCATTGATGTGCCACACCGTCGTGCCCGTGACCTGCGGGGTCATCGATGCGCTTGCGAGTTGGTAGTCGAGGTATCCGAACTGGCCGTCGAACACGTACGAGTATGCGCTCTCACCGAGACTGTCGAGAATGAGATCGCTGTACCCGCCTGCGAGCAGGGCGTCGATCGGGTCTTCCTTGTCGTAGGAGTTCAGGTCACCAACGATCAGGACGTCGGCGTCGCCGCTTCCGGTCGGGTCGGTCGCCAGCCAGTCGACGAGCGCCTCTGCAGCCAGCGTGCGGGTGCCGTTGCAGTTGCCGCCTCCCTGCCCGTCGTTCGGATCGCCGATGTCGTCGCATGACGAACCTTTCGACTTGAAGTGGTTCACCGCAACGGTGAACGCCGACCCGGTTGCGTTCTCGACGAACGTCTGCGCCAGCACGGGGCGGCTCTTGGTGTCGTCGAAGCGTGGATCGACAGAGGAGTCGAGGACGGCGAAGGCGCCGGACGGCGTCACGCTTGCCGGCTTGTAGACGATCGCGACACGGATGGCGTCGGTACCGATGGCACCGGTGACGACGTAGTCGTACGTGCCAGCGCCCGCAACGTCGTTGAGCCCAGCGACCAGGTCGGCAGTCGGGCCGTCAGTTGCGTTGTTCTCGATCTCGATCAACCCGACCACGTCGGCGTCGATCGCGGTGATCGCACTGATGATCTTGTCGCGTTGGCGCGTGAGCTCCGTCGCGTCGTCTGCTCCACGGCAGTCCTGGTCGCCGGCCGGGCCACAGATCGGGCCCGCGTCGTCGAGCGTGGTGAAGTAGTTGAGGACGTTGAACGTGGCGACCTGGAGTCGGCCACCGACCGGATCCGGCGCGGCAGTCCGAGGGTTGGCGCTCGTGTAGTCGGCACCCTGGGTCGGCTGCACGCGATACAGGTCGAACGAATAGTTGAGCACGCCGGTGACGTTGCCGACAGTGTCACCACCGCGGAACAGATTCGTCAGATCGAACTCGCTCCCGTTCGGATGGATTGCCGGGTCAGGGTTCTGGCTGCTTCGCCCGTCGTCCAGTGTGATGCGGTCGAGCAGATAGTTCTCGGCCTCGGCGATCGCATCCGGCCCGGGCTCGACCTCGGCGGTCGGGGTCAGGTTGCGCTGCGACGTCAGCACGATCTCGCCGAAGCGGTCGAAGTTGAAGTACTCGGAGATGACCAGGTCCTGCGGGAACGTGACCGACATCCCCTCGAAGGCCTCGAAGTCATCGACGCTCGTCACGGGGAGCACGCCGACAGCTGCTGTCGGAGCTGGGTTGCCACTACTGACCACGGTCACGCCGGTGAACGACTCGATCTGGGTCATGTCGAAGAACTCGGACACTTCGCCTTCGACCCGGACGAGATCGCCGATCGCGACATCGACCAACGGGTCACTTCCGTTGAACACGTAGATGCCTTCCGACGTCAACGGGTCGGCATCGGCGTCGGCATCTTCTTCTTGGACGAAGAAGCCGTTGAGGTCGCCGTTCACGCCGGCGTCACCGTCTTGGAAGTCGCCGACGACGATTCCTTCGATGACCACCACTTCGTCGACACATGGGCTTTCTGCGCCAGCACCCTGAATCTCGCTGATGAGCGTGACCGCTGGAGCGTCCTCACACGATCCGACGGGTGGTTCGATGACCCCGCCTCCGTTGAGCATCCCGAAGCTGTTCACCGCAGGGCCCGTCCACACACCATCGATGAGTTGGAGCGATTCGCCGACCGGCGTACTCGAGGTCTCCGCCACGCCGACATCGGTCGAGTCGAGCCCGTCGGCGGCACCGCCGACACCGGTGAGGGTGCCCTCGTAGCTGAGGAAATCGACGACCGTGCCGTCGGGTGCGCTGAGCGCGAATCCGTCCGGCGCACCGTTCTGGAGTCCGGAGAACGCGAAGCTCAGTGCACCGAGCCCTGCGTCTTCATCGGGAATGACACCGGTGAGAACCTGCGAGTTGTACACCGTGCCGCCGTTGCCGTTGTAGGCCTCGATGAGCCAGCCTTCGAGATCGGTCCCGGCGGGGCCGCTGATCTCGATCGCTTCGCCGACGTCACCGCCGTCGTTGTCGTAGTGGAACTCCGTCACGCCGACTCCGTCGACCGGGCCACCTCCTGGGTCGCCCCCGCCTTCGCCATTGAGCGCACCGAACGTGCTCGGCTGTGGATCGGCCCAGGTGTACCCGCTGCGGGTCGGGCCGGAGCCGACGAGCTGCAAACTGTCACCGATCGCCGTGGTTCCCGGCTCGGAGACTCCGATGTCGGTCGAGGTCTGGCCGCTCGCTGGACCATCGGCTGCGGTCAGGGATCCCTCGTAGCTGATGAACTGCGCGACGGAACCGGTCGCATCGACGAGGGCGATGCCATCGGGTGAGCCGTTCTGAATACCGTTCGACGGGAAGTCGATAGTGACGACTCCGAGGCCGTCTGCGAGATCGGGGATGCTCCCGGAAAGGTCCGTGGTCGAGTACTCGGTGCCGTTGCTGCCGTTGTACAGCACGACGGACCAATCGTCGAGCGCCGTCCCGGCCGGCCCGAAGATCTCGATCGCTTCGCCGACGTCGGTTCCTGCATTGTCGTAGTGGATCTCGCTCACGAACACCGTTGCGTCCGGTGGATCGATCGCCGACGCCGTCGGCGAGACCAACGCGCTCAACGCGACGCCGACAACTGCGGCGGCACCGAGCGGCCGACGGAAATTGGAACGTCGCGAGGCGGTTGGCGCGACAGTGCGTGATGACATCCGAGTACTCCTGGTTCGTGAGTGCCCGCACGATGCCCGACTCGTTTGTCGACACGATGGCCGATATGTGAACGCAGTGCAAATGCTCGCCAGCGATTGGCCCTCCAGACCGTCCCCCCGCGCCTCGTGACGTTCGATACACGACAAACCCGACCGGTTTTGTCGGGATTGACGGAATCGTGGTTAGCCTCGCCACCTCAGATCAGCTTCCGACCCCTCTCGAGGAGATTCCCATGGCCGTCCGTCTCGGCGACACCGCACCCGATTTCACTGCGCCCACCACCCAGGGCGACATCAACTTCCACGAGTGGCTCGGCGACTCATGGGGCGTGCTCTTCAGCCACCCCAAGGACTTCACACCGGTCTGCACCACCGAACTCGGAACCGTCGCTGCGCTCAAGTCGGAGTTCGACAAGCGAAACACCAAGGTGATCGGCCTCTCCGTCGACCCCGTCGACAGCCACGTCGAATGGGAAAAGGACATCGAGGAAGTCGTCGGCACTGCCGTGAACTTCCCGATGATCGGCGACCCCGACCGCTCGGTTGCCGACAAGTACGACATGATCCACGAGAACGCGAACGACACGCTGACCGTGCGGTCCGTGTTCATCATCGGTCCCGACAAGAAGGTCAAGTTGACCCTCACCTACCCGGCCTCGACGGGACGAAATTTCAACGAGATCCTGCGCGTGATCGACAGCTTGCAACTCACTGCCGACCACAAGGTCGCCACGCCGGCCAACTGGGTCGATGGTGAGGATGTCATCATCAGCCCGGCGGTTTCTGACGAGGACGCCAAGAACCTCTTCCCGGCCGGCTGGGAACCAGTGAAGCCCTACCTCCGCAAGACGAAGCAGCCGAACCGATAGTCGGCGAACACCTGTCGACTGCGACCTAGCCGAACAGCCAGTTCGATTCGATCCATTGACGGACCGGCGGTGCCACCTTGTCGAGGTGGTCCGCCGGTTCGTCGCGTATCTGCGTCGCGCTGATCGGAACCGCTACTCGCTCGGGGTCGACCGACACCGCGACGGCGTCGAGTCGCTCGGCGATTCCCGAGACGTACGAGTCCGAGGAAAACACCGCATGCGGCCCCGCCTCGTACGGCCAGTGAGAACGGAACAGGTCAATCCACTTCGCCCAGAGTTCCTCGTCGTCCCAATCCGTTGCGAGGGAGTGACGCACGACCCTGACTTCTGCGGTCGGATGGAGCTCAGCGAGCCACGCTCCTCGAAGCTCGCCCGGCACGGTGTCGCGCCGAAACGACGAGTTGACGTACACCACGAGCCGCTCGGTGCGCTCGAGCGCCTGCTCGATCATGTGTGAGTGTCCGAGGTGAGGCGGGTCGAACCGACCCACGATGAGCCCTGTCGGATGTTCGGTCACGTTTCGGTACTCCCTGCTGCTGACGTTCCTACCGCGGCGTTCACCAGCCCCGCGATGACCCGCTTCCAACCGTCGCCGAGATGCTCGACTCGCCCGACCTCCACATCCTCGACGAGCGCCTGGCTCGCCGAACGGGCGAGTGCGATCGCCGCAGCATCGCCGGCGTCACTGGCGTTTCGGCGCGCCCGCACGAGACGCTCGCGCGCCCGCTCCGAGTCGCTGGAGAGCAAGGCACTGGCCGCTGCAATGTCAGCGAGCACCCGATCGAGGTAGGTCGAGGTCTCGTCGCCGAGTACTCGATCAGCAGCCTCGATGGCCTCAGCCGGGATCCCTGCCATGGCCGACGCAACCGCAGTGACGGCGCTCGCGTATGGGCCCGGTTGGTCGACGTGGAGCAGGGTCGCCAACGCCCGGTCTGGGTCACCGACCTGGCACAACCCGAGCGCCAATGTCACGCGCGCCTCGGAGCCGCTGGCGTGCATCGCGAGCATCCGCTCGAGCGCCACTTCGCCGAGGGCAACCGCTCGCGCCCCGAGGCCGAGGTGCGCCGCAGTGCCCGCTGCGGCCATCATCGGGATTGCGAGGTCGCCGAAGGCGTCAGCCATCGAGAGCGCCTCTTCGAGGTTGCGCTCCGCCTCTTGGTTGCGACCCAGTGCGACCAGCGCTCGCATGCGTGGCGCGAGCGCCTGCACGATTCCGAAGCGATCGTTCAACTCGCGGAAACCCGACAGGGCGCGCCGCGAGAGCTCCTCGGCCTCGGAGAAGCGGCCCGTCCACAGTCGGATCGACGCCATGAGCGAATCCATCATGGCGGGAGCCCACAGCTCACCCAGCTCGACAGCGTCGCGTCGCACGGTCGAGGCGAGCTCCTCTGCATCAGCAAATCGACGTTCGAAGAATCGGACGTAGGCGAGTAGGCCGAGCGCCCAACCGGAACCCGTGCGGTCGCCGAGGTCGTCGAACAGCCCGGACGAGGCGGTCAACCGCTCCTCGGCCAACACGGTGTCGCCGGACAGGAACGCAACCCATGCCTGGTGCTGTCGGATCCATGCAAGTCGGCGTCGATCCTCCAGCGAATTCGCCATCGCTTCGGCTTCGCTCAGAATGCGGTCAGCGTCTTCGAGCGAACCACCGAATACCTCGACGAAACCGCGATCGCTCAGCGACGTCGCCAGCTCACGGTCATCTCCGAGCTCACGGAGCAAGTCGACACTCGACGTCAGCTGGGATCGGGCCAACGAGAGATCACCCTGTTGCTGCGCAACGATGCCGAGGAGTCGGCGGGCGATTGCCTCACGACGTCGGTCCTTGTCGGCTTGCGCTCGTTCCAACACCGCAGTCGCATCGTCGACAGCGCCACCAGCATCGCGCCGTTCAAGCGTGGCGGATGCTCGAAGCAACCTCAGGTCCATCGCGCCGACGTGGTCCGCCTGCGCATCGACCAACGCCAGCGCCCGGGTCGCCTGGTGAATTGCCTGGCTGAACGCACCGACCTCGAGCGATCGTTCCGCTGCCGAACGCAGCAAGCCGACCGCTCGCTCGGTCATGTCGTTCGGTACGCCTTCGACGGGGCCGATCTCACTCACCAACTCCGCTGACGAGGCCGCATGGTGCGCGACCTGGTCGACGGGAGCCAGTTCGAAGTCGAACATCACCGCCGCAGTGCCAGCGTGGCGCTGTGCTCGCGCCGACTTCGTGAGCGTTTGATAGGCGACCTCGCGGACAACGTCCGAACGAAAATGCCACCACCGGTCGTCGAGGTCCAGCAAGCCGTCATCGGCGAGCGCTTCGAGGTCATCGGAGTGGAACGTCTGGCCCATCTCCTCGGCGAAGCGCTCCAGGGCGCTGATCGGGCCACTGGCTCCGAGCACCGACGCGTTGTCGAGCAGGAGGCGTCGGTTGTTGGGCAACGCGTCCAGACGAGCGGCGATCAGCGACCTCAGAGAACCGGGGAGCGCCTCGTCTCCAGGGTTCGTTCGCGCGACTTCGGCGAGCTGGGTCAGAAAGAGCGGGTTACCGCCGCTGCGTTCGAAGAGTTGGTCGGTGAGCGCCGATTCGACACCTTCCCCGAGCACCGACAAGAGCAATGCGTCGGACTCATCGCGGCTCAGCGGGTCGAGTGGCATGCGGATCGTGATGGGGTGGTCGTGCGGCGGCGGCCATTGGACTTCGGCGTCGTCACGCTGAGCCGTGATCAGCAGCACCGGACGGTCGACGAGCGAACGCGACAAGCGTCCCAGCAGCTCGAGCAGCAGCGGGTCTGCCCACTGGAGATCGTCGATCCACACCACGACGGGCGCCGACTGAGACCGGCGATGCAGCCCCTCGACCACGACCTGCATCAAGATCTCTCGCGCTTGACCGGGGGCCACCCGGTCGAGTTCGGAGGGATGCCCGAAGAGGTGCATCGCTCCCTCGACGAACCGATTGAGACGAGCGTCGACGGCGTCGAAGCCGTACAGCTCCATTCCTCGCTCTTCGACGATCTGTCGCAGCACCGTTGCCGGCGCGCCACGATCCGAACCCATCAGCCTGAACAGCGCGTTCGCGATCGGTGCCCACACGTTGGTCTCGCCGTACGGCGCGCAGACTCCGGAGAACACGACGGCGTGGCGACTCGGGAAACGAGCCAGCGCTTCGTTGACCAGACGCGTCTTTCCGCTTCCCGCCTCACCTGACACTGAGACGACCGCACCGTTTCCGTCGACGACGAGGCCCATCACCGACGACAGGAGTTCACGCTGCGAGTTTCGACCGACGAACGGCAGGTCGTGACGCGACGACTTCGGAACCAGCCGGTTCGATCGGCCGGTGACGCTCCAGATCTCTTCGGTCTGGTCTCTCCCCCGCAGGTCGGCCTCGGCAACCAACACACGCTCGATCGACGGCGAGAGCTGCGCCTCGGTGCTCGAACCGACGTAGATGCCGCCCGGAGGTGCCATCGATTGGAGCCGGGAGGCGACGTTCACGACGTCCCCCATCGCGGTGTAGTCGTCGCCGCCCGAGACGCGTCCGACGACGACCTCACCGGTGTTGACACCGATGCGCAGTCCGACCTGGTGCTCGAGATCCGTCTGTGCATCGATGTACTCGCCGAGGCGTCCGTGCATCTCGATCGCTGCCCGAATCGCCCGATCCGGGTCGTCTTCGTGGGCCACCGGCGCACCGAACAAGGCGAGGATGCCGTCGCCCATCACCTTGTCGACTGCTCCACCGAACCGCTCGATCTCATCGATGAGCTGGGCGAACGCACCGTCGACGAGGCGTTTCACCCGCTCGGGGTCCAGATGCTCGGACAGCGTCGTATATCCGACGAGGTCAGCGAAGACGACGGTGACCACACGCCGCTCTTCAACGGCGTTGGGACGCACCTCGTGCCCACAGAACGAACAGAACCGTGCGCCCTCGGGGAGGGGTTGGGAGCATGCGACGCATGTCATCAACCGCTGAGCGTACGGCACGTCCCCCTCCGGGCGGATGAGCGAGCCGTCACGCTTCGCTACCGTGAGCGTTCGATCATGCGAGAGCACTCATGACCAGGCACGACGACGCTGCCCTCACCGCAGCGTCTGGATCGAGCCGACCGAACCCGGTCGAGTGGCTGCGCGCTCACCCGTTGGTGGCCGATGCGATGTTCGCTGCGTTGCTCACCGGGATCTCCCTCGGCTTTCACTTGTTCGACTCCGATGTCGGAGCGGACACCGCCAACGTGCCGACGTCGCCGACCTGGTGGACCGTGCCACTCGTCGTGCTGGCAGTCGCGCCAGTGGCGTGGCGCCGCGCCAAGCCGATTGCGGTCACCATGATCGTGACCATTGCGCAAGTGGCCGCGTCCTTTGCGTTTGTGTTCGGTCCCGAGTTCATCGGCGTCGTCATCGCGCTGTACTCACTCGGTGCTCACGCAACCGGACCGCGGCGGACGTATGCGATTCTCGCCGTCGCCGCGCTGACCTCCTCGCTCTTCTTCGCCGGGTTCCTCGTTGAAGAGTTGACGGTCGGCCTGTTGCTCTCGAGCACGATCCTGCTGGTCACCGCGTACGTCCTCGGCGACAACCTTCGACGGCGCCGTGAAGCCGCCGATGCGCTGCAGGAGCGACTCGAACGTGCGGAACGCGAACGCGAACTCGTCGCGCGGGAACACGTCCATGCGGAACGGACCCGAATCGCCCGAGAGCTTCACGACATCGTCGCCCACTCGGTGAGCGCCATGGTGATCCAGGCAGGTGCTGCACGACGCAGCCTCGCCCAGTCGCCTGACAGCGTCGAGACCGCGCTGGGCAACATCGAACACATCGGGCGTGAAGCGATGAACGAGCTTCGAGGTGTGCTCGGCGTGCTTCGTCGTTCGGAGACCGACGGAGAGGGTGACGGCGAACAGCGGCGCGGCCGTCGAACGTCGAGGCCACAGCCGACGATGGCCGACATCACTCAGTTGGTGAACGCGGCGACGGACCTTCCGATCGCGATGTCGGTCGAGGCCGACTGGCACGACCTGTCGCCGGGCGTCGACTTGGCGGGCTACCGAGTCGTGCAGGAGGCGCTCACCAACGTCAGGCGGCACGCCGGCCCGGTCACGAACGTCACCGTCTCCATCCGCCGAAAGGCAGACGAGCTGGCGATCGAAGTGAGCGACGACGGCCGCGGGGCCGCTGCCGATGACATCGGTCCCGGCTACGGAATTCTCGGGATGCGTGAGCGCGTCGAGGCAGTCGGCGGGCGAATCACGGCGGGCTGGCGCACCGGCGGAGGCTGGCGCGTCGCTGCGGTGCTGCCGGCGCCGCGCGTTGCGGTCTCCGCCGCACCCGTCGTCGCCTCGGATTGGAGCGAGTCATGATCCGCGTCATGCTCGTCGACGATCAGGCGATGGTGCGGACAGGGTTCCGGATGATTCTCGAAGCGGAGTCGGACATGACCGTCGTGGGCGAGGCGACCGACGGTCGGGTCGCCGTCGAGATGGTGCCTCGCGCCCGACCCGATGTGATCTTGATGGACGTCCGCATGCCGAACCTGGACGGAATCGAAGCCTGCGAACTGATCTGCGCTGCTGATGAGCACGCACGGGTCATGATCCTGACGACCTTCGACCTCGACGACTACGTCCACGCTGCGCTGCGTGCGGGGGCAAGCGGATTCTTGTTGAAGGACGCACCACCCGAGCAACTCGTCGACGCCATCCGCATCGTCGCATCCGGCGATGCCCTCCTCGCCCCTTCGGTGACCCAGGTGCTCATCGACGAGATCGCGCGTCGCCCAGCCGGACAGCCGGATGCCTTCCCCGGAATCGCCGAACTCACCGACCGAGAACTCGACGTGATCCGCCTCATGGCACGCGGCATGAGCAATGGGGAGATCGCCGCCGAACTGTTCCTCGGCGAAGCCACCGTGAAAACCCATGTCGGACGGATTCTTGCGAAGTTGGGCGCGCGAGATCGCGTCCAGGCGGTCGTCGCCGCATACGAGTCTGGGCTCGTGACTCCCGGTTCCTGACCGCACGGAGGATCACCTCGGCTCTGGACTCGACCATTCGGACAGGATGAATCATCCTGCGGGTGGATGCCGCGGCTTCCGCCAGACGGCAGGCTGTGCCCATGACCACCGATCTCGCGCCTCCGACACCGCCAGCAGACCCGGGCGGGCCCCCTTCAGGGCCATCGGGCTACGCCGCCGCCGGGGCGGTCGACGCCACCAAGGTCTATGGCTTCGGCGACGCCGAAGTACGCGCACTCGACGGCGTGACCGTCTCCTTCGAGACCGGCAAGTTCACCGCGATCATGGGCCCATCGGGCTCCGGAAAGTCAACGCTGCTGCACTGTCTCGCCGGCCTCGACACCTTGTCGTCGGGTGCGACGTTTGTCGGGGACACCTACCTCGCCACCCTCGACGACAAGGCGCTGACCGAGTTGCGTCGAACCAAGGTCGGCTTCGTCTTCCAGGCCTACAACTTGATCCCCACACTCACCGCGGAGGAGAACATCCTGCTGCCGATGATGCTCGGCGGCGACACGGGCGACGCGGAGTGGATCGACAACGTCGTCACGACCGTTGGACTCAAGAACCGCATCCATCACCGGCCGAGCGAGTTGTCGGGCGGCCAGCAGCAGCGCGTCGCAGTTGCGCGCGCCCTCGCTTCACGTCCGCAGATCATCTTCGCTGACGAACCAACCGGCAACCTCGACTC
>CALIOL010000138.1 GCA_938044705.1 uncultured Ilumatobacter sp. | reverse complement strand
ACGGTCCGACCACGATCGTGGCGGTGCTGCCGTTGGACAACCCGTCGGCGACGACATGAAGGTGGTGGTGACATGAGCGATGAACTCCAACCCGACGTTCGGCTCCGAGCGGTCGTCGCCGATGATTCGGTGTTGCTTCGCGACGGCGTCGTGCGGTTGCTGGACGATGCAGGAGTCGATGTGGTCGCGGCGGTCGGTGACGGCGACGCGCTCGTCGCTGCGGTCGACGAACACGTCCCCGATCTCGCCCTCGTCGATGTGCGGATGCCGCCGACGCACACGGATGAAGGGATTCGTGCGGCGCTCGCCATCCGTGCTGCGCACCCGGGCGTTGCAGTGCTGGTGCTGTCGCAATACGTCGAGGAGCGCTACGCGACGGAGCTGTTGAGTGGGGATACCGCTGGCCTGGGCTATCTGTTGAAGGACCGGGTGGTTGACGTCGAGGATTTCGTGGCGTCGGTTCGTCGTGTGGCGGCGGGCGGCAGCGCGGTGGATGCCGAAGTGGTGCGTCAGCTTCTGGGGCGCACGAGTCGAACCTCTGAACTCGAACGGTTGACCCCGCGAGAGCATGAGGTGCTCGGCCTGATGGCGGAGGGTCTGTCGAACGCCGGCATCGCCGCGCAGCTGGTGGTGTCGCTCGGCGCGGTCGAGAAGCACATCTCGAACGTGTTCATGAAGCTCGACCTGAACCCGATCGATGGTGCGCATCGGCGTGTCTTGGCGGTGCTCACGTTTCTCGGTGATCGCTGAAGTTATTGCGAGCGAACTTGTGTTCGTAGCACATACGTTCGATACTGGGGTGGATGGGATTCAACAACCCGTCCTGGTCGTGGAGCGAATTGGAAGGTGCGCTCTCCGACCGAGGGCAGCAGCAACCGCGAGCACCACGCACCGGTCGAGATGGCCGCGCTCCGGGTTCTCCATCGTGGAATGGTGGCGGCGACAGCCCGGCATGGGGTCGCAAACGTCAGCCGTTCGAACCGCCCGCCGACCTTGCTGAAGCCGATCGCTGCGAGACCCGCGTTCGCTATGCCGAGCTGCACTGTCACACGAACTTCTCGTTCCTCGACGGTGCATCGCATCCCGAGGAGTTGGCGGTCGAGGCTGCCCGGCTCGGGCTGGAGGCGTTGGCGGTCACCGACCACAACGGCTTCTACGGGGTGGTTCGCTTCGCGGAGGCAGCCAAGGCAGTTGGCCTGGCGACGGTGTTCGGTGCGGAGATCACGCTCACGGCTCGACGCGACGGCACGCTGCTGGAGCACAGCGTTGCCCGGTCGGAGAGCGACACGCAGATGCAGATCGACACCGGTCTCGTTCCCGACGCTCATGCGCCCGACCCAGCTGGTACCCACCTCCTCGTGCTCGCCGACGGACCGACGGGATACGCCCGTCTGTCACGGATCCTGAGCCAGGGTCACCTGGCAGGGGAGAAGGGGGCGCCGCAGTTCGCCTTCGACGATCTAGTCGGAGGTGGTGACTCTGGCCTGGTCGGTCCGACCGGCACGCATGGTTGGGTGTTGACCGGGTGTCGCAAGGGGGCGGTGCCTGCTGCGCTGGTGAATGACGGCAAGGCAGCGGCGCGTCGAGAACTCGAACGCCTCGTCGAGGCGTTCGGTCGGGATCGTGTGCTGGTCGAGCTGTGGGACCACGGTGACCCGGCAGACTCCGCGCGCAATGACGCGCTGTACGAGTTGGCGCAGTGCGTCGGCGTGGCGTGCGTGGCGACGAACAACGTGCACTACGCGACACCCCGTCAACGAAAATTGGCCACGGCACTGGCTGCAGTGCGGGCGCGTCGCAGCCTCGCCGAGGTCGATGCGTGGCTTCCTTCTTCGGCGGGAGCCCACCTGCGTTCAGGCGCAGAACAGGCGCACCGGTTCGCGCGATACCCGGGTGCCGTCGAGATGGCGGCAGAGGTCGCACGTGCCGCAGCGTTCGACCTGTCGCTGGTCGCACCGAACCTTCCGCCATTCCCATGCGAAGAAGGCCCCGATGGGAAGCCGATCAGCGAGATGGAGATGCTGCGCCGTGTGGTCGACCGTGGTGCTGCGGTTCGCTACGGCGAGCGACCGCCCCCCGGTGAGGATCTGTCGCTTCGGGCTCGGGCATGGAAGACGATCGATCACGAGCTCGCATTGATCGAGCAGTTGGATTTTGCCGGCTACTTCCTGATCGTGTGGGATCTCGTCGAGTTCTGCCGTCGTTCGAACATCTACTGCCAGGGGCGGGGGAGTGCAGCGAACTCGGCGGTCTGTTACGCCATCGGGGTGACCGCCGCCGATGCGGTATCGCTCGGTCTGCTGTTCGAACGGTTCCTGTCGCCTGAGCGTGATGGCCCGCCCGACATCGACATCGACATCGAGTCGGATCGGCGCGAAGAGGTCATTCAGTACGTGTACGAAACCTATGGTCGGCATCACACCGCGCAGGTCGCCAACGTCATCACGTATCGGTCGCGATCGTCGATTCGGGACATGGCCAAGGCGCTCGGTTACGAACCGGGCCAACAGGATGCGTGGTCGAAGGAAGTCGACGCGTGGGGCAACGTGTCGGCAACGGCGGAACAGGACGATTGTTCGATTCCGGCAGCGGTGCTCGAGCTTGCTGCCGAGGTCGAAGACGCGCCACGCCATCTCGGGATCCACTCGGGTGGCATGGTCATCTGCGACCGGCCGGTTGTGGAGGTGTGCCCCGTCGAGTGGGGGCGTATGGAGAAGCGGTCGGTGTTGCAGTGGGACAAGGAGGACTGTGCCGCAACGGGGCTCGTGAAGTTCGACCTGCTTGGCCTGGGGATGTTGTCGGCGTTGCACTATGCGGTCGACCTGATCCGCGAGCACCGTGGCTACGAGATCGACCTGGCGACCATCCCTCAGGACGACGACGTGTACGCAATGTTGTGTCGGGCGGACACGGTCGGGGTGTTCCAGATCGAGTCGCGTGCACAGATGGCGACGCTGCCCCGACTCAAGCCGCGCAAGTTCTATGACCTCGTCGTGGAAGTCGCACTGATTCGACCCGGTCCGATCCAAGGAGGTTCGGTCCACCCGTACATCCGGCGGCGCAACGGTCAAGAACCGATCACCTACCTGCATCCGTTGCTCGAGAACTCGCTTGCCAAGACGCTCGGCGTGCCGCTGTTCCAAGAGCAGATGATGCAGATGGCGATGGACGTGGCGAGCTTCAGTCCGGCTGAAGCCGACGAGCTGCGTCAGGCGATGGGGTCGAAGCGCTCGGCTCGTCGCATGGAAGCGCTGAAGGAACGTCTCTATGCGGGGATGCAGGGCAACGGGATCGACGGCGAGATCGCTGACGAACTGTTCGTGAAGCTCAAGGCGTTTGCGAACTACGGCTTTCCCGAGTCGCACTCGGTGTCGTTTGCCTACCTGGTCTATGCGTCGTCGTGGATCAAGCATTACGAACCGGCAGCGTTTTGTGCAGCATTGCTCAATGCGCAGCCGATGGGGTTCTGGTCGCCACACACGTTGGTGCAAGATGCTCGCCGCCACGGGGTGGTCGTCCACACGCCCGACCTCAACGCGTCGGGTGCGTGGGCCACGTTGGAACCGTGTGAAGGCTCGCTGGGGTCCACGGCTCGGCCCACGTCGCACGGCTTCGCGACCGCGAACGTGGATCAAGCCTCGGTCGAGCGGTCGTTGCAGGAAGGCTTGGCGGTGCGGCTGGGGCTGGGGTCGGTGCGGACCATCGGGACCGAGCTGGCTGAGCAGATCGAGTCCGAACGGGCCGAGGGCGGTCTGTTCGCCAGCACGGAGGACCTGGTGCGGCGAGTTCCGTCACTCACGCTGGGGAACCTCGAAGCGCTGGCGACGGCTGGTGCGTTCGAGGAATGTCTCGGTCTCGACCGACGTGAGTCGCTGTGGACGGTCGGTGCCACCGCGCAGTCGCGTCCAGGGCGACTGGAAGGGATGGTCACCGGTGCCGACTCGCCGCGCCTGCCGGGGATGACGCCGGTCGAGGTGGCGGTGGCCGACCTGTGGGCTACCGGCGTGTCGCCCGAAGGGCATCCGACGATCTTCGTGCGTCAGGAGATGGACCGACTGGGGGTGCTCACCTCGAAAGAGTTGTGGGATGCGGAGCCGACGTCGGTGGTCAGAGTCGCTGGAGTCGTCACGCATCGTCAGCGGCCGATGACCGCACAGGGCACCACGTTCCTGAACTTGGAAGACGAGTTCGGTCTGATCAACGTCGTGGTGTCGAAAGGCTGCTGGGCGCGGTTCCGCAAGGTGGCGCGTGGCGCGCCGGCGATGTTGATTCGTGGGCGGCTCGAACGTGCTGAAGGGGTGATCAACATCGTGGCCGATCACCTTGCTGCGCTCCCGATGCCCGGCAAGACCTCGAGCCGCGACTTTCGGTGACCGGCACCGCCGGTGTGAAGGTCAGCTCGGCTCGAGCTCAGCGGCCATCGCCGCGAGGGTGGCTTCCATGCCGTCGCGGTTGAACTCGGCTCGCGATTCGATCTTGAGAAGTCTGTTGATGAGCTTCTCCATCCACTCGGCTTCTTTCGACGTGAACTCTTCGGTCACCTTGGTCCCGCCGTCGACCGAATCGAGGCGGTATGACCAGCTCGCAATCGGAATGGGGCCCGACTTGACGTCGAACGCAAAGATCTCGTTCTCGACGCAATCGCTCACGGTGCAGACCGTTTTCCAACGCATCCAGCCGTTCTTGTTGGAACCGCGGAACCGGTTGCCGACGGCCGGGCCGTTTGCGTCACCGAGCCAGACGGCGCCGCGGTTCTCGGGGGACCACTCACCCATCCGCGTCGGGTCCGAGACCAACGACCACACCGCGTCGACCGGGGCGGAGATGGTGCGTGAGACCGAGACGTCAGACATGGCCGCAGGATAGGTGGGGTGCCGGTCGGGGGATGTATCGGGTCCGGGCGTGATCAGGCGAGCGAGATCACGACGAGATCCGTCGGCTGTTGAGACTCGTTGGGAAGCAGCGGTGTGATCTCTCGCCGGTTCCCGACGACTTGCACGAGCACGAGTCCATCAGGGGTGTCGATCACGCCTTTGGCACGGGCGATGTGGCCGCCGATGTCGCGGGGGAGCGAATCGAGCAATCGGTCGATGCCCTGCCGGTCGAGCTGTTCGCCGACCGACACCGTGTTCACGTCGTGCAGGTCGAACAGCGTCGGTCCGGGGACGCGAGCAGCGTCGCCTGCCCGGTGGCCGCCGAGGGCGAGAAACCGTCCGAGCGCTCCGGGTTCGCGAGTGCCCGTGCTCCCATCGACGATGGGAACGTCGGGAGCGAGTGCAGCGAGACGGTCGTGGGCTCGTGCGACGTCGGCGGTGTCGGCGAGATCCGACTTGGTGAGCACGATCAGGTCGGCTTCGCTCACCTGCTGCTCGACATGGGTGCGGATCCAGATCGGCATCGTTTCGTCGACGAGTTGGTCGACCGCGGCGACGATGACGACCCCGTCGAGCATGAACCCTGCGGATTGGCCCCACGGCAGCACGTTGCCGGGTTCGGCGACGCCGCTGAGCTCGACGATGACGTGCTCGGGCGGCTCTGGTCGTGCGCGGATCTGGTCGAAGGCTGCGCCGAACCCTTCGATCGCGGAGCAGCAGACGCAGCCGTCGGTGAGTTCGATCGTGTCGCCCGACCGTTTGCGGATCAGCTTGGCGTCGATGTTGATCGCACCGACGTCGTTGACGATCACTGCGATCGGTCGGTCCGTTTCGGCGAGGACTTCGTTGATTGCCGTGGTTTTGCCCGCCCCGAGGTAGCCGCCCACGAACGTGATCGGCACCCGTCGCCCGTCCCACGGAAGAAAGTCGGGTTCTTGGTAGCTCATGTTGTGCGAGCTAGCGGACGGGGTCGGGGACCATGGAGAGGTGGAGGGGCCCACCGTCGCCCTCGGGCCACGGGTTGGCGAGAGCGACTTCTTCGTTCAGCTCCACGCCGAGGCCGGGCTCGGTTGACGGAATCACGTAGCCCTCTTCCCACACGATCGGGGTGTTCAGCAGTTCGGCGTGGAAGCCGCCCCACTCGCGGATGCCTTCGATGATCAGCAGGTTCGGCAACGTTGCGGCGAGTTGCACGTTCGCCGCTCCGAGGATCGGCCCCGAGTAGAGGTGGGGTGCGATCTGGCAGCCGTTCGCTTCGGCGATCGCTGCGATCTTCTTGCCGGCGAGGATGCCGCCGCATCGCCCGAGGTTCGGTTGCCAGATGGACGCCGCCTGGTGGCGGCCGAGGGCCGCGAACTCCGACACGGTCGTGAGTCGCTCGCCGGTTGCCACCGGAATCGACGTCTGTGCGGCGACCCGCGCCATCTCGTGAGGGAGGTCGGCTGCACACGGTTCTTCGAACCACAGGGGATCGAACGGCTCGAGCGTGGCGGCGAGGCGGATAGCGCCGCCTGCGGTGAACTGACCGTGCGTGCCGAACAGCAGGTCAGCCTTCGGGCCGACTGCACCTCGCAGCGTCGACAGCATCTGAGCGGAGTCGACGATGTCGTCCTGGCTCGGCATGTGTCCGTCAAAGGCGGTGTAGGGGCCGGCGGGGTCGAACTTGAGCGCAGTGAAACCGCGTTCGAGTTCGTTCACTGCGCGGGCTGCCGCATGTTCTGGGTTGGTGTACACGTCTCGGAACCCGGCGCTCGGGTACAGGTAGGTGTAGGTCCGGAGCTTGTCGTGAACACGCCCGCCGAGCAGGTCGTAGATCGGCTTGCCGCAGTCTTTGCCGACGATGTCCCAACACGCCATCTCGAGGCCGCTCATGATGCCGACGAGCGTTGGGTCCGGGCGCAAGGCGTAGCCGCTCGAGTAGATCCGGCGCCACATCAACTCGATGCGGTTCGGATCCTGGTCGATGACCCAGCGCGCGGCGACGTCGTCGACCATCGATGCAATGGTGTGCGGCCCGAAGGTGGCTGCGTAGATCTCGCCGTAGCCGACGATGCCGGTGTCCGTCGTGAGCTTGACAACGATGAAGTACTTGCCGCCGAACTCCGGCGGCGGGTTCTTGATGACGAACGTGGTGACGTCGGTGATCTTCACGCCGTGGAGCCTGCCACACGACTGCGACGGACACACCTCAACGGTTCGGTGGATCGGTTTCGTCGTGGGGTAGGCGAGATGCAACGCTGGCGCCGTGTCCGACGCATCCCGTCACGTTCCCACGCCTGAACCGCTGCCGAGACTGGATCTGCTCGCCTTGGAGGACGGTTCGACGTCCACGTCGTTCCGGCTGCACGTGGGCCCGTCGCTGTGTACGCCGTTCGCATTCCTCTACGGAGGCTCGGGAATCGCTGCGTCGGTCGAGGCGTCGGAACGGGCAACGGGGCGACCGCTGCAGTGGATCACGACGCAGTACGTCGGTTCGCCCGTTCCAGGTGATGTCGTCGAATTCGACGTGAACATCGCCGCCGCAGGAAGGGCGACGACGCAGACGCAAGTAACGGGACGCGTCGGCGGCGACGTCGTCCTTGCGTCGGTGTGTGCACACAACGTGCGCGACGCGGGTGACGAGAACGCGTTCGAGACGATGCCGGTCGTGCCCACACCGGACGAGTCGCGCCCGTTCGACGAGATCTTCCAGACCGACGTGTCGGCGTCGTTCTTCGATTCGTTCGAGCGCCGCATCGCCGTCGGGAAGTTTGCAGCGGAGGCGGTAGGCGAACCCCAGACCGACGGCCTTGCGATGTGGGTCCGGATGTTCGATCAAGGAATCGGGAGCCCGGCGACGCAAGGGTTCGTTGCTGACTTGGGCCCGCTCGCGGTGTGTGCTTCGCTCGGCGTGGCACCGGGTGGAACAAGCCTGGACAACACGATCCGCGTGGTCGACCCGCGGCCAAGCGACTGGGTCCTCATCGAGATCGAAGCCGACGGCTTCCACCGGTCCGTCGGCCACTCGACGGCGCGACTGTGGGCCGAAGATGGTCGGCTCCTCGGTCTTGCGCAGCAGTCCGCCATCGTGCGGACCAGCCACCACCAGGAACCGCCACCGCCGAGCTCCTGACGGTTGCGGGTCAGACGCCGGTATCGACGGGCGTCGAAGGTGGTCCGGTGTCGGCGAGGTCTCGAAGCAGCTCGCCGAGGCGGCCGGGCGCGAAGCGGGCACCGTCTTCGGTGGCGCCACGGATTTCGTCGATCGTCCACCAGCGCAGCTCGTGGAGGCGTTCAGCGCGCAGCTGGGCCCACGACAGTGCTGGGGTCGGCTCGAAGCGGCGCGACACGGGCACGTGGTGATACTGATCTCGCTGGCCGTCCCAGTTGCCGTCGATGAACTCGATGATCTGCTCTCGCGTCCAGATGTGCGGTCCGAGGTCGGCGTCGACGAGTCCGACCTCTTCGTGGAGTTCGCGGTGGAGCGCAGTCAGGTGATCTTCGCCGGGGTCGAGTCCGCCACCGGGCAGCGCCCAGACCGTTGCCGTGGGGAACTCGAAGCGGACGAGGAGAATCTCGTGGTGCGGGGTCGTGATGACCGCACGGACCGCCTGACGAATCCGAAGTGAGTCGCTCAATCGACGGGCGTATCGCGGTTGACGTTGTCGCTGAACGACTTGTACATCTCGTAGATGTCCTTGCATTGCTGGCACACCGGCAATTGCTTGGGATCTTTCGACGGCACCCACACGAAACCGCACAGTGCTTCGATCGGGGTGCCCATGATGCGAGCCTCCAGCACGATCGCCGCCCCATTTTCGCCCGGACCGGCTTTCACGATGTGCGCGGAAGTGGGCTCGCTGGTCTCCGTGTCGGAGTCGGTGATCGTGTCGAAGTCGACCTGTGGCATCGTCTCGAGATCGGTCATGGGGCCATTGTGGCAGGCCCGCAAGCGATCTCGGCTCGTTCGGCCCGTTTGCGGAACACGTCGAGAACATCGAGTTCCGTCGCCGATCGCGAACGTGGGTGCGATACGGTCATCCTCATGTTGATCACGATCATCGTCGCCGTCGGTGCTGCCGCCGCGGTCATCGGTGGTGCGATCGCGGCACAACGTGAGCCCGAGCCGGCGTTGATCCCGATCCCCGTGAAGCGACCGCGTCGGCCACAAGCCGATTGAGCGTCGTCCGCGAGCCCGCTGGGCTGAGACACACGCCACGTCGCCCCGACCGAAGTTTCTCGCGGTTGATCCGGCAGGGTGAGCTTCGATGACCGACGACGACCAGAAGGCGCCGACCGCTGTTGCCGGCCCTGGAGCGTCAGGGGGTGCCTTCGCTTCATTGTCGATCGTCGGGTACCGGCGTTTGTGGTTTGCTGGCACGTTCGCCTTCATGTCGGTGCAAATGCAGTTTCTGCTGCGTGGTGTGCTGGCCTGGGACCTGACCGAGCGCGAGGGCGCACTCGGGCTGATCTACCTGTGCTTCGGGGTGACGATGCTGATCGCCACTCCGCTCGGTGGCGTGGCGTCGGATCGCATCGCGAACCGCAAGGTGCTGCTGATCAGCCAAGGGGTGTTGTTCGCTGGAGCGCTCGGCATGGGCATCGTGGTCGTGACCGACGTGGTGCAGTTCTGGATGCTTGCGCTCGCATCGGTGGCGCAGGGTCTGGCCTTCGGGTTCTACGGCCCGGCGCGCGTGGCCTTCGCCGCGAAGCTCGTCGGTGCGGACCAGCTCGGCAATGCGATCACCTTGTCGATGTTGAGCCTCAATGGCACCCGGGTGTTCGCGCCGGCCTTCGCAGGGATGCTCGCGGGCATTGCCTTCTTCGGCCTTGGCGGCGCGTACCTGGTCAGTGCCGTGTTCTCAGCGTTTGCGTTGGTCCAGCTGTTGCGGTGTCCCGAAGGTGCGCCGATGCAGGCCCGCAGTCGAACCAATCCATTTGTCGACATCGCCGATGGGGTTCGCTATGTCTGGGCGTTCCCGTCGTTGAAGCGGTTGCTGGTCAGTTCGTTCTTCGTGATCATGTTCGGCTTCAACTACGTGGCGTTCATTCCCGCGCTGGTGAAGGACACGTTCGACCTCACCGACGGCTACGTCGGCGTGATCATGTCCGCGAGTGCGATCGGAGCGGTTGCGGTGGCGATTTCGATCGCTCGCCACGCGGACGGCCCGCGCGCGTTCCAGCTGATGATCGTGTCGGCGGGCGTCTTCGGCGGAGCGGTGATGGTGCTCGGCGTCGCACCGACGTTTGTCAGCGCGTTCGTCGTGACGGTGTTCGTCGGAGCGGGAGCGACCGGCTACCAATCGCTGTCGAACACGCTTGCCCTCGGGATGTCAGATGCGGAGCATCGAGGCCGGGTGCAGTCGTTGCTGATGCTCAGCTTCGCCGGGTTCGGCATCGCTGCGCTGCCGTTGGGCTTGCTCGCTGAGGTGATCGGCCTGCGTCCTGCGATCGTGTTGATGGGCGCCGTAGCGATGGCGGCGGGAGCCGCCTACTTTCTGCTCGATCGTCGTGCCGCGGGTTCGGCGGCGTCACCCGCGGTAACGGTCGGCGCCTAGAACTGATCGAGTTCGGCGGCCAGATTGTCGCGTGCGGCCGTCTCCCATCGTGCCGCCCCGGTCCGTGTCGCGTAGATCGCTGTTCGTTCGAGAAAGGACTGGAGTACGTCGGCGCGGCCGGTTCGCCAGGTGTCGTCGTCGACGTGGGAGTACTCGGCGCGAACCTGTGTCACGTAGGTCTCGTAGGCGGGGGGCGCGGCGCCCAGAATGGAGAGGTCGGCGTCGAAGAGCACGGCGCTGTCGACGTCAGGCGGGTCGAGGTGCGCCGCAGTCCCTTCGATCATCGTGCCGACGCCGTCCGCTCGGTCGGTGCTCCACCCGAGCTTGGTGAGTTCTCGTCGAGCGAGTCGGGCGCTGGCTCGCTCGTTCGCTGGTGACTGAGGTTCGTAGATGGCGTCGTGGAACCACGCTGCGGCAACCACGGCGCCAATGTCGCCCACGGGCTCGGAGTCGGCGAGTTCGTGCACGTGGCGGAGGACCGAAAGGACGTGTTCGAGCGTGTGGTAGCGGCGGTGCTTCTCTCGATGGCGCTGCAGCAGGCCTGCGACGGGGGCGTCGTCGCCGATGAGGCGCAGCCACGTGGTGCGGTGCTCGGCGATCGGGTCGTCCGGGTCGACGTGTGGCAGTTCGGGCACGGGGCGAGTCTCGCGCATGAGCCTGGAATCGTGGCATGCTCGGCGCGTGGCGATTCTCATCGACGAAGCCCGCTGGTGGTTCCAGGGCCGCAAGTGGTGTCACATGGTGAGCGACGTCTCCTATGACGAACTGTTCGAGTTCACGGACGCGCTCGACATTCCGCGGCGCGCGTTCCAGGGAGATCATTTCGACATCCCGGAGGAGTACCGCGACGACATGATTGCTGCGGGCGCGACGGTGGTCGCGAGTCGCGAGTTGGTTCGACGCCTGCGCGGTGCAGGCCTCCGCCTCAGCCCGGCTGAGCGGCGAGCTCGCACCGCGGCGATGGACGCGCAGGATTGATCAGGCGGCCCAGCGAGGCGCGTCACCGAGCAGCGCACGTGGGCACGACACCGATGTGCCGATCACGAACCACTCGATGAGTTCGACGCCGACCGCGCCGAGTTGCTCGTCGATCGTGAGCCATCGTTCGACGTCGTCCAGTTCATCGGAGCCGCCGGGGCGGAATGACGCGATGACGACCGCTCCGATCTCGTCGAGGTGGTGGGCAACTCCCGTGATGTGGTCGGCGGCGTGGAGGACCGAATCGTTGTCGTCGGTGCCGGCGATGTTGATGACGCTGAACCCGCGATGATCGTCGTCGAGGAGGACGATGAGCGTTTGGTGGCTGCGCGGGGTCGAGGCCAA
>CALIOL010000137.1 GCA_938044705.1 uncultured Ilumatobacter sp. | reverse complement strand
CGACGACCCCGCTCGGCTGACGTCGTTCGTTGCCGGTGTTGCTCGCAACACGTCCCTCGAGTCGTCGCGACGTCGACGACGCGAGCCGGCGCCGACCGAACTCGTCGAGAGCCACACGCACACCGAGGAGCCAGCGGACGCTCACATCGAATCCCAATCGGACACCAAGGCAGCACTCGCGGGTCTTGCGCACCTGCAGCAAGAGTGTCGACAGCTCCTCCGCTTGTTCTTCGGCGCGGACCTCTCAGCCGACGAGGTCGGTGAGGCGCTGGGTGCGACCGCGGGGACGGTTCGGGTGCGCAAGTCGCGATGCCTTGCCAAGTTGCGCGACACCGAACCCGTGCGCCGCCTGTTGAACGAGGACGAGCAATGAGTGACGATCGCCGCGACGAGATCGACGACAGGCTCGAGGGAATCGTGCGGACTGCGATCACCGCCGAGTTGCCCGATCAGCTCCGCGAACAGCTGCACGGACTCGCGCCACTCCGTATCGACGTCACCGAGACCGCCCCGTGGATGCCAGCTCCGGCGGCGCTCCAGCAGCCCGGCGACGAAGGCGCTGCGATGTGCGACTGGCGAAGCGCCGGGCACATCATCGTGCTGTTTGCCCCCTCCGACGAGGGCACCGCGCTGTCGGTGCGGGCCGAGGGTTTCGGCTCCGCGGCGCCCGGAGTTCGGGTGCAGGTCGCACGAGCTGACGAACGGTTCCTGGAACTCGACGCGGCCGGCCGAGTGTTCGTCCCCGCTCATCGGGTCTTCCGTGTGGTCGTCGAAGCGTCGGGCATCTTCGTCACCGACTGGATCGCCTAGGCAACCTGTGCCGCGGATCGGCAAACGCTCCTCGTGAGCAGCTTCACCCTGCGTGTTACGGTCGGCGCGTGGAAGCCAACGGGTCGAGCCGCAAGACCGACGAGCTCCTGGACTTCACGGGCCAGACAGCGCTGATCACCGGCGGTAGCCGCGGCCTCGGCCGACAGATGGCACTCGCGCTCGCATCCCGAGGTGCCGACGTGATCGTGACCAGCCGCAAGGTCGACGCGTGCGTCGAGGTCGCCGCCGAGATCGAAGCCATGGGGCGCCAAGCAATGCCGTACGGATGCCACGTCGCCGATTGGGACCAGATCGATGGACTCGTCGACGCGGCGTACGACCGGTTCGGCAAGATCGACATCCTGATCAACAACGCCGGCATGTCGCCGCTCTACGACAAGGTCAGCGACGTCACATCGGAACTGTTCGACAAGGTCGTCGGCGTCAACCTCAAGGGACCGTTCCGCCTGATGGCCCTGGTCGGTGAGCGCATGGTCGCCGACGGAGGAGGCTCGATCATCAACGTCAGCAGCGTCGCCTCCGAGCGCCCGATGCCGAGCGCCGAACCCTACGGAGCGGCCAAAGCAGGCCTCAACGCACTGACCCGCTCGTTCGCGTTCGCATTCGGCCCGACGGTCCGGGTGAACTGCATCATCGCCGGTCCGTTCCTCACCGACATCTCCGACCATTGGGACATGGACGTGTTCGAGAAGGACGCGCGGGCGAACATCGCGCTCAAGCGGGGAGGCGAGCCCGACGAGATCGTCGGCGCCGCCTTGTACCTCGCCAGCCCGACGAGCTCCTTCACCACGGGCACGCTGATGCGCGTCGACGGCGGGGGCCGATGATGAGTGGATCCAAGCCCCCCGTCGTGGACCGCGACTTCGCCGAGAAGTTCTTCTGGGCGGTCGACCGCCCGATGGCATACAGCGTGTACCAGCTGCTCCCGGAGTGGTGGGCAGCAGCACCTCAGCCCGCAATCGATGACTACTCGGCGGAGCTGGCACGCCTCGAAGGCGCTCGCGAGTTCCTCGATGCTCGATACATCGGAGAGCCGTTGGTGCTCGATCAACTTGCCGAGTGCTCACCCGGATCGCTCGGCCTGGCCTACCACTCCTTCATCGTCGACAACGGCCTCGATGCGAACCTGCTCGTCAACTACCAGGCTGTGCACCAGCAGTTCGTCGACGCCGGCAAGTTCGATCGGCTACCCGACGACCTGGGATACGTCAGTGTGCGCCTCAGCCAGATTCACGACGTTGCGCACACGATCGCCGGGTTCGGACCGGATCCTGCCGGTGAGATCAAGATGGCAGCGTTCCACCTCGCGCAACTCCGCTTCCCGTATCACTCGATGCGGCTCGCCGTGACCACAAGCCACTTTGCGTTCGTGAGCCCTCGCTACATGGAGCCGCTCATGGATGCCATGTCCATCGGCTGGATGATGGGCCGCAAGGCCGACAACCTGCACTTCGAGCGCTGGGAAGACGAGCTCGACACGCCGCTCGAAGACATCCGAGCCCGGCTCGGCATCGACCGTTCGATCGACGTCGACCTCAACTCCCGCTGACGATTGCTTGTCGAGTTGCGATCGGCACGTAACCGATCTCCATGCCAGTCGGCGGAGTGACGAGTACGCCCTCGTCCAAGGACACCAAGTCACCGACCGAGGGCGGCGCCAGGTACGGCCGGTCTGCGCCCCACTCTCGGTGCATCATCTCGACGCGCGCCTGGATCACGTCGAGTTCCGCATCGGAGAAGTCGTGATACCGCATGGCCGGCTGATCGATGAACCGATACCAGGAGTACTCGACGACCGAGCCGTCGCCCAGCTCCACCTCGAACGATTCAGACGACGGCCCGGGGGATTGCCACGGGCTGTCCGCGTCGGTCGGCGTCTCGAACGGATCGGTGTTGTTCTGGGGCAGTGCGAGTGTGTCGAAGACGTAGTCGGCCAAGCCGGTCTCCGCAGGCAGGTCCGACTCGAGAACGGGAGTCCACACCTTGCCGAACCCTGCGGTCGGGTCGTCGTCGAGTCGGTAGTACTCCGGCAACACGAAGTTGTTCTCCGTGCGT
>CALIOL010000136.1 GCA_938044705.1 uncultured Ilumatobacter sp. | reverse complement strand
GCTCTCGGTAGTAGTCGAGCACCGTGAACATCACGTCGGCGCAGTTCGAGAACTTCCAGATCGAATCCCACGCCGCGAGTACGTCAGCGTCGGATCCGGTGGTGAACGCGAAGCCGCGCTTCACCAGCTGACGCCGCACCGGGGTCCTGACTCCGAGGTGTTCCAACGCCGAGCGTCGGTCCATGCGAACCCGCTCGCCGACATCGGGATCGCTTGGAGCGACGGGGCGGAGCGCTGCGAGCACCTCGTCGTGCAGTGCGGCGGAATCGATCGGCGTCACGCAGCGAGTCTCGCGTCAGTCGCGCAGCAGCGGTCGCGTCAGGCACGTGGGACCGCCTTCGCACGGAATGCACAGTTCGTCGGCAACGAACGTGGTGACCTCGCAACCAGCGTCGCGCATCAGCTCGAGTGTTTTGTCGAATCCGGCGATGGCGATCACCTCCCGCGGTGCGGTCGCCAGAACGTTGAGGTTCAAGCCGAGGCTTGCATCGAACTCGGCTGCCGGAGCTTCGAGCAGGGCGTAGCCGAGCTCGATCATGCGCTGATACAGCGCCGTTGGCATGAGCGGGGTGTGCACGAGTGCAAGGTCGATGTCGAGCACACTCACGACCGACATCAGGTGGAGGCAGGCCTCCGGACCGAGGTGATACGGGAGGTCGTAGGCCTCGACGCTGATGCCCAGCGGAGCCACGATCGAGGTCATCTGGTCGATGCCTGATTGGTTCGTGCGAAATCCGCGACCGACGGCCAGCGTCGTGTCGTCGAGCCAAAAGCAGTCGCCACCCTCGAAGAGTCCTGGCGACTCGATGCGGCCGAGGATCGGCACACCGAGGTCGCCGTAGAACTTGGCATGAAGATCCGCTTCGCCGGCTCGCAGCGCCTTGCCTGGACGTAGCACCACCGCGCCACCTGGAACAGCGAACGACGGGTCGTAGGTGAACACGGAATCGGCGAGGTCGTCGGCGGCGCCGTCGGGAATCCACGAGATCTCGGCGCCGGTGGCTTCGACGAGTGCCGCAAACGCGTCGTACTGGCGCACCAGCTCGGCAGCGTCGAGCGGCTTCGTGTAGTGCCACTGCTCGTGGTCGGCGTCGAGCATTGCGCCAGGCCGTCGCATGGCGACTTTGCGCAGCGGCGCGACGCTCGAGGTCATGCCGTACTCGGCAAAGCGATGGGTCACGTGGACACGCTAACGACGCCGCGGCGCCGGGCGCCACTGCTCTGGGTCAGCTCATCACGACGCAGTTGCGGCCGGACTCTTTTGCTCCGTACAGCGCGGCGTCCGCTCGCTCGATGGTCTGTTCGATGGTCCGCGAGGAACCGGTGGACACGCCGACGGAGGCAGTGACCTGCGCGTCGACCGGGAGCTGAATTGCGGCAATCGCGGCGCGTGCTCGCTCGCCCGCCGCGTGCGCTTCTTGCGGTGTCGTGTCGTGGAGCAGCACGCAGAACTCTTCGCCGCCGTACCGGTACGGCACGTCGGTCTTTCGGAATTCGTTGCTGAGCGCAGCACCGACCCGACGCAGGACTTCGTCGCCGAGCGCGTGGCCGTGCGTGTCGTTGAACTTCTTGAAGTGGTCGACGTCGACCATCAGCGTTGCGGTGGTGCGTTCGCCGCGAGCTCGCTGCGCCGCGGTGTCGGCATCGAGGCGGCGACGGTTGCTGAGTCCTGTCAGTCCGTCGGTGAACGCGATGTCGGCCAGCTGGTCGGTCTTCCGTGTGCGGAACGCTCCGACGAGGCCGAGCAGCAGCGCGGCGGAGCCGAGCACGATCGCGATGATCAGCGGCGCAGAGCTCGCGGATTCTGGTGAAGTCGTGGCCACCGTTGGCGTCGAGGTCGTCGCCGGGGGTGCGGCGGCATCCGGCGCCGCCTCGTCGATCACAATGGTCGGTACAGCGCTGACCGGTGGCGCGGGTTCAGCGGCGTCGGCCGGCGATTCTGCCGAGCCGGAACTGGCGAGCTCGACGAGGTCGGCGAGGGCTTGCGCGTACGCGGCATCGTCGGGAAGCTCGCCGTCGATCGAATCGGGCGAGGACAGCACGAGTCGAGCGGAGTCGGGAATCTCGACGTTTCGACGGTCGATCACCTCCAAGAGGCTGGCTGCGTCTTGATCCGCATAGGAGATCTCGATCGACAGTTCTGGCGTGGATCGATCAGCTGACTCGAGGTCGTTCCACGCATCCCGGTCCCAGGTGATCGCTATCGCAGCGAACGTCGCGAGGTTGTCATCGTCGCTCTCGAGCACTTCCAGCCACAGCTCGATGTCGTCGGGCTCTTCCTGGTCGAGGGCGACAATCGCAGCCGTCGGCAGCCACACCGTTCCGTCGAACGCTTGATTGGTGAGCTCGTCGTAGGTTTCGCGGTCCGCATCGTCGAGCGCCTCGAGCGCGCTGTCCAGGAGTTCGACGCCGTCAGCATCGAGTTGTTCGGTGCTTGCTGCCGCGTGGACGACGTGCGGGCTGAGAGCAAGGGTGCCCGCAGCGACGACGCCGAGTGAACAGCGCACGGCCGACCGCAGGCGGGTGCGTCTGGTGTCCGAGGTCACCGTTGGGTATCGACCTCGATCGAAGAGATCTTGAGAAGAACGAGAGCTTGGGCGCTGTCCAACGCCTCGTGGTCAGTCCGGGCTGACGCTGGAGTCGGGAACCCAGTTGCCGTGAAACCCGAACGGCACGCGCTGGGGGAGTGAGATCTGCGCCACCGCAGGGGCGGTGATGTCCTCGGCGTCGAGCACGTGAAGTTCGCTCGAGTCGGTGGTCGCGTCGTAGACGACCGTCAGGATCCAACCGGCGTCCTCTTCGTCGCGGTCGAGCTTGGGAACGAACACCGGCTCGGCGCCGCCGCGTCCGAACCCGAAGTCGTGGCGCTCGACGGTGCCGGCTCGGAAGTCGAACTTGTTGACGGTGCCGTGCAGGTTCACCTCGGTCGGCTTGACCTGCGAGGTGTAGCCGAAGCGGTGTTCTTTGAGCCCGACCTTGGGGTTGTGGCGCGGGAACTCCTGGGCCATGTCGTCAATGCGGGTTTCGGTGACGCGGCGCGTCGCGGGGTCGATCACCCAACGGTCGAGTGTCGGAGGGTTCTCGGTGAACGGGCCATGACGATCGTCGACCATGAGGTCGTCGTAGCGGCACACGTCGACGATGACCTTGCCGTCTGGCGTGTCGTAGGCGTTGAGTGGGTGGAACACGTAGCAAGGGTCGACGTCGCACCAGACGATGTCATCGGCGGAGCCATCGCGGGGGAGCAGTCCGACTCGCCCCGGTCGGTCCGGGTCCCACTTGAACGGGAACGGGTAGCCGGCGCTGAGCACGTCGAAGTTCACGGTGACGGAAAGGTCGTAGACGATCGCGTACGTGTCGGTGAGGGACATGTCGTGCATCATCGGCATGTCGTTGACGGGGATCGCCAGGTTCTTGGTGACTCGGCCATCGCCGCCGACGACGGTGTAGTTCACATGATCCATCAGGTCCGGCCACTGGTAGTTCATGGAGTGCAGCTCGCCGGTCGACGGGTCGTACTTGGGGTGCGCGGTGAACGGGCCGTCGAGCGTGCCGTTGAAGCGGTTCTCGCCGCGAGATGTCAGGTCGTAGGCGAGCTCGATCGGTGGGTTCCCGGCCTCCACCATTGCCCACGTCGTCCCGGCGAAGCCTCCGACGTTGGTGTTCGCGCCGAACGAACCGGCTGCTCGCGCCTCGGGAGAAGACACGTAGCGGTTGCGGTACCACTCGGCCTTGCCGCCTCGCAGGCGCACGCCGTGCACCATCCCGTTGCCCATGAACCAGTGATGCTTGGTCTCGTCGACGGCGTGTTCGGGGTTGGGTCCGTTGCGCAGCCATCGGCCTTCGAGCTCGACCGGTATCTCGCCGACGACGGCCAAGTCGTGTGCGGTCACCTCGGTCTCGACGGGCGCGTAGTTGCCCGACAGGTAGATGTTCTCGCTGGGGCGGCGGATCGGGAGTTCGGCGGACGGAGCAGGCTCGAGCACGTCGGTCATGACGATCACCCAACACGAAAAGTGAACACTTGTCAACGTAAGGATCTACATTCGTTCCCGTTCGGCGGACTGGTGGCGTAGTATCTGACCCGCGGGTCGATCTCTGGAGGGTACGGATCGGGCGCACTTCGTTATGACGACCGAACACTCCCTCTCGGCTGCCGATGCAGCTGCCGACGTGCCTGACTTCTTCGAGCGCTTGCCGGGAATCGACGAACGACGCATCCTGCGTCAAGTCATCGACGCGGTGCCAGCAGGCGTGTTCTGGAAAGACATCGACAGTCGGTTCCTCGGGGCAAACGAAGCGTTCCTGAAACTGCTTGGTGTGGACTCGATGGAGGACGCGCTCGGTCACAACGACCACGACTACTTCCCGAGCGAGATGGCGCGCGAGTTCCGGGCGATGGACCGACACGTGATGGACACCGGCGAGGCAATCGTGGAGTTCGAGGAGTTCGTCATCAGTCCGGACGGCACGGTCGACGTGTTGCACACGACCAAGGCACCGCTGAGAGACGAGCTCGGAGCGGTCGTGGGGGTCGTCGGAGGATTCCGCAAGGTCACTTCTGCGGTCAAGATCGAAGAAGCCCTCCTGCGATCACAGGAGCGGTACGCCCTCGTCGCTGAGGCGTCTCGGGATGGAATCTGGGACTGGGACAGAGGCACCGACGTGATCGAGTTGTCACCGCGCTGTGCCGAACTGCTCGGCCTGCCCGGCTCGGCGACGAAGATGATGTCGAGTGATGTCATTGCCCGATTCGGGCCCGATCAGGCAACCGAGATCGGCCGACGAGCTGGAGAGGTCTTTCGTTCTCAGTCCGTCCCGATCGATGCAACAGCCTCGATCGACCTCGAAGACGGTTCGCGGCGTTGGGTTCAGATCGTTGGAGCGCCGCTCGTTCGCGACGGGCGCGTGGAGCGGATCGTCGGCTCGCTCGCCGACATCAGCGACGACATCGAACGCGAGCGAGACCTCGAACACCGAGCCACTCACGATGGACTCACCGGCCTCCAGAACCGTTGGTCACTCAACCAGAGCATCGAGCGGGTCTTGGCGGGGGATCGAGCGGCGAGCGTGTTGTACCTCGACCTCGATCACTTCAAGGTCGTCAACGATTCACTCGGGCACCACGTCGGCGACGAGATGCTCGAAGCGGTTGCCCGGCGTTTGACCTCGGTGGCCGGCGGAAGTTCTGCAACGTTGGCGCGGGTCGGTGGAGACGAGTTCGCCGTGTTGTGCGATGGGCCGGACCCCGAGGCGTCGGAACGGTTGGCTGAGCTGATCGTGCGTGAGTTCGTCGCCCCGTTCGAGATTGCCGGCCTCGAGATGTACTCCAGCGTGTCGATCGGGGTCGTGCACGTCGCCGACGCTCATCGAACCGCCGCAGACGTGATGCGCGACGCGGACACGTGTCTGTACCGGGCCAAGGCAGCTGGAAAGTCATGCCACCGGGTGTTCGAGCCGTCGATGCGGGATGATGCCGACAGTGCGCTCTCGCATCAGAACCTGGTGCGGCGTGCCGTCGAGACCATGCAGTTCGCGCTGCACTATCAGCCGATCCGTGATGCGCGAAGCGGCGCGATGGTCGGCGTCGAGGCGCTTATCCGGTGGCCGGGTGAAGATGGTGAACATCTCGAGCCCTCGGCGTTCCTGCCGTTCTTGGAGCAGACGGGGTTGATCGTCCGGGTGGGTGAATGGGTGCTTGCGACCGCGTGTCGTCAGCTCGCTCGCTGGCGTGAAGCAGCGCCCGGAGCTGCTGACCTGTACGTCGCGGTCAATTTGTCACAGATCCAATTCCGTTCCGAGCGATTGGTCGACGACATGGTCGCGGTCATGGCGGATGCGGGTGTCTCGCCTGCCGACGTGGTCGTCGAAGTCACCGAGACCGCAGTCGCCAGCGACCCCGAAGCCGTGTCCGCACAGCTCTCGCGACTGCGCTCGCTCGGCGTGCGCATCGCGATCGATGACTTCGGGGTCGGCCAATCATCGTTGAGCACGCTGGACCGACTTCCCGCGGACATCTTGAAGCTGGATCGTTCGTTGGTGGCCAATCTCAGAGGCTCGGAGCCGGCTCCTGTCACGACCGGCGTGATCACGATGGCTCACGCGCTCGGGCTGGTCACCATCGCTGAGGGGATCGAGAGCGAAGATCAGCGGGAGTGGCTGCAGCGGGCGGGGTGCGACTTCATGCAGGGGTACTTCTTCGCTCGGCCGATGCCGCCGGAACAGGTGCTCGATCTTCTGACCTGACGTCTCGACTGCATACTGAGTATTGCATCTCGGCATCGAGTAGTGCATACTCGGTATCCATGGCAGTACGAGAGGGGCTCCTGGCATTGCTTCAGGCCGAACCCCACTACGGATATCAACTGAAGACCGAGTTCGAGCAAGCCACGGGTGGTGTGTGGCCGTTGAACGTCGGGCAGGTGTACACGACGCTCGATCGCCTCGAACGAGACGGGCTCGTCTCCGTGCGCACCGGCGTCGACGACCAGAAGCTGTACTCGATCACCCTGGCCGGAGCGTCTGCGCTCGGTGACTGGTGGCATGCCGTTCCCGCCGACGAGCCGCCTCCCCGAGACGAGCTCATGCTGAAGGTGTTGATGGCGATCGAGGACGGTGAGGCGCACGCATTGGACGTAGTCACGCGCCAACGTGCGGCCTTGACCGAGCTGCTCCAGAAGCGCCGCCGCGCTCGGAGTGGGGAGAGCGACGGCAGCGACGTCGCCGCCCTCTTGGTGACCGACGCACTCATCGTGCGAGCAGAAGCCGACCTGCGCTGGCTCGACGTATGTGAATCCCGAATCCTGAGCATGAACGCCGGCACGCACCGAACCCGATCAGCACACCGAACGAGGAGTACCAAATGACCCCGACACTCGAGTTTCGCGACATCGTCAAGACCTTCGGGTCCGGATCGACCGAGGTGAAGGCCGTTTCCCACATCTCCCTGTCGATCCAGCCGGGCGAGTTCGTGGCGATCACGGGCCCGTCCGGTTGCGGGAAGTCGACGCTGCTCCACCTGGCTGGCGGCCTCGAACCGCCGAGTGCTGGTCGCGTGTTGGTGCACGGGCGCGATGTCGTCGACATGACTCCGAACCAGCGAGCAGCGTTGCGGCGCACGGACGTCGGGTATGTGTTCCAGTCGTTGAACCTCGTGCCGGCCCTCACCGCACTCGAGAACGTGATGTTGCCGCTCGAGCTCGACGGGGTAGCGGCTCGTCACGCCCGGTCGCACGCCACTGACGCGCTGCGTTCGGTCGGGCTTCACGAGCAGCTGAGCCGCTACCCCGACGATTTCTCCGGCGGGCAGCGACAACGCATCGCGATTGCCCGGGCTCTGGTCGGTGAACGACGTCTGCTGCTCGCCGACGAGCCCACGGGAGCGTTGGACACGATCAACAGCGACCAGGTCGTCGAGCTGCTCGCGAGTCTCGCGTCTGAGCGTGGTGTGGCCATCGTGATGGTGACTCACGAGCCCCGATTCGCGTCGTGGGCAGATCGTGTCGTGTTCATGCGCGACGGCAAGATCGTCAGCGAGACATCGCCCGACTTCGGCGAGTCCGTCTCGGCAGCGGTGACGTCGTGACGGTCCTCGACGACCGCCCGGTCGTCGCCGCATCGGCTCCGCAGTCTGTACAGGAGCGGGTCCAGCGCTCACCGATTGCTTCTTGGGCGTTGGCGTCCCGGTTGGCGCGGCGTGAGGTGCGTCGGCGGCCGGGCCGGACGGTGTTGGTCATGCTGCTCGTTGCGTTGCCGGTCATCGCGATGGCGTCGGCGAGCATCGTCGGGCGAACGCTGTCGGAGGCGAACACCGATCGTGCAGCGTGGAGCAACGGTCAGGCAGATCTGACCTGGTCCACATCGACGGGCCCGATCCCGTCGCTGCCGGAAGGCTCGGTGTCCACGGAGGTGCTGATGACGTCCACGGCGATGACCGCTCAAGCGGGCGACGGGCTCACGGCTTTCACTGCCGAACTCCTGGATGTGGACCTGTCGTTGCCGATCACCGAGGGCATCGTCGACGTCGTCGACGGCGTCGCTCCGATTGGTGGGGGCGACGTGCTGCTCAGCCCGGGGGTCGCACGGGACCTGGGGGTCGGTATCGGTGACACCGTGCGATTCGTTCGGCCGGACACCGAGCGTCAGGTCGTCGGGCTCGGCGAACTCCAACGACGGCTCGACGGCCCACTCGTGTTGATGACCGACTTCGACCGAGATCTGTTGCTCCCGGCACTCGACGACGAGCGCACACTGATCGATCTCCCCGACGGAGTCGATGCCAATGAGTTCGCCTACCTCCACAGCGTGGCGAACCCGTCGAGTCGCGGCTTCGGAACCGGCGATCCGTGGCTCAATGCGTCTCGAGAAGAAGTCCCGACGAGAACGCTGGCATGGGGTTGGGTCGCCGGCATGGTTACCTACGTGGCGCTCGGCATCGTGATCACCGCGGCCTTTGCCACGTCGGCGCGACGTCAGCTCGTCACGATCGGCCAACTCTCGGCGACGGGTGCGTCGCAGTCGGTGATCCGGCGCACGATGGCGATGCAAGGTGCCTGGACGGGGGCCGTCGGCGCGGCGTTCGGCCTGGTCGTCGCAGTCGGGGGCCTGCTGCTCGCGGACCGTGTGGGGTGGATCGAACGCGTTGCGAACCGATCGACGGGTCCGCTTCGCCTCGATGCAGGTGACCTCGTCGCAGTGGGAATCACCGCCGTGGTCGCGAGCACGGTCGCGGCGTTGATCCCTGCTCGAAGTGCGTCCAGGATTCCGGTCCTCACGGCGCTCGCAGGGCGACGACCGGTCGAAGCACCGCCGCGGTGGCTCGCCCCGGTGGGCGTCGGGCTGGTGTGTGTCGGTCTCGTACTCCTCGGCGCCGCTGCCGCCAGCGACGACCCGGGTGACCTCACCGCCGCAGTGGCCCTGGTCGGCGCGCTGTGCGTCCTGTTCGGCATGGTGGGAGCAGCACCGTTGATCGTTGCGGGAGTCGGCCGCCTCGGCAGTCGTCGCGGCGGAGTGGTTCGTCTGGCCTCGCGTTCGCTGGACCGAGGCAGATCCCGGTCGGCCGCTGTGCTGACCGCGATCGCGACGGTCGCTGCGTTGGGGACCGCCGGCGCGAGTTCGGTCGGTCTGTCCGAGCAGTCAGAGATTGCCCAGAACGCTCGGTGGGACTCGGACCTGTCGCTCGTCACCCTCAACTTTTCGCGGGACTACTACCGGTCCGTGACAGCCGAGGCAGAAGCTCGTGCCAACGACGGCATCTTCGATCGGCCGCCGGAACGACCGATGCCGCTGCCCGATTCGCTGCGGTCGGAGATCGAAGGGCTTCTGCCGGATGCGCAGTTCGTGCCCGTCGAGCGCGTGATCATCGACCCGCTTCCGATCGACGTTCGCACCTTGGAAGAAGTCGGCGCTGACGAGCTCACCGCAGAACCGCTCTTCGACGTCACCGTGCTGACGGACGTGCTCATCGATCGCATCTCGTTCACCGACGAGCAACTCGCCATCCTCGACCAGGACGGCATCCTCGGAACTGGCGCCTATGGCTTCGAGCCGGAGCGTGCGCACGTCATCCTCGCGGAGAGTGGTCCGGTGGACGTCGTCGTGCGCAGTTCGTTCCCGCCGGTGCGCGTTGGTGACGACGAAGCGGAGTTCGTCGAGCAGGTGATCACGACGACGCGTGGCCAATGGCTCGGTCGGGTGCTCGTGACCGAGGAGTTCGTCGAGCAGAACGGTCTCGAGGCCGGCACGGCCACGTACTGGGTCGAGAACCCGGTCGATCTCACCGCCGAGCAACGATCGGCCCTGCGCAAGCTCAACGCGAATCAGCTGGGGTACTTCGACGATGCATTCGTCCCATCGGCGACAGCGCCGGGCTTCGACCTGGCAATCGAGAGTGGTTTCGAGACCTGGTGGGTAGAGCTCAACTCCCCGTCGAGCTCGATGAACTGGGCGTTGGTCCGCCTCGCCGTCGTGCTGGTGTCGCTCGCGCTGGTGTTGTTCGTCGTGGCGGTCGGGCTCTCGCTTGCCGCGTCGGAGAGCCGCGAGGAACGCGACGTGTTGCACGCCTTGGGCGCTGCGCCGACCACCTTGCGCCGCGTCGCCGCGATCAAAGCATGGGTGCTCGTGACCGGCGCGGCCGTGATCGCCGTGCCACTCGGATACGCATCGGCGTTCGTCGTGGGGAGAGCGACCGATTCGATCGGGGCGGCGCCGTTTCCGTGGGTCGTCGCGTTCGCTCTGATCGTCGTGATCCCGTTGGTCACCGCAGCAATGACCTGGGCGGTATCGGCACTCGGTCAGCGCTTTCGCCCCGCCGCGTTCTCCACGTTCGCCGTCGACTGAGCTACAGGGCGCGAAGGCCGGCCCAGGCGAGCGTCGAGACTTCTTCGGCGATCTCGTCCGGGTCGAAGTCGTCGCCGAGTTCGACCAAGCGACGGCTTGCGCCTTCCGCCATGCCGACGAGCGCGTGAGCGAGCGTGCGGCGACTGGACTCGGGTCGATCCACGTCGATGAGCGGAACGGTCGCAGCTGCAGCTTGAGCAGTGATGGCGGCAACGGCGCTGGCGAATTCGTCGTCGGTCGACGTGCCGCCGCCAAAGAGCAGTCGGAAGCCCGCGTGATCTTCTGCAACCCAGCGGAAGTAGGCGCGAAAGCCCAGCTCGGTGGTGCTCTTGCCGTCGGTGGCCTCGGCCGTGGCTTTGGCGGTCTGCTCGAGGAGCCGGTTCCCGACGTCGTCCAGCAGTGCCTTGTAGAGATCCCGCTTGGAATCGAAGTGCTGATAGAGCACCGGCTTGGTCACCCCAGCGGCGACGGCGATGTCGTTCATCGACGCGCCGTGAAAGCCGGCGTCGGCGAAGACGTTCAACGCAACGGCGAGGATCTGCTCGCGTCGAGCAGTGGCAGGAAGTCGCTGAGACACTGTTACCGGATGGTAACCGCTCCGAGCCGGACTCGGAACCGGTTCGCCCACAAGCGTCAGAGACCGCGTTCGCGATCCTCGCGGTACGCCGCCTTGACCGCATAGCCGAGGATGATCGACGGAGCGAGCAGAGCGCAGCCGATCAGAAAGGCGATGATGACGAGCGTGGCCATGATCGAATTGAACCCGAACGCGAACGCCATGATGAACAGCGCCATCGCCAAGGCGACGAAGAGATAGCCGACGCGGTTGGCGAGCAGCGTCCACTTCGCGATCTTTGCACGCTTGATCAACACGGGGTCGGTGATCGGCGGCGTGGTGGTGCTCTCGTCTGCTGCCATAGGAAGCGCGTAGCGTACGGCGCCATGCTGCGAGTCGAACGAAACGAACGAGTCGAACTGATCACACTCGATCGCCCCGAGCGCCGCAACGCACTCGATCACGCCACGATCGTCGAGCTCATCGAGGTGCAGGAACGCATCGCATCGGCCCCCTTCAGCGACGTGCGAGCGGTCGTGCTCACCGGCGCTCCGCCAGCCTTCTGTGCCGGCGCAGACCTCAGTGGGGTCGAGCAGGGCCAGTTCACGGACGATCTCGCTCGGCTCCTACAAGGCTTCGGCTCACTCGGCGTACCGGTGATCGCTGCGATCGACGGACCGGCACTCGGAGCCGGAACGCAGCTGGTCGTTGCCTGCGACCTGCGGATTGCGACGCCAGACAGCGTCCTCGGGGTTCCGGCGGCCAAGCTCGGCTTGGTCGTCGACCACTGGACAGTGCGGCGAGTGGCGTCGGAGTTCGGCGCGTCCACGGCGCGGGCGATGCTCGTCGCGGCAGAGACGTCGACGGCGTCAGAACTCCATCGAAGTGGCGGGATTCATCGCCTCGGTGGGCTCGACGACGCGATGACCTGGGCGGCCCGGCTTGCTTCGCTGGCGCCACTCACGATGCAGGCACACAAGGCGGCACTCGAGTCGGCGACGGTCGGCCACGATGACGCATTCGAAGAACTTCGTACGGCTGCTTGGGACAGCGCCGATGCTGAGGAGGGGCGTACCGCGTTCCTCGAGAAGCGTCGCCCGGACTTCACCGGGCGCTGACCAGCGCCGATCAGAGGTGAGGCGGCAGCAGCCGGTTCACGTTCTGGAAGAAGAAATACAGCGCCAGCGTGAACGGGATCAGCCCGGCAGCCAGACCGAGCAGGTCGCTACGGAAACGACGACTGACCGCGTAGGCGGCGATCGCGATCGCGCCGAGGAACACGCCCCACAGCCCGACCTGAGGATTCGCTCCGGGGTCGCTGAACCATCCGTCGGAGAACGCGTCGGCGATACCTGCGTTGACGGCTGCTGAGCCGAGCTGGTCGGTCGCATCGACGGCCTCATCGGTGAGCGAGCCGGTGCTCGCCCCGTTGCCGCCTGATACGCCGGCGTCGGTCGTTGTGTCGGCCGCACTCGGGTTGCCGTCATCGTCGACCTGTGCGTCGCCGGTCGGCAGGTCCAGGTCGCCCGGGATCTCGTCGGGGACCTCGACGACGTCGGGGCGGCCGTAGTTGATGACGGGCGCTCCGACCGGAGCAGATTCGGTGCGATCGAGCTCGGAGAAGATCACGATGCGTTGCTGGGCGGTGAACACCGGGTGGCAGGAGGTGAGCGTCAGGTTCGCAACGGTCGGGTCGGTCGTGGCGACGACCTGGTACTCGGAGGGCTCGACGATGACCTGGCCCGTGACCTTGTAGACGAACACGCCGCTCAGGGTGGTCATTCGGATCTCGTCGCCGACTTGAAGCTGGTCCACGTTGCGAAACGGTTGGCCATAGGTGGTGCGGTGGCCGGCGATCGCTGCGTTGCCGAGCTGACCAGGGAGCGGTGTGTCGGGGAAGTGACCGGGACCGCGCTTGAGGTCGCCGGTGTCCACGCCGGCGACCACGATGTCGCTCACGCCGATCCGAGGGATCTCGATCTTGGCGAGCGCATCACCGTTCTCGAGATCGTCCGGGATGTTCTGCGCTTCGACCGGAACGACGGTGTCGTCCAGAGATGCCGACGGCTCGGCGTCGGAAGCTGATGCTGCGCCGTCGCCGATGGGCTCGGCGTCGTCGGTGTCGGCGACCTCGTTGGAATCCGCCGGTTCGTTCGGTGCCGATGCTGCCTCGGACGTGGTCTCGACCCCTTCGGCGAAGTCGGCAGAAACCGGCTCGACCAGCGACAGCTGTTCTTCGAACTGGTCTTCCAACTGACTCTGAGCAGCGGCGGTCTCGATGCCCGTTCCGTACAGCTGGTATCCGACGAAGCCGAACATCAAGAGCCCGACAGCGATCAGGGTCTTGCCGAGGTTGCCGACGTAGAAGCGCCAATCGTGGGGGAGCGGCTCGCGATCCCACTTGCGGATGCGCCCGCCCCGTGTGAGCGTTGCTGCATCGACGGGGGTGACGCGGCTCGCAGGCTCCCGATCATCGTCGACTGGATGATCGCGCGGAGACGTCAACGGATCATCGCCGCGAAGCGATGCCGGTGAACGCTCCGAGCGTTCAGCTGACGGTGTGTCGATCTCGGACATTGCCTCCAGACGGTAGTGGTCGGATGTCTGCGATGTGAGCCGACAACGACGGTGTTTTCGAGATGATCGCGTGTCCGAGCAATAGCGTGGTGCCGTGTCAACGACCGGAAGCGAGCAGCGCGATGACCTCGACGCTGACGCTGCGGGTCGTTCGGAGCCGTCGGGAATCGTTGTCGACCTGACCGAAGTGGTTGCGACCTTGGGGCAGTTTCCTGCGCTGTCCGGCGCGACACTGCGGGTCGAAGCCGGCGAGATCGTGCTGCTTCGGGGGCCGAACGGTGCCGGTAAGACCACTCTCCTGCGGCTGTGCGCCGGTTTGTTGCCGGTCGTGCGAGGGAGTGCCGTGGTGATGGGCCACGACCTCGTCGTCGACCGTGAGGGCGTACGCCCTCACGTCGGACTCCTCGGTCACCAGAACGGCTTATACGGCGACCTGACCGTGCGTGAGAACGTTCAGTTCTGGGGTGCGACGGTGGGAGCGAGTGCCGATGAGATCGGTGCAGCGATGGAGCGCATGGGGGTCGCCGAGCGCCTCGCTGGGGTCGCGGTGAGCAAACTGTCCGCCGGCCAGAAGCGGCGGACAGCCCTGGCGGGTCTGCTCGCACGCCGCGCCCGACTGTGGCTGCTCGACGAACCTCACGCCGGGCTGGACCAGCGTGGCCGAGACGAGCTGGACGCCACGTTGCGTCAAGCCGCGAGTGCCGGAGCCACGATTCTGGTCGCAAGCCATGAGTTGGAGCGTGCGGCGACGCTTGCCACCCGAACGGTGGATGTCGTGGCGGGTCGAGTGCACGAGGACGGCGTCTAGTGGCATCGTGGCGCCTCGCGTGGCTCATCGCGAAGAAGGACCTCCGGATCGAGCGACGAAGCCGCGTGCTGACCAACCAGGTTCTCCCGTTCGCTGGGGTGACCATGATCATCTTCGGTTTCGCGCTGGATGCGAACACCGACGTCCTGGAACTGGTCGCTCCCGGCCTCGTGTGGTTGGCAACGATGTTCAGCCTGCTCCTGCTCGTTCAGCGAGCGTTCTCGGTCGAGCGTGACGATGGAGCACTCGATGCCATGCGGGTGGCCGGAGTCGATGCGCGGGCGATCTTCTTGGGCAAGGCGATCGGGCTCGTCATCCAGCTGCTGGTGCTGGAGGTCGTGTTGCTGTTCGCCGCGGTCATTCTCTATGCCGAGACCATTCCGCTGAGCGGCCTTGTGTTGCTCGTCACCACACTGATCTCCGCGACGTGTGGCCTGGCCGCGGTCGGTACGCTCTACGGAGGCTTGGCTGCCGGATCGAAGGGCCGTGAGACACTGCTCCCACTGCTCACCCTTCCAGCGGTTGCGCCCGTCCTGATCGGGGCGACGAGAGCGGTGGAATCCGCGCTCGGCACCGGCGTGGCGGAGTTGTCGGACGGCTGGCAGTGGGTCAGCTTGCTGGCGGTCTTCGCAGTGGCGTTCGGTGTCGGCGGGGCGCTCGCGTTCGGCCCGCTCATCGACGAGTAGCCACAGGTTCCTGACATCCGCAACTCATCCGCAGGACGGAGACGCCAGCACATGACGACGCTCGACCC
>CALIOL010000135.1 GCA_938044705.1 uncultured Ilumatobacter sp. | reverse complement strand
ATCACCTGCGCGATATGGGGCTGCCCGGAACCGTATGGCAACTACAAGCGCGTCGTCAGCCGGACGTTGAGCGCCGACAGCTCGGCGGCTTTCTGCGCTTGCACCTCCGCAAGACGCGTCGGGATCGTCGAGGTTGGACGACGTCGCTGCCGGGCAAGAGGTCGCAGCACGCCTTCGAGATGATGCATGCATGCGAAGGCGACCACGTGACCGAGCGTGATCTTGCGACCGGTCACCGGCAACGGGAAGCTCTCGTCGTAGTAGGTCGCTGCGGTCCGCCACAGGTCGAGCATCCGCTCATCGTCGAACTCGGCCATTTGGTCGGCAAGGTCATCTTCGCCGAAGGCCCACAAATCAACCGCAGCCGAACCGGATGAGAACACGACAAGGAACCGATCCACAACGCCCAACATACTTCGTGCCCACTGATCAGAATGTGCGTACCACAGACCGGCGGAGCCGCCCATAGCCGGCAGACCTGAGCACCTTTAGGTGTCCCATAACGCGCGGGTCACCTCTGCAATCGCATCCCCGAACTGGCGGTCCGTGACACCGCGAACGTTGCCTGACACGGCCCGAGATCCACCAGTCCCGCGAGTCCGTGACAGGAGCGGCGGCCGCGTGCGGGTGTTGAGATAACATGCCGTCTTCTGATTGGCTGCGATCGAATGTCTTACGGCTCTTCGGGTGAGCGATGATCACGCTGCTTGTCATTCACCTGGTCATTGGGGCCGTCGCCGCCGCTGTAGCCCGTCGGCTGCAGTCGAAGGTGTTCTGGGTCACGATGTTGGCCCCGTTGGCGACTTTGGCGTGGGTCGCTTCGGTCGCATCCGACGTGTACGACGGATCGCCCGTCATCGCGGATCATGAGTGGGTCGCCGGGCTCGGACTCGATCTTCGGTTCGTGGTCGACGAATTCGCCCTGTTGATGCTCGGCATCGTCAGCGGCGTCGGTGTGCTCGTCATGATCTACGCCAGCCAGTACTTCGACGACGAGGACGGCCTCGGCCGTTTTGCTGCACTCCTCACGGTGTTCGCCGGGGCGATGACCGGTCTGGTCAGCGCAGACAGCCTCCTGCTCATCTTCGTGTTCTGGGAGCTCACGTCGATCACGTCGTACGGACTCATCGGCTTCAAGGACCGAAAGTCGGCGGCCCGCAACGCTGCGCTGCAAGCGCTCTTCATCACCGGCGCGGGTGGCCTCGCGCTGCTCGCTGGGTTGATCATGCTTCGCATCAGCACCGGATCGGACACGTTGTCGGGCCTGGCTGATACCACCGTCGCCGGGTCGGTCGCCTCGTGGGCCGCAGTGCTGATTCTCGTGGGCTGCTTCACGAAGTCCGCGCAAGTGCCCTTCCACGGTTGGCTCCCCGGCGCGATGTCGGCGCCGACACCCGTGTCGGCGTATCTGCACTCCGCCACGATGGTGAAGGCGGGAATCTTCCTCGTTGCCCGCCTCTCACCCCACCTCAACGAACTCGCTCCCTGGCGCCCGATGACGCTCATCTTCGGCTTGGCCACGATGGTCTGGGGCGGGTATCGAGCCATTCGCCAAACCGACCTCAAACTGCTGCTTGCCTACGGCACGGTCAGCCAGCTCGGCATGATGATGGCGGTCTTCGGTGCCGGGACCCCGAAGCTCTTGTTCGCCGGCACTGCGCTGCTCGCTGCTCACGCGATCTTCAAGGCGAGCCTGTTCATGGTGGTCGGCATCATCGACCACAGCACGCACACCAGGGAGATCTCCGAACTGAGCGGTCTCCGCAAGGCGATGCCGGTGGTGATGGTCGCCTCGGTCGTCGGCGGAGCATCCATGGCTGGCGTGATCGGCTTGGCAGGATTCCTCGCCAAAGAAGCTGCGCTCGTCGGTCTCATCGACGCCGGTCTCGCCGGCTTCGGTCTCGCCACCGCGGTGTTCGTCGCAGCCTCGGCGTTGACGGGTGCCTACACCCTTCGCTTTCTGTGGGGTGCCTTCACCGACGCAGAGGGTGTCGAGACCCCGATCCACAAGCCCGTGGCGTTGTTCGTCTTCCCGGCTGCGGTGCTCATGATCCCGACCATCCTGTACGGGATCGCCGACGATTGGGCCACGCACATCGTCGGACCGGCAGCCGCAGCACTCGACGAGAAGGCCGAGGTGTACCACTTGGCTCTCTGGCCCGGCTTCAACACCGCGTTCATCCTGTCGATGCTCGCCGTTGCTGGCGGCATCGTCCTCTTCGCGGTCAAAGCACCGATCGAGGCCGCTCAGGCCAAGCTCGCACGACGCGTCGACGCGGCCGACATCTTCCACGGTGGTCTGCGGAGGTTCCTGGCTGGTGCCGCTCGATTCGTTGCGGTGGTTCAGCCTGGATCGCTCCCGATCTACCTGGCCGTCATCCTCCTGGCCGTCGTGACGATTCCGTTCTTCACGATCGTCGGCGACGTGAGCTTGCCGGTCGATCGAGTCCTTGCCGAATCTCCTCTTCAGGCCGTCGTCGTGGCGCTCACCATGGTCGCAGCTGCGCTCCTCGCGCTCTCCGAGCGTCGCTTTGCCTCAGTGCTCCTGCTTGGAGGCGTCGGCCTCGGTTCGGCTTCACTGTTCGTCATTCAGGGCGCCCCCGACCTCGCGCTCACACAGCTGCTGATCGAGACCGTGTCGATCGCGATCTACGTCTTCGTGCTGCGCCACCTTCCTTCGAGGTTCAAGGCGCCGGTCGTGTCCGGCGCGAACGTGCTTCGCGTGCTGGTTGCTGGCGCGGTTGGCATCGTCGTCTTCTTGTTGACCGTCACCGTTGTCGCCGATCGGACCGCCGAACCCGTCGATGCTCAGCTCACCGCGCTGAGCTATCCCGAGGCCGACGGCGCGAATATCGTCAACGTCACCCTCGTCGACTTCCGCGGCTTCGACACCGTCGGTGAGGCACTCGTGCTCGTGGTCGCCGCCCTGGGCGTGGTCGCCCTGGTCCGATCCAACAACGGTTCCGTGCCGAGACCGACCGACGGCCGCCGCCGCTGGAGGAACCGCCCGGGGTCGAAGCCCACCTTGCCTCCGCTTGTCCTGGGCCGACCCAGCGTCGTGCTCGACACGATCCTCAACGCCGTTTTTCACATCGTGATGGTGTTTGCGATCTACCTCCACTTCGCAGGCCACAACTCACCAGGCGGCGGCTTCATTGCTGGGCTGGTTGCAGGCTCCGCACTGGTGCTTCGGGTGATCACCGGTCGCGAATCGCTGCGCAGCCGTCTCCCGATTCCCAATGCGTACATCCTGGGTGTCGGCATCGTGCTGGTGACCGGTACCGCTCTCACCAGCCTGGTGCTCGGCAATGCACTGCTCGAACATCACACCTGGACGCTGGATATCCCCGTGCTCGGCACTGCCAAGACCACCTCCGCGCTGCCGTTCGACACCGGCATCTTCATGTTGGTCGTGGGTGTGATCTCCACGCTCATCGAGGCGCTCGTCGGTGAGCCAGACGCCGAGGCGAACGACGTGGCCGATCGGAATGAGGTGACGGTATGAGCATCGTGCTCGCCGTCCTCGTCGCCTGGCTGTTCGCGGTCGGCACGTATCTGGTGCTCCAGCGCGCGTTGACCCGCATCGTGCTGGGGCTCGGCCTGATGAGCCACGGTGCGATCCTGCTGCTCGTCGCGGTCGGCGGTCGCGCCGGGCGGCCCCCGCTCGTTGGCAAGGGCGACGACGGTGCCGGTATCGCAGCACCGCTTCCTCAGGCGTTCGCGCTCACCGCCATCGTCATCGGTTTCGGAATGACCGCGTTCCTCCTTGCGCTCGCGTACAAGAGCTGGGTCGGCACATCCGACGACGAAGTCCAAGACGATGTCGAAGACCTGCTGAGCGGGCTCGGCGGCAGCGACGACGGTTCCGACGACGAGCCCTGGGTCGAATTCGAAGCCGAGGATCATCCCGACGTCTCGAAGCGGGCGAAGCCGTGAGTCTCGTCGTCCTCCCCGTCATCCTTCCGTTGTTCGGTTCCGGTCTCGCCCTGTTGGCGATTCGCTCACTGGTCCTGCAACGAGTCATCGCTCTCGGAACCAACCTCGCAGCGCTCGGCTGCGCCATCGGGCTCCTCGTTGCAGTCGAATCCGACGGCATCCAAGCGCAGACCGTTGGCGCGTGGCCCGCGGGCGTCGGCATCACGATCGTTGCCGACCTCGCGGCCGCCATGTTCCTGCTGGTGAGCCTCGTCGTCATCGTGCTGGTTCAGGTGTTCGCCGTCGGTCAGGGATCCGACGAGGGCAACCCGCGGATCGGCCAGCCCGTGTATCTGGTGCTCTCAGCCGGAGTTTCACTCTCGTTCCTCACGGGCGACCTCTTCAATCTCTTCGTCGCCTTCGAGGTCATGCTGATCGCCAGCTATGTGCTCCTCACCATGCGTGCGACCGGCAAGGTGGTTCGGTCGAGCATGACCTATGTGGTCATCAACATCTTGGCGTCGACGCTGCTGCTCTCGACCGTTGGGCTGATCTATGGCGCCACCGGCACCGTCAACATGGCCGAGCTCGTCACCCGATATCCGGAGCTTCCGCAGGCAACACAGACCGCGCTGGGTGTCTTACTGATCTCCGTCTTCGCCATCAAGGCAGCGTTGTTCCCCTTCTTCTTCTGGCTTCCCGACAGCTATCCGACGGCCCCGGTCGCGGTCACGGCGGTCTTCGCCGGATTGCTCACGAAGGTCGGCATCTACACCCTCATCAGATCCACCACGATTCTTCAACTCGATGACGCTCGGTGGCTGCTGGTCGTGGCTGCCTCGCTGACGATGGTGGTCGGCGTGATCGGTGCCATCGTTCAGAGCGACATCAAGCGAATCCTCAGCTTCCACATCATCAGCCAAGTCGGATACATGGTGATGGGGCTTGCCATCGGAACGGTCGCTGGTCTCACCGGTGCAGTGCTCTACGTGGTGCACCACATCCCGGTCAAGACGGCGTTGTTCCTCGTCGGTGGCCTCGTCGAAGATGCCACCGGCACTGCTCAACTCAGCCGTCTCGGCGGGCTCGTTCGACGGGCGCCTGTATTTGCTGTCCTGTTCTTGATCCCTGCGCTCAGCCTGGCCGGAGTGCCCCCGTTCTCGGGTTTCCTCGCCAAGCTGTCGGTCATCGTTGCGGGCCTCGAGGCCGAGGAGTACGTCATGGTGGCGGCGAGCCTGGTTGCATCGCTCTTCACCATCTTCTCGATGTCCAAGATCTGGGCCGGCGTGTTCTGGGGAACCGCTGACGATCCCACACCCGCGCTGGCCGAAGCTGAGGCCAACGAGCAGAAGCTGCCGGTCCATCCGGTCACGACCGCCGCAACCGCAACCCTCGTGCTCGCAACGCTGATCGTGCCGATCTTCGGCGGCACGGTCTTCGAACTCGCCGAACGGGCCGCGCTGCAACTCCTCGACTCGAGCGACTACATCGAGGCGGTCATGAACTCGTGATCTCCCGATTCTTCCGCCCGCTGGTGCTCGTGATCGCGTGGGTCGCGTTCTGGCGCGATGTGTCGCCTGCGAACATCGTGTCCGGTGTGGTCGTGGCGGCCCTTGTTGTCTGGCTGTTTCCTCCGAATTCGAAGGCTCCGGCACTCGCCGTTCGTCCGGTGCCTTTGCTCAAGTTCGTTCGCACGTCGCTCGTTGCGATCATTCGAGCCAACCTGTACGTCGCGTGGGAAGTCGTGACGCCGAACGATCGCGTCAACGAAGGTGTCGTTGCGGTCGAGCTCGAGTCGAATCACCCCGTGGTGATCACCCTGGTCAGCCACGCGATCATCCTTGCGCCCGGCACGATGGTCATCGACATCGACCTGGGCGATGACGACGCTGCGACCAAGCTGTACGTCCACGTGCTTCACCTTCGTAGCGTCGAGCAGATTCGCCAAGAGGTGCTCCAGCTCGAAGCCCTCGCCCTCGCTGCCGTGTTCGACGCTGGTCGTGCTCAAGCAGCGTCGGGCAACGATGGAGGAAGCCAGTGATCGACGTCATCGAGTACATCACGCTGGGCATGCTCGCCGCAGCTGGGGCCCTCGCAGTGCTCCGCATCGGACGAAATGGCTCGCTCCCCGACAAGGTGTTGGGGATCGACACGGTCACCATCGTGGTGGCCAGTGGCATCGCGGCCGGAGCGGGCATTGCTCAGAGCGCGAGCTACATCGATGCGCTGCTCGTCGTGACCATGCTCAGCTTCATCGGAACCATCACCGTGGCTCGCTATGTCGAGCGTCGAGGAGGGCGAGCATGAGCGACGCCACAGAACTGCTGTCGGCGATCATCATGCTGGTCGGTGCATCGTTCACGCTGATCGCCACCATCGGGCTGCATCGCTTCGACGACGTCTTTGCTCGCATGCACGCAGCCGGCAAGGCTTCGACGTTCGGGCTGGTCATCATCGTCATCGGCGCGATGATTCGGCTCCCGCAACTGGGCAACGTGCTGAAGCTTGGCTTCGTCGCCGCGTTGGCCGTGATCACGATCCCGGCCGGCGTTCACCTGATCGCCAGGGCAGCGTGGCGTTCGGGTACGGAGCTGTCCGATGCGACCTCGTTCGACGACGACTCACAGCAGCGATTCGACGACTTCTGACCGCTGACGCCTGGTTGACGGTCGCAGGTTCAACTGGCGCAATATGTTCAAGCGACGTCAGACCCTCATCTCCGCCTTCGTGGCAGCAACCATGGTGCTCGCTGCTTGCGGCGGCTCATCCAGCGAGGACAGCGACTCGGTCACGACCACCGACACCGAAACAGAGGCAGAGGTCGATCCGACCGAAGCGGTCGAGACATCGGAGGCAGTCGATGGGGGCGACGATGTCGACACCTCAGACGAACCGGTCGCAACGGTTGCGGCCACGCCAGAGTCGACCACCACCGTCCCTGAACCAGGAAGCGGCACCATCGGCAGCGGTGCCGACGGAGTGTGGGACGGTCCTGACTTCGCCGATACCGCGAACGCGCGTTTCGACGTGTTGCGCAGCGTGGTTGGTGCACCCGCCACCGTCGAGGGGATTGCGCCGCTCTTCGAGTACCCAACGGACTTTCCTTTTCCGGACGGCGTGATCGTCGGATCGTTCCACGTGTTCTCGCAAGACTGGAGTGTCGACGAGGTCGACATCGAGGAAAATCGCATCATCGGCGTCGACGGTGTCGGCGGCGCCGACGTGTTCGATGCCATCGCGGACGGGTTGACGGCGGACGAGGCCACGCGATGGATTCGGTCATCCAGCCAACGCGATCAACTCGACAACGATCTGTTCACTGCGTTGCCGCTTGACGGGGGTGAGATCAAAGATCGCCTCATCCTTCGCTCGGCATTCGAGCCCGAGGCGGTCGAGCCGCCGCTGTCGTTCAACCTCGAAGTGCCAGGAGTGGCGATGCCGGAAACCGACTGGCTGGCCGCGCTCCCTGTCTTGGACGGTGGGCGCCTGGTGGACGTGCGTGAGGGGTACGGCCTGGCCGAGGACTTCGGAACGTTCGGCCTCGACGGCCACGTGTCGGCGAACTACTTCTATCCGATCGAGCGCTACGACGAACTCGAAGCGTTCTTCGCCAGCGGCGTGTTGACCGCCGCTGGGTTCACCCACGAAGACACCCCGTTCAGCAACTTCGACATTCGTGTCGACGTGTCGAACGGCGACTGGGACGGCATCGTCGGCGTCGGCTCCGTGAGCCTGAACGGGGAAGAGGCCGGCTATCTCGTCCAATGGTCCCTCACGATCGACCCGTCGGTGTAGCCAATCGAGCCGGTCGTCCCGCTGCTCGCATGAGGTGTCCGGTTTCGGGGCGCAACCGCAGGCGTGGCAGAGTCGCCACGTGTACGAACAGATCGAGTACGACGTCACCGACCCCGTTGCGACCATCACGCTGAACCGCCCCGACGCGCTCAATGCGTGGACTGGGACGATGGGCGCGGAAGTCAACGATGCCCTGACGCGGGCACAGGCCGACAAGGCGGTCGTGGGCATCGTGGTGACGGGCAAGGGGCGAGCGTTTTGCGCCGGTGCCGACATGAACACGCTTGACGACCTGTCATCGGGCGGCGCCGACGGTTCGGCGTCCGGCGCTGCTGACGGCAACGAGCTCATCGAGCAGCCTGCTGCCGATGACGGCGAGTTCACCGGCCAGTTCCCGTTCCTCATGACCGTCGACAAGCCGATCATCGCCGCGGTCAACGGTGCGGTTGCGGGGATGGCCTACCCGTTCTCGCTGTGTTGCGATATGCGCGTCGGTACGCAAGATTCGCTCTTCCTCACTGCGTTCGCACAACGAGGCCTCATCGCTGAGTGGGGACTGAGCTTCCTGCTTCCGCGTCTCGTCGGGCCCGCCGTCGCGCTCGACCTGCTGATGTCATCCCGCCGAGTCAAGGGCGAAGAAGCACGAGAACTCGGACTCCTCAACGAACTCGTCGAACCCGACCAGCTGCTGCCGTGGTGTAACGACTACATCACGACGCTTGCGCAACGCTGCTCGCCAGCATCGATCGCGATCATGAAGAAGCAGGTCTACAGCGAACTCCACGTCGGCCTCGGCGCCGCCGAACGACATGCAGGGAAACTCATGGTCGAGAGCTTCGGTCGCCCGGACTTCCGCGAGGGCGTGCAGTCCTTCCTCGAGAAGCGTCCGCCTCAGTTCGCCCGCATCGGCGACGACTGATCGTCTCGAACGGTCGGCGGGTCAGCGCTTTGGCGGGCCCGCCGACGTGAACCGAGTGCCCGGTGGGTCCTCCCAATCGACGGACTCGCCCCACGACTCGGTGTAGACCAGCTCGCGCATCGGCCGGCGCCGAACCGGTCCATGCGACCCGGCTGGTTTGCCGATCGTGACGGTTCCTGCGACGAACACGTCATCGGGGATCTCCAGGAGCTCGCGAAGCTCGGGCTCAGCCGCCGCGTGCCACGCAGTGAGTGCGCCGCCATAGCCGAGACCTCGCGCTGCGAGCAGCAGGTTCTGCACTGCGGGGTACACCGACGCTCCTTCGAGCGAATTCGGCGCTCGATAGCGCACCAGGCACGGGAGTACGAGCACGGGCACCGACTCGAAGTCGTCGACGTAGGACTGCATGACCCGTGCCATCCGAGCCTTCGGTGAATCGGCCACCGCGCCCGACCCCGTGTCGTAGGAGTCGCGGCGTCGCTTCTCGCCCCACGTCTCGCGCGCCGCAGCACCGATGATCCGCTTGGCCTCCGCGGCTTTGGGGCCGTCGGTCAGTACCAACATCCGAAACGGTTGCCGATTCGACCCGCTCGGAGCTCGCGTCGCAGCGAACATCATGGCCGCCAGTGCATCGTCCGGCACTGGCTCATCGGTGTAGCGCCGGATCGTTCGCGTCGTGCTGATCCCCTCGAGGAGGCCAACCGATTCGGCCGGTGTGGCGTTGCTCACGAGTTCGGTAGACGCCCGAGTTCGGCGAGTCGCTGACGAAGGAACACCGGGATCTCGTGTGGTTCTCCAGCCTTGCGGGCAGCAACCTGTTCACCGTTCTCGTCCCAGATGTGGCAGGTGTTCACGATGGCCTTCCACATGTCGTCGCGTTCGCCGTTGTTCTCGTCGAACATCGGGTTCTCGCGCCCGTCGAGCACGGCGGTTGCCGCCTTCATCGACCAGAAGCACTGCATTGCGACAGGAGCCATCGCATACAGCA
>CALIOL010000134.1 GCA_938044705.1 uncultured Ilumatobacter sp. | reverse complement strand
CTGGAAGGCTGGGGACCGCAAAGCGGCCCTCGCGGCGATCCCCGATGAAGTGGTCGATGACCTCATCGTCCACGGTTCGCCCGCGGCGTGCCGAGACAAGATCCAGGCCTACTTCGACAACGGCGTGACGACGAGCTCGCTGGCGATCCTGCCGCTCGACCCCGAGCTCGACCACTGGCAAGCCGTACGAGATCTCTCGCCCTCTGCGCGCTGAGTTCGCCGACTGACTTCAGGCTGCTTGCGCGTCCTGAGCTCGGAGCGGTCGGTCGAGTGCTGCGTCGCGCCGAGCTTGCGCTGCAGCAAGTTGCTGACGAATCTCGGCAACATGGGCAAGACCCCGCTGCCGGGTCGACTTCGACAGTCGAAACTGCGCCGGGGCGTTCGACTCGTGGAGTTCCTTCGTGGTGGACGAATCCGACAGCAGCGTGAGCTGCTGGGGTGCGGTGCGCTCGGTGCGGGTGGCGGTGGAGATCATGTACTCCATTTAAGTGAAGGGGTACTTCAGAGTTCTGTGAGTCGTGTTCTCCCTGCTCAGAGGTGCTGTGGTTCGGTCCACGGGAGTTTTCGGAGATCGGGTTCGACCCACGCCTTTCGCGCTCGTGTACTGAAGAGAAGTTCGCGAGACCAGTGCTTCCCAGGGGCGTCAACGGCGCACTGGGGCGCCGCAATGGCCGCCTCGACGCTCCGAGCGGCGGCGTGGTGTACCGCTCCGACGTAGTAGCGGGTCAGGGTCTCGTGGTACCCGTTGGTCGGGGTGTTTTCGACCCCGGTCGCCTCGTTGTATCGGCTGATTGCGGTGCGCAGGAACTCGAGGGTCTGCGACGGATTCCGCGTGCTCAAGGCCACCCAGCACACCACGAGATGTGCTTCGTGGGTCCATCGTGACTTGGGGAGGCTGAGGTCGGTGAATTGCTCAAAGATCTGAGCTGAATCGGCATCGGTCACGCACGAAGCCTGGTCGATGCTGCGTCGTGAATTCGAGTGAGTTTGAACGCGACGAAGGCCGCAACCCACCCAAGTCGGGGCTGCGGCCTTCGTCGAAGAGCTCAGTTGAGCGTGTGGTGGCTCAGTAGATCTCGATGAGGCCAGCTGCGCCCTGGCCGCCACCGATGCACATCGTGACGACGCCCCACTTGGCGCCGCGACGCTTGCCTTCCTGCAGGATATGGCCGGCGCAACGCGTGCCGGTCATGCCGAAGGGGTGTCCGATCGCGATGGAGCCGCCGTTGACGTTGTACTTCTCGGGGTCGATGCCGAGCGTGTCACGCGAGTACAGGCACTGCGAGGCGAACGCTTCGTTCAGCTCCCAGATGTCGATGTCGTCCACGGTGAGGCCGTGGCGCTTGAGCAGCTTCGGCACGGCGTAGATCGGGCCGATGCCCATCTCGTCGGGCTCGCACCCAGCAACAGCCCAGCCCTTGAACGCACCCATCGGCTCGATGTTCGCCTTGGACGCAGCCTCATCGGACATCATCACGACAGCTGCCGCGCCGTCGGAGAGCTGGCTGGCGTTGCCCGCGGTGACGAAGTTGCCTTCGCCGCGCACCGGGCCGAGCTTCGCGAGCCCTTCGAGGGTGGTCTGGGGGCGGTTGCACTCGTCGCGATCGACGGTGTAGTCGACGATGGTCTCTTCCTTGGTCTCCTTGTCGATGAGCTTCATCTTCGTCTCCATCGGCACGATCTCGTCGACGAAGAGCTCGTTCTCTTGCGCGCGGGCCATCCGCTGTTGGCTCTCGAGGGAGTACTCATCCTGGTACTCGCGGCTCACGTTGTAGCGCTGTGCCACGATGTCAGCGGTCTCGATCATCGCCATGAAGATCGCCGGGTATTCCTCGGTGAGCGCCGGGTCGACGCCGCCGATTCCTTCGAGTCCGCCGCCGGGAAGGCTGATCGACTCGACGCCGGCGCCGACGGCGACGTCCACGCCGTCGAGCTTGATCTGGCTTGCCGCAACGGCGATCGAGTTCAGGCCCGACGAGCAGTGACGTTGGATCGTGTTGCCACCGGTGGTGACGGGGAGGCCAGCAAGCAGCCCAGCCAGGCGACCGAGGTTGCCTGCGCCGTGTGCACCGTTGCCGAGTGCGACGTCTTCGACGGCCTCAGGGTCGACACCCGACTTGGCGACCGCATGCTTGATGGCGTGGGCCGCCATCGACATCGCTGGCGTCATGTTGAAGCCGCCACGGCCGGCCTTGGCCAGCCCCGTACGGGCGTAGGAAACGAACACTGCTTCGCGCATCTTCTCAGAACTCCTGGGTCTCGGTCCCGAGCGAGGAGCGCCCGGCGACAACGTGTCAACCCAAGTTACTCACCGGTAGTCGTTTCGATGCATTCTCGGCGGCCGCTGTACGTTTCGGCGATGGGAAGACTCGACGGCAAGGTCACGCTCATCACTGGTGGAGCTCGGGGGCAGGGTGCTGCAGAAGCCGAACGCTTCGTCGCCGAAGGCGCGACGGTGTACATCACCGATGTGCTTCGCGAGGACGGGCGGGCAACTGCGAAGCGCCTGGGCGACGCGGTGACCTTTCTGGAACACGACGTCACGAGCGAGCCGGAATGGGAAGCAGTCGTGTCGTCGATCGTCGAGGCGGAAGGTCGTCTCGACGTGCTCGTGAACAACGCCGGAGTCTTCAAGATCGCGCGAGTGTTGGAGACATCCCTGGACGACTGGAACCGGATGATCGCGATCAACCAGACCGGTGTGTTTCTCGGCATCCGAGAGTGTGGGCGAGTGATGAAGGAGCAGGGGAGCGGGAGCATCATCAACATCTCGTCGGTCGCCGGGCTCGGCGGCGTCGGGATCGCCCACGCGTACGCCGCATCGAAGTGGGCGGTTCGCGGGATGACGAAATCCGCCTCGCTCGAGTTCGCTCGGTCGGGCGTCCGAGTCAATTCGGTGCATCCGGGGATCATCGACACCGACATGATGAAGGAGTCAGGCGTGCCAGACCCTGCGGCAGGGATTCCGATGGGACGCACGGGTACCGCTGACGAAGTCGCCAACGTCGTGCTGTTCCTGGCGTCCGATGAGTCGTCGTACTGCACTGGCCACGAGTTCGTCGTCGACGGAGCGCTCAAAGCATGAGTTTGCTTCCCGAGGAGCTCCTGGAAGCTGGTCTGCGGTGCGGATCGTTGCTGAGAGAACGCGGAGAAACGGTGGCGGTTGCTGAGGGCAGCGGTGGCGGTCTTGTGTCTGCGGCCTTGCTCGCCGTGCCGGGTGCCTCCGCCTACTACCTCGGTGGGAGTGTGATCTACACCCGCAATGCACTCGATGGGATGCTCACCGGACCAGTCGAACGGCCACGCAAGTTGCGCGGAGCATCGGAGCCGTGGGCGACGCACCTGGCTCGTGCGACGCGAGTCCACCTGCGGGCGACGTGGGGGATTGGTGAAGGTGGAGCGACCGGGCCATCCGGAAACCCGTACGGCGACCCTCCCGGTCACGCGTGGGTTGCCGTCAGCGGGCCCTCCGAGCGTGCTCAGCACGTGCTGACGGACAGCGACGACCGCCTCGCCAACATGGTCGCGTTCTCGACCGCAGCGCTGATGCTGCTCGCCGACGAACTCGTGCGAGACCGGGACTCGGCCACGCGTAGTCTCGACCCGTGACCGACACACTTCAGCCCGATGGTGACCCGCCAGGCACGACCTTCGGCGATTGGGTGCTCGGCCTCGCTGGGCTGTCGTTGCTGCGCAACTGGTACCAGGTCGACGCGGCGGACCGGAGGGCTCGACTGCTGGAGATCGCTGCCGACTACGAGCGCAACGACGTGTTGCGTTTCCCGGTGCCGATCGCCGAGTACGAAGCTGCAGACGGCTATGCACTCTGGGCCGACAGCTACGACGCGCCGGGCAACTCGATGACGGCAATCGAACAACCGTCGATGGTCACCCGGCTTCGGCATCACTTCCGCGCCGGGGCAGCCGCGCTCGATGTGGGCTGCGGTACCGGTCGGCTCACTGCGGAGTTGGCTGCGATCGGCTACGAGAGCACCGGGGTCGACCTGACTGCGGAGATGCTCGCCGTCGCTGAGCGGGCCGTGCCCGCCGCTGATTTCCGGAGCGGCAGCTTCGAGCGGCTTCCCATCGACGACGACAGCATCGACCTGGTCGTCAGTGGGCTCGCGGTTTGCCACGCCGACGACCTCGATATGGTGTTCTCGGAAATCGCGCGGGTGCTGCGGCCCGGTGGACAACTGGTGATGTCGAATCCTCACCCGTTCACGGCGGCTTCCGGTGGTCAGGCGTTCTTCGCTCACGGCGATGGCATGCCGTTCGTTCGGAACCACCCACACCAGGTCGGCGACTACGTCAATGCGCTCCTTGCGAGCGGTTTCCGGCTGAGCGCCGTCGACGACATCTGCTACGACGCCGAGGCCGTCGCGGCGAACCCGGCAGCTGGTTTCTGGTCGGACGTCGTCGATGGCGCGTTCCTCGGTCAGCCGTTCGTTCTCGTCATCGAGGCAACGCTGGACTGACCACGCTTCGTTGCTCTCAGCTCCGAACGGGACCGGTGTCGACGACTTCGAACGACGAACCCGGGATGTCCTTCAACTGATTGAGGTTGTCGTCGTCCCAGCCCGGATCGTGCGAGCCCTGGAAGAACCAGTTGGAGCCGTTGTCGGCGACGATGAGGCCGTAGCGCTGCATCGCCTCGGCGATCACGAGCGCCTGACCGGACAGGCGGGTGAGATCGGCGTCCGCTCGGAGCCGCAGGCGCAAGCCCATCGGCGGGAGGTCCGGGTCGGTGGAGCTCGATGCGAAGTGAGTGGCGGGCAGGATGTAGCCGCGTTGCGTCTGGCTCATCGTGACCCGAATGGCGTGGTTGATCTCGCCGGCTGCCACTTCGTCGTAGCGGACGAGTCCGGGCAATATCGGGAGACCTGCGGCGTCGGCACTCGTCCACCCCAGCGGTCGCAGGGTGTTCGAGCCGAGGTCGAAACGCGCGCCTGAGGCGGCGGTCCAGCCCGCGCTTGTCTGACGCGCCGCGAACAACTCGAAGAGCTCGCAGGTCTCGCGCTGCACGGCGATCACGTGGCGGTCGCCGCTGGTTGCGCCGGGCACGCCCTCGACCCGGGCGTCGAGTGGAATCGGGAACGGTCCAGGGTCGCTCTCGTCGCCGTACGCGTCGTACGTGATGGGAACGGAGAGTTGGTCGGCGTCGACGACGACGTAGGGGATCCCGTACTTGGGGTTCTCGCCGAAGTCTGGGTGAAGGTTGTCGCCGCCGATCGATTGGATCTTTGCGATGATCTGGTCGCTACGCGGGTGGAGCGGCAGCGTCGAGATGTCTTGATTCCACGGGTTGTCCGCCGGAAAGACAGCGCAGCCGCCGACGGTCGGAACCGCGGCGGAGTCGGGGCGGGTGACTCGGTCCGCCGGCTCTGTGGCAGTTGCTCCCTCCTCGACGACGTCCGGGGTCGACGCGACGACGGTGCCCCACGCGGTTGCTGCAAGCAATACGAACCCGATCATCGTTGCGCGCTTCATCTCCAGGCGAGATGAGAACCTGCGGCCTGCGTTCTCGTGCGGATCGTCACGGGATGAGCGACGCACGCGATCAGGCTTCCCCGGCGATGGAGGAGTGTCTGAGCGTCATCCACCGGATCTCCGCCTCGTTGCTCGTGAGCGCGATGGCACGCTCGTATGCGGCAACCGCATCATCGGTTCGATCGAGCTTGGCCAGCAGGGCAGCCCGCGACGAGTGGAAGTACGAGTAGTCGTCGAGCTCGTGCGCGAGTTCGTCGATCAGCGCGAGACCCGTTGCCGGCCCTTCGCTCCAGGCGAGGGCAGCTGCTTGGTTGAGTCTGAGTACGGGGGAGTCGTGGAGCGCGATGAGTGCTCCGTACAGCCCAGCGATGCGGGCCCATGGCGTGGTTTCGACCGAAGTCGACCGAGCGTGAAGGCCAGCGATCGAGCCCATCAGTCGGTACGGCCCGATACCACTGGACGAGGCGCTACGAGCGAGGTGCCGCAGGCCGCGCTCGATCTTCCCGGTGTCCCAGTCGGTTCGGTCCTGGTCCTCGAGCAGCACGGGGAGCCCGTTGGCGTCGGTACGCGAGTACCGCCGCGAATCGGTCAGCAGTATGAGTCCGGCGAGCCCGTGGACTTCGCCATCATCAGGTGCCAGCTCGCACAGGAGTTCAGACAGCCAGATTGCTTCGTCGCAGAGCGAACCACGCACCAGCTCGGGGCCGACCGAACTGGTATAGCCCTCGTTGAACACGGCGTAGATCACGCCGCATACCGCAGTCAGGCGATCGGGAAGGCGTTCGTGATCGGGAACGGTGAACGGGACCCCAGCCGCATCGACCTTCGACTTTGCGCGCGTCAGCCGCTTCTTCATCGTCTCGGTCGGAACCATGAAGGAGTGGGCGATCTGTTCGGTCGAGAGGCCACACACGTATCGCAGCGTGAGGGCGACCTGGGCTTCGGCGTCAAGCGCAGGGTGAGCACAGCCGGCGATCAACGCAAGCTGATCATCGACGAGGTGATGCGCTCGTTCATCCGGTGGATCGTCGAGGTCGGCAGCCAGCACGGGGAGGCGTTCGTCGAAGCGCTGTTGTCGGCGGATCTGGTCGACTGCTTTGCGCCGTGCGGTGGTCAGCAACCAGGCGCCCGGGCGTCGTGGAGCTCCGTCGGTCCGCCACCGGACCGACGCCTCCACGAACGCCTCGGACACCACGTCTTCGGCGAGTTGCAGGCTTCGAGTCTCACGGAGAAGCGTGGCGACCAGGGGCGCCCATTCCGTTCGGAAGGCGTGGTCGACCGGAGAGATCCGAGCCGGCATGCCGTGGAATCAGCCGTCGAATTCCATGATCGGTCGGATCTCGACCGATCCGGTTGGCGCGCTGGGGATCTTCGCCGCCCAGGCGATGGCTTCGTCGAGGTTCTCGGCCTCGATGATGTAGAACCCGCCCAGCGTCTCCTTCGTCTCGGCGAATGGCCCGTCGACGGTGACGGTTTTACCGTCGCGAACCCGAACGGTCGTGGCGGTCTCGACGGGATTCAAAGCTTCTCCGCCGAGGTTCTTGCCGGCGTTCGTGAGTTCCTCGGTGAAAGCAAACCACTGTTGCATCTCGGCATCCATCTCGGGCGTGCCGAAGTCGTTGGCGTTGGCGGGGTCGTCGTAAAGGAGCAGTCCGTACTTCATGTGAATTCCTGTCTGTCGTGATCGGGTATCTCCCGATTCAACTACACGACGAACGAGCAGCGCGACGGGGGACACCTCGCCTAGAAAATCTCGCCACTCCCAAGCCCGCCCGATCACCCGGTGGTCCCGTGACACCATCACCCGGTCCTGATCGCCCCAGCCGGTTTGAGGAAGACATCGTGACCTCCCCGGGCGGTTGGTCGCCCTCAAAGCCGCGAGTCGGGTCCGCCCAGGGGTTTGCGGGAGACGAAGCGACCCGGGACGGCAGGATGTCTCCCTCAAACCAGGGGAGGGGCGGTCAGTCGTGGGGGCCGGGGTCGTCGGGGTCGTGGAGGACCGCGCCGGTCAGCCGGTCGAGAGCGCCGACGACGCGACCGACACCGTCGGCGGCTGCGGCGCGCGCCGATGCGCGATCGAGGATCTCTTGCCAACGAGCGGCTTCGACCTCCGTCATGCGACCGGAGAGCGACTTGTAGGCCAGCAGGTTCTGTTCGGCCTTGTCGGTCAGGGTCTGTGCCTCGGAGTTGTAGTGATCGTCGACGACGACATCGAGTTCGTCCTCGGTCATCACGGGCACCACGCGGCTTGCGATACGCGCCATGTTGCGGTACGACCCCTGCAGGAGGAATGGAGGCGCAACCCGATCTTCCTCGGACGTGGCAGCCGACGCGATGTAGGAGGCGTTGACCTTGAGGAGTACGTCTTGAGCCCGGCTGAGCATGGCAACCGCACGGACGGTCGCATCCAGTTCGGCACCGTCCCAGTTGTGTTCCAATCCGCTGGTCTCGACCGGTTTCGAACCGGATGCCATCTGCAGCACCGAGCCGAGATCGTCGAGCAGCTTCGATGCGTGTGGCGCAACGGTCGGACACGCAGTCAGGGAGTTCTCGATGTACGACCGTGCGAACGCATCGCCGTGCTCGCCGGACACATCGCCGAGGTTGAACACGTCGGAGCGGTTGACGAGCATGTCGGGCATCTCGAAGCGGCCGCCGCCGGTCGTGTACGGGTTACCCGCCATCACGACACAAAAGCGCTTGCCGCGGAGATCGAAGGTCGTCGGCTCACCGTTTGCAACACCCTCGATTCGGCGTGTTGCGTCGGCGAGTGGGATGAATCGAGACAGCAACACCGGCGACGTGTGTTGAATGTCGTCGAGATAGAGCATCACGTTGCGCCCCATCTGGAACGCCAGATTGATCTTCTCGACTTCGGCTCGCGCTGCAGCGTTCGGCGCATCCGCCGGGTCGAGGCTGGTCGTGTCGTGGCCGAGCGCTGGCCCATTGACCTTCACGATCAAGAGTCCCAATCGGTCCGCGATCCACTCCATCAACGTGGTCTTGCCGTAGCCCGGCGGAGACACGACGACGAGCAGGCCCTGGCGAGCAACGTCGGATGGGTCGACCGTGCCCAGTTGCCGACCCAGGTTCGGCCCGAACAGCGGGAGCAGTGCGGTATCGATCAGCGTGTTGCGCACGAAGCCGGCCATCACCGATGGACGATGCTCGTCCAGCTTGACTCGCTCGCTCTGCCGTTCGACCACCTTGCGTCGCGCATCGGAGTACCTGGGCCACCGCCGCTGCATCTCGGCGAAGAGTGCGCCGGCGCCCTCGGCGAGTTCGTCGGTTCGAGTGACCAGCACGCCGTCGCTGATTCGTGGGTGATCGGCGACGAGCCCTGTGACCGTGATCGCGCCGCCCTGGTTTGCCACTCGCGTCGCCAGGTCCGGGGTCGCCAGTATCGCGGCGGCCTCGGCGACGTCGAAGCCGCGGTCGGCGCGTGAGTCGTCTGCGGCCACGAACGCTGCGACCCAGTCCTGTGCGAGCACGAATCGCTCGACGGCATCGGCTTCCGACGCGAGCGCGATCTCGAGTTCGGCGACGCCGTCCTTGCCGAGGTCGTTCTGCAGTTCTGCCACGAGCGCAGTGGCGGTTGACGATGTGATGACTTCTGCGCCGGTCGCGAGTTCGTCGACGATGTAGTCGGCGGCGCGTTCGATCTGGATCGTTCCGAACACCGCACGGTGCGATTCCGGCGCGGTGGATGCAGTGACGAACTGGTCGATCTCGTGGCGTGCTTCCTCCGCCAGACGTTCGGCCGGGCCCGTTGCGGCGAGACGTTGTACCGCAGTCTCGGCCGCCGTCGACTTGGCGACCCAGGCAGCGACAGCCTCTGGGTCCATCTGCGAGAGCCACAGACGGGCGAGGCCCCGAACGGTTCCGGTGAAGCGCAGCAGTGGTTCGGCCTCCAGGGCAGGCATCACGGCGGTGAGGATCCTGGCCGCGTCCTGGTCGTGGACGCCGCGCTGGTAGCCGTCACCGTGACGGCGTTCGGCCTCGGCCTGACACAGCTCATTCATCTTTGCCGGGTTTGCGGTAGCGGTCAGGAGTTCGGCCAGCCCGCCTGGCTGGGCGGTCATCGATTCGAGCACGGCCCATGCGAGGTATTCGCTGCGTGACACATCGCGTGTTTCTGATGGGAACGATCGACCGAGGAGGTCGGCGAATCCGTCGAGCTCGTCGCTGACGTCGATGGCGAAGTCGGTGCCGGTGATCGTCGCAGCGATCGAGTCGTCGCCACGCTCGCCTTGGCGGGCCGACAGCACCATCTCGAACGGTTGGTTGTTCTGAGCGAGACGGACGCCGCCCAAGACCACGGCGCCGTCGTCGGACACGAGGGCCGCTTTGTCTCGGATCCGTCGGCGCGCTTCCTCGGCTGCGTCACGCAGTCCGCTGCGCACCTCCGCCGCGCGGCCTGCATCGTCCAGTGACTCGAGTTCGTCGGCCAGTTCACGCACTCGAGACGTGAGCTGGTCGGTCGCGAAGAATGCAGCGATCTCCTTGTCGTCGGAGAACTCGCTCGCCCGACGGGTCACGGTGTCGAGCAGGCGCGTGGCTGCATCGACGATTCGTGTCGCGCGGCGGTTTCGCTCGTCGAGCAGGGCAGTGCGCCGTTCGCCTACGACTTCGTGAGCGGTCGACCGCACCTCGGCGATCGATGCGCTGGCGTCGGGGTCGTCTCCGTAACGGGATTCGAGTCGCTCGATCGTGACGAGCAGACGGGCGAGGACCGCGTCACACTCGTCGGGAGTGGTGGCGCCGGCCACGGAGCCGTTGAGGGTCTGCTCGACCAGCGCGAGCTCGGCGTCGAACGCTGCTGCGGCCTCGACTGCGCCCAGGTTTCGACGTTTCGAATCGAGCTGTGCTTTGACCCGGTTGGCGGCACCAGTGACGTCCGAAACGCTTCGAACGATCGCGGTTCGCACCGTCGGGTCTCCGCCTTCGAGTGCCGACACCGTGTCGACGACGGCATCGAGGTCGTTGCTGATCGCTTCGAGGCGCTCCCCGGTCTCGTCGAGCTGTGCCGACGTCGTCGAATCAGCGACGGCCGCTTCGGCGGATGCGATCTCGGATTCCAGCGAGCCGAACGCTCCTGGACGCGACAGAACGTCAACCGCACGTTCGGACAGTTCGGCCACGCCTTCATCGAGCTCGCCGATGAGTTCTTCGACGCGGGCGGTGTCGATCGAGTCGGTGTCGGCCACGACCGACATCTCACCGCGTGCACGGCGGAGCTGGCCGAGTGCACCGACCACCTGGTCGGGTGTGGATGCGGTCGAAATGCCGTTCAGGACTTGGCGCACCGAAGTCTCAGCCGTTGCCAACGTGGCGCGTGCAGCGGACCGCTTGCGCTCGACCAACTTGTGCTCGTCCAGCAACTGTCCGGCGGTCGTGAGGACCTCGGTGGCGGCGGAATGGAGTCCCTCGGCTTCGTCGTCGACGAACCAGAGGTGCTGATCCATCGAGCGGCGCGTCGCCGACGCCAGACCCTCCCAGGATCTTGCGGTCGGCTGCTCGTCGCGGCTCAGCCGTACCACGTCATAGACGTCGCCGAGCCCGGCGACCAGCGCCGCGTTGCCAACTCGCTGCATCCACGGGTTGTCGTCGCCGGCGTCGGGAACGTGGTCGGTGTCGGCGTACGGCGTCTTCCACCACTGGATCGGGTGAATCTTCGCAGGATCAGCGTCGGTCGCTTGGTCCCGGAACAGGATCATCGACCCGTCAGCGAACGTGGCGAACCCGTGGGCCGTGATGACCTGCGCCACTTGCCGCTTGACCAGGTTGTACGGCATCAAGAGGTACTCGCCGTTGGTACGCCGATGAAAGACGTACAGCACGTCCTCGCCATTGGGCGCGGCGATGAGTTCTTCGAATTGGAGGTCCTCGACGTCGACGTCGAACACGCGGGTGCCCGTCGACGTGAGATGGAATCCACCGGGGAACACGATTCCTTCGCCGCCTGGAAGGAGGCGAGACGCGACGCCCGCAGCGTCGACTCGCTGACCAGAGCGGCTGCGCCGCGAGAACACGTACGTGCGAGGTGCCTCTTCGTACAGGTTGACGCGAATGAGCAGGATGTCACCGACGGTGAGGTGATCAACGGCGATGTCGGCGAGCGACTGGCCGATATTCGCTACGGGCTCGTCGATCTCCGCGTGTGAGCCACCTTCGCCGGTCTCGACGCGAAGCTGCAGCCGCCCGTTGCGGAAGCCGACGAAGACCTCGTCGTTGATCGAGACCACGGGGTGCGCGCCGGCTCGCTGATCTTCGCGGCTCGCTGTCGTCCAGTCCTGATCGTGGGCCGCGGGCCAGTCGTAATCGCGGTCGCCGCGAGCGTCGACGAACGTTGCAGTGCGCTCGGCCCCGTCGCCGCTGAGCGTCCAACGAAACACGCGGACGTCGTCGACTCGGTCGCCGACCTGGAACACGGCCAACAGTTGGTTCTGCGTCGTGCGCAGGTCGACGAATCGGCTCTTGCCGAAGAAGCGGACCAGCTTGTCGAACTCGGATCGGAAGTCGGCGTCGGCGAGGAAGTATCGCGGATCGTCGCTGGCGAGCGGGGAGAGTGTCGGTTGGTCGGACGAGACGTCGCGGGCCTCGTACAGCGCGAAAACCTGCTCGGGCTGCTGGATACTCAAGTCCACATCGATGTTGAACCCGAGCAGGAGGAGGTTGCCAATCCGGGCGATGTCGCGCGGCAGACACGCGAGGTCGGTGGCGAGTCGGTCTGCGCCGGTCAGCGCAACACCGACCGACCCGAACGCTTCGACGCGTGCTGCGTCGATGCGTTGGGCGATCTGTTCGAGTTCGCCGGCCTGGCCGCCGAGCCGACGGCGCAGCAGGTCATAGGACCCGCCGCGCAGCGTCTGCTCGCCGGCTGCTTCGTCGGTGGTGGAGGTGTCGGTCACGCCGTGGTTCAGTCGACGTCGATGACGTCGCCGACGGACTGACCGGCGACTCCGCTCGATTCGACCGCCGACTTGAGCTGCTCGATGAGCGCCGAGCCGCCATCGGCGTCGCCGATGCGGCCACCCAGTCGGGCAACGAACTCGGCAATGGTGAGGTCGCGGATGCCGGTTGCGCCGACTCCGCCGACGCCAGCTGCGACATCTTGGACCAGGTTGGAGTCGCCATCGAGGTACGGCTTGAGCAAGCGCTGTGCGCCGTCGCTGCTGTTGATGAACCCGTCGATCGCCTGACCGTGACCAGCCGCCGAGAGGATCCGCTCGACGATGCCTTCGTCGGACACAATCTTCATGTCGGCGTTCGACATCGCCTCGCCCAGCGCGGACGCAGCGGACTTGGCCACGTCGGCCTTGGCGTTGACGCCGGCGAGCGCGACTTCCTTGTCCGTCTCGAGACGGAGGCGGAACTCCTCGTGCTCTTGGCCGGCAGCGGTCATTGCACCAACACCTTGGGCCTTGGCCTCGAGACCTTCGCCTTCACCTGAGAGCTTGGACTTGGTTGCGGCACCCTCGGCGGCACCGAGTTCTTGGACGGCGACAGCGTCGGCCTGCTTGACCTCGACCTCGGCCAGACCGAGTGCTCGGATGGCATCGGCACGCTCGCGCTCGACCTGCACCTCGGCCAGACCGCTCGCGGCAGCTTCGGCCTTTGCGCCTTCGGCACGGCGTTGAGCCGCGAGTGAGTCCTGCTGGGCAGCATCGGCGTTGGCGCGAGCGAGAATCGTCGCTCGTTCTGCTTCGGAGCTTGCGGCCTGACGTGCGGCCTCGGCCTCCTTGACGGTGCCGACGAACAGTGCCTGAGCCGTTCCTTCGGCGGTCTTGATCTCGGCGTCAGCCGAGCGCTGGGCCTCTTCAACAACGCGCAGCGTCGCGATGGCTTCTTCCTTCTCTGCGACACCCAGGTCGGCTTCGACACGTCCGCGGGCGACATCGGCGAGCTCGCGAGCACGCTCTTCTTTCTCCTTGTTGGCTTCGGCCACGGCGGTCTCACGACCGGTCACTGCGAGCAGGCGGTCGCGCTCGATGTTCTCCGCTTCGACCTGGACGACGCGCTCGCGGTTCAATCCGGCAATCGCAACTTCGCGGTCCTTGTTCTCGCCGGCAACGCCGATGCCTTGCTCGGTGGCGAGGCGGGCTTCTTCGGCCTTCTTGCGCTCGGCCTCTTCGATCTGCTTAGCCTCGGCGTCGGCCTGGGCCTGGACCGTGCGGATCTCTTGCTGCTGGCGAGCCTCTGCCTCGGCGCGGTCGCGCTCCATCTCGAACACGGCCTTGTCGGCGTCGACGGTGCGACGCGTGGTCTCTTCGCGCTCGAGTTGCTCGGCCTTGTTGGTTTCGATGTGCTGGACGGCGGTCCGCTCGGTGATCTTGCGAATGCCGTCGGCGTCGAGGATGTTGTCCGGATCGAAGTCGGCCAGCGGGGTTTGCTCCAGGTAGTCGATGGCGACGTCTTCGAGGACGTAACCGTTCAGGTCCTTGCCGATGATCTCGACGATCTCGTCGCGGAACGAATCGCGGTCGGTGTAGAGCGATTCGAACTCGAACTTCTTGCCGACGGTCTTGAGCGCCTCGGAGAATTTGGCTGCGAACAGCGTGTTCAGCGTGGCGATGTCAGAGGCGCGCTCACAGCCGATCGCCTGAGCCACCTTCTTGACGGCCTGCTCGGTCGGATCGACCTTGACGAAGAATTCGATCGAGATGTCGGCACGGATGTTGTCTTTGCAGATCAATCCGTTGCCCTTGCCGCGACGTTCGATCTGGATGTTCTTCACCGAGATGTCCATGATCTCGGCCTTGTGGACCACGGGAATCACGATCTGGCCGGTGAAGGTGACCACGACCGATCGCCACTTTGACACCACCAGTGCCTGGCCCTGCGGGACCTTGCGGAACAGTCTCGACACCATCAGGGCGACGAGGAGGATGACGATGACCACGACGACGACGACGATGCCGGCCGCTGCGAGGACACTTCCCATGTTGAATCACTGGCTCTTTCTTGAATGGATGATCGTTGCCGCTGCCTGGTGGAGGCGGTCGACGATCATCGGGTGGTGAAATCGGTGGTTGGCCGTGCTGTTCGAGACATCATGGCCGAAACGGTGCGCGCGATGTACGGGGATGTGTCCCCGGCCCACTGATCGGGTCAATCGATCAGCTCAGCTGGTACTCGATCGACGAAGAAGTCGTCGGCCTTTTCGTCCCAATCGACGATCAGGGCGAAGTCGCCCCGCTTCAGCTCGCCGGCGGCTACGCCGGTGCCGGCAGTGGTCCGCAGGTCGACGGTCGAGACGGTGCCGTCGGGCCAGGTGGCTTCGCCGCGACCCGTCGATTCCGTCACCGTTGCCGAACGCACCTCGGCAATCCGACCGAGGAGCTCACGCTTTGACGGAGCGGTCGTCGTGACGAACACGAGCGCGAGACGCGGTGAGACCCACATCACGAATCCGATCGCTGCGATCGCGGCACCGACCCCGATCGCCACCGAGGTGATGACGAGTGCCGTTCCGCTCCGACCGTCGAGGAGGAAGACGCTGGCCAGAACCGAGACGAACCAGCCGCCGAGGGCAAATACCGTGAGGAGCACGGTGGCGGGAACCTCCGACAGGTTCATCGGCTCGAGCGCGTCGTCGAGGAGTCCGTCAGCGGCGTCGACCTCGACGTCGATCGCTCCGACGAGCGACAGCAGCCACATGCAGCCCGAAATGGCCAGCAGGACGGTGAAGACAATCGTCGGGAGCTCGAGGGAGGCGGACAGGACTTCTTGCATGTCTTCAAGATGCCACAACTGGATTCGATTGGGAATACGTGCGAGACCGAAAACACCGAACCGTTACAATGTTGAGTGCTTTCGACTCAGCATTCTCAGCTCGTGGAGAAGTCGTCTCAGCTCGTGGGTGACGTGGCCCGCACGGCTTTGTGCAAGAAGCGCTCCGCATCCGCGATCGGCATCGGTCGTGCGAGGAAGAAGCCCTGGATCCGGTCGGCGCCGTGCGCGCCGACGTAGTCGAGTTGCTGTTGAGTCTCGACTCCCTCGGCAACGACGGACAAGCCCAATGCGTGACCAATGGACAACAGTGCATCGACGACCGTCGTGTCGACGGTGCCCCCGGAAGCGTCGGCTTCGCCGATCGGAGCGATGAAGCTGCGGTCGATCTTGAGCGTGTCGATCGGCAGGCCACGGAGGTACGCCATGGAGGAGTAGCCGGTTCCGAAGTCGTCGATCGCAACGTTGATGCCTCGAGCGCGAATCTGTTCGAGGATGTCGGCGGCCCGGGTGTGGTCCTCCATGAGCTGCGTTTCGGTGAGTTCGAACTCGAGCAGTCGCGGGTCGGCGCCGGTCAGGTGGAGTGCGCCGTCGAGATCGTGAACGAGGTCCCCGTCGAGCAGGTGGGAGCCAGCGATGTTGACGGCGATCGTGAGGTCGGCGGTGCGGTCGTCCTCGGCCCACCGGGCCAGGGTCGAGCATGCCGTGGTCAAGACCCATCGACCGATCTCGTCGATCAGGGAGGAACGTTCGGCGACGGGGATGAAATCGCCGGGGGAGACCATTCCGTGGCCGGGGCGGTTCCATCGAACCAGCGCTTCCACGCCGGTGAACCGCTGCAGTACGACGTCGTGGACGGGCTGAAGGTGGAGCTCGAGTTCGTCGTTGCGGACAGCGCTGCGCAGCGCAAGCTCGATGTCGGCTTGTTGAACGATCTGTGCTTGGAGGCGTTCGTCGAACGCCTCGACGCGGCCGCGGCCGCGCCGCTTCGCTGCGTAGACGGCGGAGTCTGCCCGACGAATCGCATCGAGTGGGCCTGATGCTTCCGCGCCGAGTCCTCGAGAGAACATGGCGATACCGATGCTGGCCGACAGCGAGAAGAGGTGGTTCTCGTCGTCGTATGGCTGCTCGATCTCACGAATGAGTCGGTATCCGAATGACGTTGCGTCGCTGTCCTGGGCGATGTCGTGCATGATGACCACGAACTCGTCGCCACCAAGGCGACCGACGAAGTCACCGGGGCGCACATTGTCGGAGAGGCGTCGACCGACTTCCGTGAGTACTCGGTCGCCAGCCACATGGCCGTGAGTGTCGTTCACGGACTTGAAGCCATCGAGGTCCACGAACAACACAGCGAGCGGATCCTCTGGCCCCAAGGCGGAGAGGGCCTCGAGGACTGCGAACCTGTTCGGGAGCCCGGTCAGAGCGTCGTGGTGCGCTTGGTAGGCGAGCTTCTCTTCGAACCGGAGTCGTTCGGAGATGTCGCGTGCGATCACGGTGGTCAACGGGCGGTCGCCAGCTTCGAACTCGCTGCTGGCGACGAGGAGGCGGGCGGTCTCACCCGACGGAGTCGTGATCGTCGCCTCGCCATCGTTGTTCGGAACATGCAGTCTCAGCGGCATGCCGATCTGTTCGTCTGCGGAGATCCCCGTGAGCTCGACGGAGGCCTGGTTGGCCATCGTGACCATGCCGTGCTCATCAATCGTCCAGATCGCATCGGCAGCCTGCTCGATGATGGCGACTGCGAGCTGCTCGCTCGCGTGCAGCTTCGACGTCGCGGCCTCGATCCGATCGAATGACTGACTGATCGAGACGCCGATTGCCCCGGGGATGTGACGGTCGTTGCCGCTGGACGCGCCAGAGGCGAGGTCGGCAACCTCTTGATCGACCGAGCGGAGTGTGGCCGTCATCGAGTTCATGGTGCTCGTCAGGATCCGAACGTCTCGTGGGCCGTGGTGTTCGAGCGGCTCGACATCGAACGAGCCGTCGGAGATCGCTTGCGCCCGCAACGTGAGTCGGCGAAGTGGACGCAACGTCGAGAACGCCAACAGCGCCACGATGGTGAGGCTCAGGATCGCAACGACCGCAGCGAGCAGCCGAATGCGCGCTGCCGCAGCGGTCGCGTCGACGGCTTCGTGTTCCAGGTCGTCGACGACGGTGGTGTGGAACTCGTTGGAGTACTCCTCGAGCGACCCGAGGAACGCGACTTGGTCGAGGACTGCGCTCGCCGACGTCTCGATGTAGTTGGGGTCGAAGTCCACTGCGATCGACTCGACCTCCCTGGCGCTCGTGAGCGGCTCGGGGACGGGCTTGAGTTCGGCGATGAGTTGATCGAAGCGTTCCCGTTGAGCTGGGGCCAGCACTTCGGCGCAGCGCTCGATCGCAAAGTCGAGTCGATTCGTGGCGCGTTGGAGGCTGGCTGCGCCCACCGCTGTCGGGTCCAGGAGGCCGTTGAGGAGCGCTGTACCGCGGTCGCCGGCGGTCGACAGCACCTCGTTGAGTGAAGTGAGCTGGGCGCCGGCGCTCGTCGAGACCGAACTCAACGCTGGCTGACCGGTAGCGGTCGAAGTGACGCCCGCGACGAGGGCCTCGGAGAGCAGGTCTTCGAGTCCGGCGAAGACGGTGCGCACGTCGGTCTGGGTGGCGCGACCTTCGTCGGAGAGTCGCCGCTGGACGGCGAGCTCGCCGCGAATGAAGCTCAGCCGCTCACCCAAGGTGGAGCCGTTGCTGGTCTCGGCGTCCGAATGGTCTCGGGCGAGTTCGTCGAGGCGGAGGTCGAGTTGTACGGCGTTGGTGCCGTACGTGCTCTCGAAGTCGACACCGGCCGCGGCGACGACGAATTCTCTCGGAACGCCCAGTTCGTCGATTGTTGCGAGTCCTTCCAGCGCGATCTGTTCGAGCTGTGCCGGCGCGTAGACCGCAGCGATCGATTGCTGCAAACGAGCCTCATCGACGAGGCGTCGCGCACTCGTCGCGGCTGCCTGTTCGCTCTCGATCCGCTGGAAGGACAGCACGCCGAGCGCCAGCAGTGGGACGAGTACGAGCGTGAGGAGTCGCAGGGCGAACGAAAAACCTGTCAGTCGTTCTGAAACTTTCACACGAGTTCATCGGCAGAAAACAGGCATAACTTGACCTTCGGTAGGCGTCACCGACGTCACGTTGGTGACGACTGGATTCGGCGGGCTGGGTCCTGGCCGAAGAAGCGCCGAAGCTCGTCGTAGAGGTCTCGTTCGTGCTCAGCGAGAACCTCTGGCCGATTGAAGAACGCCTCGGTAGCGACGGCAAAGAACTCGGCGATGTTCGTGGCGGCGTAGCCCCGGAGCACCGAGTCGCCCGCCTGGACACGCTCGTATGCCGGGGTGCACACCTGCGCCCAACGAGCGGCGGCTTCCTCGCTGCCGAGGGGTGGCGTGCCGTCGGTGAATCCGTCCAACATGTCGAGACGGTGAGCGAACTCGTGATACACGACGTTGTCTCCGCCTCCCGAGCGCGACGCCCCACGCTTGACTGCAGCCCACGACAGCACGACCGGTCCTTTCGGCGTCGCCTGACCGGCGAGGTGCTGGACCCCATCACGCATGGTGCCAGCCGCACCGCGGCGAACGCCACGGAGGCGCACCGTCGACTTGTGCATGATGATCGACGTCACGTCGAAGTACTCGTCGATCTCGAGTCCGAGCAACAACATCGCGGCCTGCGCCGCAACCAAGACTTGGACGTCGGTCGTGATCTCCATGCCCTGGGCGGCCTCCCAGTCGTTGTCGGCGATGAACCTCGCCGTCAACATCTTCATTCGCTCGAGCTCGCCACCCTCGAGGGTGGACCAATGCGCGTACTTCTCGAGCAGCATGGGTTCCCACGCGGGGTCGAACTCAGGGGTTGGGCGTGTGAACCAGCGACGAAGCAGACCGAGCATGTCGTCGTTCAGCGAGGTGAGACGAGCGTGTCGCCGGCCGACTTCGTTGCTTCGGTCGGCGGTGGACCGGCCTTGACGGCTTCGGGCACGCGGTCCTCGCCGCCGAAGTACTCGGCGAGTCGTCGGTCGGCATCGGCGTCGCCGAACAGGATCTCTGCGACCTCTCGGAGCCCGGCCGACGCATTGATGTCCGCGTCGCGGACCACCAACTCGATCTTTGAACGTCGGCGCATGAAGTCCTCGAGCTTCGTGACCATCTCAGATCGTGCGGCCTCGTGCAGCTCGATCCGGATGTAGTCGGCCGAGCCCATGATGTCTTCGGCCATCGCTGGCTCTTCGCGAATCGCGTCGAGCATGGCGAACGCTCGCCGGCCGTAGCGCCGCCACAGCCGGTCGGACAATGGTTCGAGATCGGGCTTCGGGCGAAGCCGGTCGAGCTTCATCAACCGGGCCTGGCGGAAGAACTCCTTCTTCGTCGCCTTCGCCGGCTCGCCGTACCAGTTGTGCAGGTCGCGTTCGAGTGGCACGCCGAGTTCCTCGATCTCCGCGGCGACCTCCTCGCCGACGTTCAGACAGTCGGTGAGCTTTCCGCCGAAGATCGTGACGACTCGTTGCCGGTGGTCGGTCTCCACAGCGTGCTTGCGGGACAGCTTGGTCCAGTCGACGTCCTGCTGGTCGCCGCCGTCCGTCTTGACGACCAACGGCCGCACGCCGCAGCGGTCGGCGATGATGTCGTCGCGGGTGAGCGGTGAGTCGAGATCCATCCGGGCGTTGATCTGCGCCAGCAAGAACTCGATGTCGTCGTCGGTGACCTCCGTGAACGGAGAGTCGACTCGAGTGTCGGTGGTGCCGATCACCGAGCGGGCACCCATCGGAATCACGTAGAACAGGCGCTCGTCATCGTCGTAGAACGCAAGCACCTTGTTGTGCCGCTTGGTCGTCAGTCGCGGAACGACGAGATGGATGCCCTTCGAGTAGACGATGCGATGGTCGGTCTCGAGGCCCCAGCCGCGGTTCGTCTCGTCGACGAACGGGCCCGCGGCGTTGACGATGGTGCGGGCCGAGGTCTTGAACTCCTCGCCGGTGTCGACGTCGCGGAGTTGGGCGACCCAGCGATCGCCATCTCGTTCGGCCGAAACCAGCTCGACGTAGTTCGCAGCCGCGGCTCCGGCTTCGATTGCCGAGCGCACGAAACTGAACACGAAACGCGCATCGTTGTCGATCAGGATCCCGTCTCGATACTCGATGCCGCCTGCGACGGTGTCGGTCGTGATGGCCGGTTCTTCCTTCTCGATCGTTTCGGTGGAGAGGTAGCGAGGCGGTTTGGTGCCGAACTGACCGATGAGCCAATACCCGAACGCTCCGAGTGCGGCGAACCACGGTTTGTATGGCTTGTCCTGGAGAGCTGCGTAGAAGCCGATCTCCTTGATGTTCGCTCGGTACGAGCGCATCAGTCGGTTGCGCGACTGGCACAGCTTGAACACGAGCCACAGCTCGTAGTTCTCGAGGTACTTGAAGCCGCCCCACACGAGATTGGACGACGCCTGACTGGTGAAGTGTCCGAAGTCACCGCGATCCACGAGCGCGACGCTGGCGCCACGACCAGCGAGCGAAGCTGCGGTCACCGCGCCGTTGATCCCGCCGCCGATGATCAGGGTGTCGAAGCTTCCGTCGCGGATGCGGTCGATGTGCGTCTGACGCAGAGCCATGATTCGAGGCTACGGCCGCTGCGACTCGACGACGTCGTGAGTTCTTCGATCAGCGAACCGCGACGAACGAGGCAACCAGCGCAACCACCGCGACGACCGCTGGTGTCACCGGGGCGGCCCATCGTGGAAACCCTTTGTAGGCGGGCGCCATGATGACGAACGCGCAGACCGACCCGGCCAGCACGCCGCCGAGGTGGCCTCCGATGGAGATGTTCGGCCACAGGAAGGTGAAGGCGAGGTTGATCAACAACAAGCGCCCGACGCCGGTGGAGAACGGGTTGATGCCTTGATGCCACATCCCCACCGCAGCAGCGCCGAGCAGGCCGAAGACAGCACCTGACGCGCCGGCTGCGAGACCGTTGGGTTGCAGCATGATTGCGCCGGCGGACCCACCGAGCATCGAAGCGAAGTAGACCGCCAAGAACTTGATCCGACCCAGTTGCGGCTCGAGCATGTTGCCGAGCATGAACAGGATGTACATGTTGAACGCAATGTGGATGATGCCGTAGTGCAAGAACCCGCTGGTGATCAGGCGGTACCACTCGTTGCCGCTCGACAGGATCGCGTCGCCATTGCCGGTTCCGATGAGGCCGCCACTTCCGTCGAGGGTTCCTCCGAGGAGTGCGAAGCGAGCATGCGCTTCTGTCCGAGAGCCTGCGAACATGTCGCCCAGGCCGTACAGCAGCCCCAGGCCGATGAAGACGGCGATGTTGATGCCGATCAACGTCGTGGTGACGATCGCTGGCTTGCCCGCCTGCCAGTACCGGGCGCGAGTCTTGATATCGGGTCGCGCTGCCTTCACGCAGTCGGAGCAGTTGCTGCCGACCGAGGCCTGGTGCAGACAGTCGACGCACGCGGGTTTGCCGCATCGTGTGCATCGACGGCCCGCCAGCCGATCGGGGTGGCGATAGCACGCCTCCGAAGCCGACGGTGCGGCCGGGAGTCCAGACGGTGCAGCTGGCTTGGATGTCGGTGGGGGCGGCAGCGTCGACCTGCGGTCGGCATCTCCTGGATCGGACGAAGGCAGCGGCAGCGGCACGATGTCAGGCTATCGAGCGATCTCTGACCGAATCCGAAACGCCAGCGAGCGACGTCACACCAGCAGAGAACTCGAGAAGTCGGTCATGTCGGCGGCAGTCGGTGGGCCGAGCAGGTTGCCCTGCAACATGTCGCAGCCAGCGGCTCGCAGCTGATGTAGCTGCGCGTCATCGTCGATGTGCTGTGCGACGACTGCGATGTCCAGCGCGTGAGCGAGGAGGACGACGGCGCGCACCAGCCGGAGATCGGCGTCGGAAGAGCCTGATGGCAATGCCAGAGCACCATCGAGTTTGAGGACGTCGGCGCCCACATCGGTCAGTACCGCCAGCGCCTTCGAACCGGTTCCGAAGTTGTCGACGGCGATCTGCACGCCGAGCCGGCGAAGCGCCTTGATGGAGCGGATCACTTCCGACTCGCGGCCGAGGAGCGGTGATTCGCGTGCCTCGAGGACCAGTTGGGACGGGTCGAGGTCGTGACGGGCGAGGCGATCCGCGACGACGTTCACGAAGGCCGTCGATCCCAGCTGGACGCGAGAGACGTTGACGTGGACCGCGAACGATGCGTCGACGATGCCCGACGCTCGCCAACGGGCGAGATCCGCGAGTGCGTGACCGAGCACGAGTTCTCCGAGTCGGCCGATCGTCCCCGACTCTTCGGCGACCTCGACGACGGTGAGCGCATCGACGACTCCGGAGGTCGGGTGGGTCCACCGAACCAGGGCCTCCGCGGCGACAGCGGCCCCTGAGACTGCGGAACGGATTGGTTGGTAGTCGACGGTGATGTCGCCGTCGGTGAGGGCCTGCGCCAACGCCCGCGCCATGGTGGTTCGTTCGCGAGCTTTCGAGCGCATCGCCGCCGTGAACAGGGTGCAGCGGTCGCGACCGCTGTGCTTCGACTGGTTCATTGCCGAGTCGGCGTTGCTGATCAACATCGCAGCAGCGTCGTCGTTGTCCAGATCGAGGAGTTCGGCGTCGCTGAGTGCCACGCCGACGCTGACCGAGAACTCGAGATCCAGCTCACCGACCCGCAGTTGGCCGGTCAGCGCTCGGCGTGCGCGCTCCGCGAGTTCCAAGGCAGAGTCGGAGTCGCCGACACCGCTCGCGACGACGAAGAACTCGTCGCTGCCGATGCGAGCGACCCGATCGACGGGGCGAAGTGCCTGCTCGAGGCGTCGAGCTGATGACACGAGCAGGCGGTCGCCCGCGGCATTTCCGAATGCCTCGTTGACGTATTGGAGGTTGTCGAGATCGATGAAGATCGCGGCGACGTGGCCAGGCCGGGAACGTTGCGCTGCGATCGCCTGCGACAGCTGGGCCAGCAATTGGTGCCGGTTGACGAGCCCGGTCAGCGGGTCATGAGTGGCTCGACGGGTGAGGTCTTGGAGCTGGTCGTTCTGCGACGTCATGTCATGCATGACGAGCGCAATGTCGCCGGGCTCGTCGCCGGGCGTGTCTGCCAGTGGGCTCGCCGTGGCCCGAAACACCAGGCCGTGCCCGGTGGCGTCGCGATGGTCGATGCGGCCTCGCCAGACGTGGTTCCCCCCACGGGACAGTTCGCTCGGCAGGTGATCGAGGAACGAGCGTAGGACGCCGTCCGCTGGCGATCCGGCGGTGACGTCGTCGACCGATGACGCTCCGATCAGATCGAGCATCGGCTGGGTCAGGTCGCGAATGGTGCCGTCGGCGCCGACCCACGCGACAGCTGCGCCGTCGTCGTTCAAGAGGCGATGTACGTTCGGGCCGAATCGCGTGTCGATCGTCGGCTCGCCGTCGAGGGTCGAGGCAGGCCGCGGGACAGGCGGCGGCAGCGGTGTGGTGGCTGGCGTCTCGTGATTGTCGTCGTTCATCGTCGGTCCCGTTTCGGCGAGGCGAGGTGCCGCCCCGTCTGTTGCGCAGACGGTGATGAGGACGTCAGCGGCTGACGGTTCCGATCGAGCTCGTCGAGTCGATCGTCACTGTCCCGATGACGTCCAGCAATTCTGCTGCAGGAGTTCCATCGGCAAGTTCGACTTGTTGGTTGAGTGCGAACACGGTGATCGAGAAGGACGCAGTTGTTCCGGGGTCGGGGCATGGCCCGGTGTAGTCGACGTCTCCGAAGAAGTTGAGGCCCCGAGTCGAGCCGAATGGGACCTCGTTCTCGGCGAGTCGGTCGAGGCTCGGGTCGATGCCGCTCAGCACCCAGTGGATGAACGGTCGACCGTTCGACAGGTTGGTCTCGTCGACCAGGCTGATCGCGATCTCTTGTGTTCCTTCGGGGACACCCGTCCACGACAACGCCGGAGACGCATTCGATCCGTCACACGTGTACCGAATGTCGATCGGCGCCCCGGCGGCCCATGGTGCGAAGACCTGGAAACCGCCCGTCGCAGCGTCACCTTCGGCGATCGTGGCGGGGTTGGTCGGTGCGGGGAGCGACTCGATTGCCGGAGCGCCATCGAGTGCAGGATCCTCGAGTGGGACCGTCTCGAGGGGTGTGGTGTCGGGGGGAGGCAACGTTGTGGGCGCAACCGGATCGCGCAGTGTGGTGCCGTCTCCGACATCGCAGGACGCGAGGATCACGGCCGTCGTCACGACGACCACGAGGCGAGAGGTTCGTCGAGGCACGGAGGGCGAGGATAGTCCCGGCATCGGTCGCGTTCGTGGCGGAGTCGCCACCTCGGGGCCAACCGGTGATGCCCGTCGGAGGTCGGTCGATAGCGTGCAGGGGGTGTCCGAGACGAACGTTCCGCTGACCATCTTGACGGTGCACGCCCACCCCGACGACGAAGCGTCCAAGGGGGCACCCACGCTTGCGAAGTACAAGGCCGAAGGCGCCAAGACGATCTTGGTCTGCTGTACCGGCGGAGAGGAGGGAGACCTTCAGAATCCGTCGCTGCGCGAGGAGGGCCAGCCGTTCCACGGACTGACACCTGAAGCCGAGCGTGAGTTGGTCGCCTCGATGCGGGCACCCGAGCTTGCGGCGTCCGCCGAGGTGATCGGCTTCGACGAGGTCGTGATGCTCGGATACCGCGACTCGGGGATGGCGGACACCGAGCCGAACGAGCATCCTGAGTGCTTTCATCAAGCGGACCTCGATGAAGCTGTCGGCCGCCTGGTTGCGATCATTCGTCGGACTCGCTCACAGGTGATCATCACCTACGGCGACGATCAAGCCGGCTATCCCCATCCGGATCATCTGCGCGTGCACGACATCTCCGTGCTGGCGTTCGATCGAGCGGGCGACCCCACGTGGTACCCGGAGCTTGGCGAGCCGTTCCAGCCGTCGAAGTTGTACTACTCGGTGTGGGCCAAGGCCCGAATTCTCGCAGTCCACGAGGCGATGCTGAAGTACACCGGCGAGTCGCCGTTCTCGGATGAGTGGCTCGCCCGAGATGGGCAAGACCATCGCATCACCACCAAGGTCGATGTCGCCGACTACCAGTGGGCGCGAACCGGAGCGCTGCGTGCGCACGCGACACAGGTCGACCCGAACGCCGGCTGGTGGTTCGGGCTCAGTGACGAACAGCTCGCTGAGACCTACCCGTGGGAGGACTGGATCTTGGCTCGCAACGAGGTCGGTCCGATCCCGGAGTCGGACACCGAGCGCGATCTCTTCGCCGGCATCCGCGAGACTGCCAACGCATGAGCGTTCAATACAGGGTCGTGGTGGCGAAGAAGGACGAACGCGTCGACGGACCCGATGACGCCGACATCGTGATCACGGTTCCGATCGTCGATGCGGCCGCTGATGACTTCGACCCGAGCGTTGCGTTCATGCGCGGCAAGCTCAAAGCCGTTGGAGACTCTGGCGAGGTGCTCGCGCTGTTCAAATCGGGGGCACCCAAATCAGCGATCGCTGCACTGGTCGCCACCGCCTGATCGATCAGGAACGCATGAGCTCGCGGAGCGCTCGGAACCCGAGCATCACAGCTCCCGAGTCTTCGAGGCGCTGACGCAAGTCGTCGCTCGTCACGAGTTCGAGGTCGGCAATCCAGCCGTCAGCGGCGTCGCCGGCAAACGCCCGAACTTCAGGCGTGTCGATCGCAGGTTGGACGTGGATCTCCGTCACGCCCGGTTGCAGCGCGGAAATCGCATCGAAAACACGAGACGTGCTCCCGGCGCGCCAGTCGTGGTCGAAGTGGTCGGGAAACACGACGCCTTCCTCGGCAGCGAGCGTGCGGAACGAAAAGCCAGCTTGCTCTGCGGAGATCGTGGATGGCAGCCGTATCGGCAGTTGGTATTCACAGGCGAGTTCGAGGTACACGTCGAAGAACTCGGGCCGCAGCGTGATCGCCGACAGGTGGGGAGCAAGGTGGGTGACGTCCAGGCCCCACACCATGGCTCGTTCGACCTGAGCACGAAGCTCGCGCAGCACCTCGGTTGGGTCGGCGTGATCCCACAGGTCCTCGAGCGTGCGAGGAAAGCCGCCCTCACCCGATTGCAGTGACGGGGAGTGCGTGACCGGGCCCCAGCGGTAGCAGCCGTGCTCGGAATTGAGCGTGAGGTGCACGCCGATGTCGTCCTCGTCTCGAGCATTGTTCGCAGCGTGACACGCCCATGCCGCTGGCACCATCAGCGATGCGCACGTCGCCGACCCCTCGTGCAGCGCTTGGAAGACGCCCTCGTTCGACGCATGACTGGCGCCGAGGTCGTCGCACGACAGAATCACGGCTTTCGTGTCGGGGGAGTACCCCAGCCGTTCCACGAGTGAACTCACGAGAACGAACGCTACTCCGTGCAGGCGGCCCAGAGTCCGACGTCGTCGGACTCAGCGGCTCGGGCGGCGTCGACGAACAGTGATTCGTAGGTCGTGTTCGGTTCGATCGACAGTGGAGTGGCGAAACCCTGGCGGATGGTTTCGTAGTTGACGAAGATGCCGTCTTCGGCGCGGTAGACGTAGCCGAGCAGGCGTCCGAAATCGTCCCGATTGACCGTGTCTCGCTCGATCCGGATCGGCGTCCCGACCGGGAGCAACGCCTCGGTGAACGCCGTGGCCTCAGGGCCGTAGCACTCGACCGGAGTCTCCGGTCGTTTGGTCTCCGGGGTGTCGATGCCGATGAGGCGAATGCGTTCTTCGCTTTCCGGGCCACCGTCGAAGACGACATCGATCGTGTCGCCGTCGACCACGTAGGCAACGGTCGCATTCGCTTCGACCGATTCACGAACGATCGTGGTCGGAACCGACGCATCGGAGGTTTCGCACGCCCCACATGCCAGCGCCACGAGTGCGATGATGGCGGGGCGGAGGGGGCTCACGTCGCCGTTCTATCCGGGTCAGGTGCGTGCGCGCTCGAACACGTCGAGTTCTTCGACGATGCGCCGACGGACGTCTGCGGGAGCAAAGCAGGCTGCGGTCGCGTCTCGCTGCATTGCCAGGTGCTGTGGTCGGCCAACAGAGAGCTCTTCGCTCGCAATCGAGAGTTCGGTGACGAGATCGGTGTCGAACCATCCCGGATCGTCTGTGTTCACGCACACGCGTAGGCCCGCATCGATCATTCGTTGCAGCGGATGATCGGCGATGTCGTCGACCACGCCCAGGAGCAGATTCGAAGTCGGACAGACCTCGCACATGATCCCCGTGTCGACGAGGCGCTGGGTGAGTTCGTGATCTTCGAGCACGCGGACGCCATGGCCGACCCGCTCGGCGCCGAGGTCGACGACGGCTTGTCGAACGCTGTCGGCCCCCTCGGTCTCGCCCGCGTGCGGTAGCGCGTGCAATCCGAGCGCCTTCGCCCGACGGAACTGGTCTGCGTATGGTGCCGCCGGAAAGCCGACCTCGTAGCCGCCGAGTCCGATGCCGATCAGCCCGTTCGGTGTGAGGGCGGACTCGAGGTAGTCGACCGTGACGCCCTCGCCAGGCATCTCCAGATCGCGTGGAATGTCGATCACCCAGCTGACCTCGACGCCGCGTTCCGCGGCACGCCGGCGCCCTTCGTCGAGTTCGTCGCGGTACTGCTCGCGAGGCATGCCGTTGAGGAAGTGGCTGTAGGCGGTCGTCGTCAGCTCCACGTACCGGACGTTCTGTTCAGCGAGCTGCGCAGCGAGATCATCGACCGCGGTCACGAGCGCACCTTCGCGCTTGAGCAACGACAGCCCGAACAGGTATTGCCGTCCGAAGTCGGGAAAGTCGACGAACGAGAAGTGATCGGGGATCTTGCCGGTCCACACCTCGGACCAATCGGCGCCGTGCGCTGTCGCGAGCGCCTTGACGGTCGCCGACGACATCGATCCTTCGAGGTGGCAGTGCAGCTCGACCTTCGGGAGATCGAGAAGCCAGTCGCTCACAGACGCTCGATGAGCGTTCCCGTACCCAAACCGCCGCCGCAGCACATCGACACGAGCGCGTACTTGCCCTCGGTCCGCTCCAGTTCGTAGAGCGCCTTGGTCATCAGGAACGCGCCGGTGCCTCCCAGTGGGTGGCCGAGTGCGATCGCCCCGCCGTTCGGGTTGGTCTTGGCGAGGTCGGCGCCGGTTTCCTTGGCCCAGGCGAGCACGACGGATGCGAATGCTTCGTTGAGTTCGAACACGTCGATGTCGTCGATCGACAACTCGTTGCGCTTCAACAATCGCTGGGTGGCGTCGATGGGGCCTGTCAGCATCAACTCCGGATCGGTGCCGACGAGGCAACTGTCGACGATGCGCGCTCGAGCCTGCAGGCCGAGTTCGTCTGCCTTTTCCTGCGTCATCATCAGCAACGCCGCCGCACCGTCGGAGATCTGCGATGCGTTGCCAGCGGTGTGCACGCCGTTCTCTCGCGCCACGGGCTTGAGCGTGGCGAGCTTCTCCATCGAGGTCTCGCGCAAGCCTTCGTCGCGCTCCACCAGATGCGTCTCCCCGGTGGGCTTTCCCTCCTCATCGACAACGGGTGCCTCGACGCTGATGTACTGGCCGGCGAAACGGTCTTCTTCCCACGCCTGGATGGCGCGCTGCTGTGAGGCCAAACCGAATGCGTCGGTGTCTTCGCGGGTGATCTCCCACTTGTCAGCGATGCGTTCTGCGCCCTCAAACTGTGAGGTCATCTCGTACTGCTCGAAGTACGGCTTCGGAATGGGCACGCCGAGTCCGAGCTTCTTGTTCCCGCTCGCACCGATCGGCACACGGCTCATGGCTTCGACTCCGCACGCCATCGCAACGTCGACCACGCCCGAGCCGATCAGGGACGAGGCAAGCCCGGTGGCTTGCTGGCTGGAACCACACTGCGTGTCGACGGTGGTGGCGGCGGTGGTGAGCGGAAGACCTGCTGCGAGCCAGGCGGTGCGCGTGATGTTGAAGGCCTGCTCGCCGACCTGGCTGACGTTGCCGCCGACGACCTGCTCGACCTCAGCCGGGTCGATGCCCGTGCGATCGATGAGTGCTTTCTGTACGAGACCGAGGGTCTCGCCGGGGTGAATGGTGGACAAACCACCGTTGCGCTTCCCGATGGGAGTGCGGACGGCATCGACGATCACGACATCAGACATGTTCCGCAAGCTACGCAATCAGCTCCGGCCGAGCGAAGTCGGCTGACCGCGAGGCGACCGTTCCGAGGTGGGTGAGTCTGGGAGTATGGCGAGTGTGAGCGACGGGCAGCGCTGACACCGAGGTCCACTTCGATCTGCCCGCGAATGCGAGTCGGCCCAAACCACATGTTCAAGACCGTCTGTTCTCTGATCGTCGCCGTCGTGATCGCTGCGGCGTGCACTGCAAACGGCGGCCGCGACGCGATCGGTGTGGAGTCGGATCCGATCGTTGGTGACACCCCGACGGTTCCGCTGGACCGTGAACACACCGCAGACGAGAACGATGAAGCTGGGGACACCGAGGACGCCGAGTCGACCGAGACCTCGCCGGCCACGACGGAGCAGCCCGAGGACGACGTGTCGGAGGAAGCCTCGGAGGATTCCGAGCCTGCCGAGGCGGCGACCGCAGGCGCTTCGACGCTCGACGACCCCTACGTCGGTGATTTCGGTAACGGGGGGTATGACGTGACGGCGTACCTGCTCGACCTCGACTGGGAACCCGAGACCGAAGTCCTGACCGGGATCACACAGATCGAGGCCACTGCGACGCAGGCGTTGTCGTCGTTCAACCTCGAGCTGACGGGCTTCGACATCGATGCGATCAGCATCGACGGGGTCGACGCAGCCTTCGTTCGCGCTGATGACGAAATCGAGATCACGCCTTCCGAACCGATCGCCGAGGGTGGAAGGTTCGTCGCGGTCGTTCGGTACTCAGGAACTCCAGTGGACAACGCGTTCGACGCAGGCAATGTCGGACAGCCGTCCGGTTGGCACACCCGCGACGGGTTCGTCTACGTCGTCGGGGAGCCGCTGTCGGCCACGACGTTCCACCCGGTCAACGATCATCCGAGTGACAAGGCCGTATTCAGCTACCGGATCACGGCGCCATCCGAGCTGACGGTGGCGGCGAGCGGCACGCTGCAAGACGTCCAGGTGAACGGTGACCGAACGACCTGGAGCTTCGAGCAATCCGATCCACAGGCGACGTACCTCACGACGCTGGTGATCGGAGACTTCACCGTGGTCGAGGACGAGCCGAGTACGAGCGGCGTGCCCGTGCGCAACGTGTTCGACACGGGGTTGGCCGAACGCGTCGAGCCGATCTTCGATGCGCAGCCGGAGATGATCGACATCTTCGAGGAACTGTTCGGGCCGTATCCGTTCGACGTGTACGGCTCCGTGGTCGTCGCAGATTCGTTCGGAGGTGCGCTGGAGACGCAGACGTTGTCGATCTTCGGTGCGGACGTCCTCGGATTCGGCGACGCCGAGGCAATCGTCGCTCACGAACTCGCTCATCAGTGGTTCGGCAACAACGTGTCGGTCGAGCGGTGGGAGGACATCTGGTTGAACGAGGGCTTCGCGACCTACGGCGAAGCCCTCTGGGCCGAAGCATCCGACCCGGAGTTCACTTACGAGGAGTGGATCCGACGGTTGCTGTTCGCCGGCCCGGCGCTCGAACGACACGTTCACGACCCCGGTCCGCAGCAGTTGTTCGGAGCTCAGGTGTATCTGCGCGGAGCGTTCACGCTGCATGCCCTGCGAGTCCGCTTCGGTGACGAGGTGTTCTTCGACATGCTGCGAACCTGGAACGAACGGTTCGGAGGCGGCAATGCCACCACGGATGACTTTCAGGCACTGGCCGAGGAATTCTCCGGTGAAGATCTCGACTCGTTCTTCGACGAGTGGCTGCGCACCAGCGAGCTCCCAGCGGAACTCGACGGCGTTCCGCTGCGCTGACCGTCAGGCCGGCGTCGCAGCAGCGCCAGCGCGGCGGAGTGTCGCGCTGAGGTGGTGTTGCAGCGGTTGTCCCACTGCTGCCATCCGCACGGTGTAGCGGAGCACGTCACCGGTGACTTCGAACGTGCGCTCGGTGCGGGTCACTTCCTTGGCCGACGTCGAGCGACCCAGTGATGCCGACCGCACGTCCACGATCACCGTGTCGGTCGCTCCGGGACTGTTCGGCGCCGCAAACCCCTCGAGGACCTCGGTGATGCCGGTGGGGTGCGCGAGCATGATCTCGGCCAGACCGTCGGATGGGATGCGCCAGTATCCGGACTCAGCGTGGAGCGGGCGCCCGTCATCGCTCGCCGTCGTTCGTTGCTGATACGCGAGGAACGGCTTGCCGACATGGCCGAACGTGATCGTCTCGTCGTACTCGAATCCGTCGATCGTCGGGTACTCACCCGCTCCCGTTCCCTGCCAGGTGCCGAGCAGCGGTGCCAGGATCTGAACCGTTGGGTGGAGTGCGGGGCCTGCGTTCATGATCCGAGCGTATGAGGTCGCGCCGGGGCGGCGTGCTACAGATGGCGTCGATGACTCAGGAATCCGACCTCGCTCTGGTGTCGATGAACACCGCCTCCCTCTACGACGCGCTCAACGACGTTCCGGACGGATTCGACGGGCCACGACGATTCGTCCACGTCATCGGCACGAAGGTCTTCGTCGACGACCGCAACGAAGACGAAGCGTGGCCGGCGCACTTCATCGGTGTGCTGGACGGCGAAGGGTGGTGGGCTGTCGATGTGCCCGACGGCGACGACCCGTCGTACGGCGCATCGGTCGATCTGTACGGGTACTTCGCGATCGGGACAGAGGCCGAATGGCTGCTGGCCGGCCGAGCCGTGCAAACCATTGGCTGGGCACGCACCCACCGATTCTGCGGTCGGTGTGCAGCGGCGATGGAACCGTCGGCAGGCGAGCGCGGCATGAAGTGCCCGGACTGCGGGCTCATCTCATATCCCCGCGTCGCTCCTGCGATGATCACGCTGGTGACTCGCGGTGAGCCAGGTCCGGATCAGGAGGCGCTGCTGGCCCGTGGCGTCAACTTCCCGATGCCGATGTACTCCTGCCTCGCTGGGTTCGTGGAGCCGGGCGAGGACCTCGAAGGAGCGGTGATTCGGGAGGTCAAAGAAGAGGTCGGCGTGGACGTCGATGACGTGCGTTACGTGGGGAGTCAGCCGTGGCCGTTCCCGCACAGCCTCATGGTCGGGTTCCGGGCCAACTATGTCGATGGCGACATCGTGTGCGAAGAGGGTGAGATCCTCGATGCGAACTGGTACCGAAAAGACGACCTCCCGATGGTGCCACCGACGATCAGCATCGCCGGCAAGATCATCCAGGCGTGGATCGCCGAGTAGGTCCCACTCGCTCCGACTCAGGAACCCGGGAGGTTGCCGGCGTTGACATTGGAGATCACCGCAGCATTGGTGAAGTTCTCGTCTTCGAGGTCTTGGATATCGAGCGTCGTACCAAGCGCGGTCACCGTGATGTTGCGCCCACATCGAAAGGCGAACGATGACTGCGCGATGAAGGGCACGGCGAGTTCGTCGTTGATGAGCTGGACGATCAAGAACGACGTCTGATCCGAACACGGGAAGATCGCTGCCTCCTCGGCAGTGAACGAGCTGCTGGTGACCTGCACTCGATATTGGTCGCCACCGAGATCGGTCGCGGTTCCGTTACAGGCGATGAGTTCGGCAACGTCGGAGGTGAATGCCTGTTCTGCGAGCTCGGCCGTTGCGTAGGTCAGTAGCGTGTTGCTGATCTGACGGACGACGATCGGGTCGGTGAGGACCGTGCCGAACACCGAATCGGCTCTTGCGTCGGGCGTCGCGGCGTCGGGGACGGTGTCGCAGAACTCCGTGAAGTCGGGTGATTCCTCGGTCCAGTCGCCGGGGCCGATGTCATCGATGGTCAGGAGTGCCGCATCCAACTCGGCCTGTGTCGGCCCACCGGCCACGGGTGGGTTGGTTTCGGGGGCAGGGGTCGTGACGGGTTCGACGTCGGCTGGGATGGTGGTGGGTTCGATGAGTGGCGGTGAGGTCTGGATCGGGATGGTCGGCTCCGGAGGCAACTCGTTGGTGACGACTGGCTGGACCGTGGAGTCGCTCGGGACCGTGCTCTGCACCGTCGGCTCGTCAGGATCGCCGACCTCTGCGATCTGCGACGGGGTGCTGACCACAGGTTCGTCGGAGCTGCCGCTGTTCACGATCAGCAACCCGATGCCGGCGATGAGGACGACTGCGGCTGCGATCGGTGCGAGCAAGCCGGAGCGCGACTCGCGCTTGGGTGTCTGCGAGGGGGCCGGTCCGTTGGGTGGTGGAGGCGACGGCTCCGTGCCGGGACCGATGGGCTCGTGCTGGGGTTGGTGCTGCGTGGCGTCTGCGGGCACGCCATAGCTCGCCGCGTACTGTCCGGTTCCACCATCGCCGAACCTCGGCTGGTCGACGTGTGACCCGCCCGGCTCCCAAAGGAGATCTGGCGCTCTCTGAGGGAACGGCGCAGGGGTCTCTTCGTCCTCGCCCGGGGTGTTCACGGGTCCGATGATGCCATTTCTCGGGCGACTTGTCGGCGCGGCTGTGTCACGCTCGAGGGATGAGCGACACGATCCTGGTCACCGGCGGAAGCCGAGGCATCGGTGCAGCGACGTGTGTGGCGGCTGCCGACGCCGGCTACTCGGTCCTCGTCGGTTACACCTCGGACGCCGACGCGGCTGCCGCTGTCGTCGACCGGTGTCGGTCGCTGTGCGTTGACGCCGCGGCGTTTCGAGGCGATGTGTCGGATGAGGAATCGGTGAGGGAGATGTTCGCTGCCGCCGAGGCGCTCGGCAACCTCCGGGTGCTCGTCAACAACGCGGGGATCTTGCATCAGCAGATGCGATTCGACGAGATGTCCGTCGACCGTTGGCGGTCGGTGTTCGACGTCAACGTGATCGGTGCGTTCCTCTGCGCCCGCGAAGCCGCCCGTCGGATGTCGACAGCTCACGGAGGAGCCGGCGGCTCAATCGTCAACGTGTCGTCGACGGCCGCGTACCTCGGAAGCCCGCAAGAGTACGTCGACTACGCAGCGAGCAAGGCGGCGATCGACACGATGACCATCGGACTCGGCCGTGAGCTCGCCGGCGAGGGCGTCCGCGTCAACGCGGTCCGCCCGGGCGTCGTGCGGACCGACATCCATGCCAGCGGTGGTGAACCGGGCCGCGCTGAGCGCGTTGGTGCAGGGGTACCCATCGGGCGACCAGGAGAACCTGGCGAGGTCGCCGAGGCGATTCTCTGGCTCGCATCTGACGCGGCTTCGTATGTGACTGCGACGACGCTCGACTGCTCGGGCGGTCGATAGATCGTTCGCGACATTCAGTCGTCGAACAACGTGGGCTGGTTGCGTCGGATCTTGACGCGGCGCCCGGGCTCCGATTCCGGCTCGGGCGCGGTCTCGAACAGCTCGAGTTGCTCCCAGGTGATCGCGACGTCGCTCACGACCTGCCACCTCAGTCGACCGTGGGGGCCGGGTCGACGGATCTCGACGCGTTCGGCGCGTATCGACCGAACGGAGCCGTCGGGGTCCCGCAGGGCAATGCTCCCGTCGACTTCGATTCCTTCGACCTTGCCAACGATGTAGCGGCCCTTGTCGTTGCGCTTGAACCGGATCGCTTCAGCAGGCCGCAACCCCAGGCGGGCCAGCGCCGACTCCGACCGGTACATGGCGACGGACTCGTGTCCGCTCAGCCGCCGAGGGCGCGCCGTTGCAGCTTGCGCATGCCGCCGAGCCATCGATCGGGGTCGGTCGCCTTGGCCTGCATGTATCCAGCGACTTCGGGGTGGGGGAGGACGAAGAACCCTTCGCTCTCGATGGTGTCGGCGACCTGAATCGCGACGTCGGCCGGTTCGAGAACGTCGCCAGCGAGCTTGACGACGTTCGCTCCCGACTCGAAGTCGTCACCGGCATGCAACATCGCAGTGTTGACGCCTTGCGGGCACAGGCAGGTGACTTTCACCCCGGCATCGCCGTAGGTGATGGCCATCCACTCGGCGAAGGCAACTGCAGCGCGCTTGGTCAACGTGTACGGCCCCGAACCGATTTGGGCGAGCAATCCCGCTGCTGACGCGGTTGAGCAGAAGTAGCCGTTGCCCCGCTCGAGCCAGTCGGGCATCAGGTGCTTTGCCGCCCATCGGTGCGCATGCACGTTGACGTCGAACGCCGCCTCCCACACCCGTTCGTCGGTGTCAGCGAGCGAGGTTCCCGAGCCGATGCCGGCGTTCGCGAAGAACAGATCGATCGGCCCGACGGCGTCGCGGGCGGCGTCGATCAGCGCAATGTTGCCGGCTTCGGTCGATACGTCCGCGTCGATGCCCACGGCTCGATCGCCGCCGATCGATGCAGCGACCTCGTCAGCGCCGGTCAGGTCGGCGAGCACGACCGTTGCGCCGCGCTCGTGGAACTCGCGGGCGAGAGCTTCGCCGATACCTCGCCCTGCGCCCGTGATGACCGTCGTGCGCCCGTGAAAGTCCATTGGTTGCATCGTAGGTGGGCGCCGACGCCGATGGCTTGATCACCGCTGCGTGCGGGCGTCGCGAAACCGTCATCTTCGATGAACGCCGTGAGAACTTGGCCTCCGTGCGCGCAGCCCAGGACGGAGCGAGGTACCGTGAAGGACAATGACAGATCAGCAGAACGCCACTGACAGCAACGACGCCGTGATCAACGAGGCGTTGAGCGTGATCGATGGTGCGCTGGCGAAGATGATGCAGCGCGACCTCGTGTCGACCGGAGAGGTCGCTGACCTCCTGCTCGACGTGCGCACGTTGCTCACCGATGTCAACCACGATGGCCCGACCATCGCTGTGGAAGACATCTCGCCGGTTGTCGCCAGCGAAATCGCCTGAATCGTCGACCGCCGAGCCATCGGCGCGTCGATGCTGTGCCGCGCCGCGATCAGGCCAGCGAACGAAGACCGAGCCGGCGAAGCACCCGACGCGTGCCCGTGACGAGCACGGCCCCCGTCACCAGACCAGCGACGACGTCTGAAGCGTGGTGAATTCTGACGTAGGCGCGGCTCGTGGCGACGACGCCAGCGGTCGCTCTGATCATCATCGAGGCCGGCCAGGTCGTGCGCGGCGCCAGCATCGCTGCGGCGAATGTTGCTGCGCTCGCGTGACCCGACGGGAACGATGATGTGC
>CALIOL010000133.1 GCA_938044705.1 uncultured Ilumatobacter sp. | reverse complement strand
CAGGGACTCGCGCTCCGGCATCGTGCGAGATCGACATGATCCCGTACTCGGGCGACCTCTCGACGATTCGCCTGGAGGCGTTGTTCGACTTCCACATGCTCGGCATCGGCTACACCCACCCCGAATGGGGCCACGGGGTGTGGAAGGGCGAACTCGAAGTCGGAGGCGACCGGTGGGATCTACCGGTCGAGTCGATGACCGCCCCTCAGCACGTGCACGTCCAGACCTTGGTGAAAGCCACCACGTCCGGAGCAGTCGGGGTCCACGAGGGCCTCGGCGTGCTCGAAGCCCTCGTCGTCGGCCGACACGATCCCTCGGGATTCGCCGGACTGTTCGACGGTTACGAACCGGGCTGAACTACGTGTGGCGGACGCTCATTCCGCCGTCGACAGGAATGTGGGTGCCGTTCACGAAGCTGGACGATGGCAAACACAGGTTCAGCGTCATGTGGGCGACCTCCTCGGGCAGGCCGTAACGACGCAGCGGCACCCGCCGGCGTGCGTACGTGGCCTTCGCCTCGGCCTCGATACCGGCGGTCATCGCCGTATCGATCGGTCCGGGGCACACCGCGTTGACGGTGATGCCGTGGCGCCCCAACTCGACGGCCAACGACTGGGTGAGCCCGATGACTCCTGCTTTGGTCGCCGCGTACGCACCGAGGCCCGCAGTGCTCACGAGCGCCTCGGTCGATGCGATGTTCACGATTCGAGCCGCAGGCGATTCCGACAGGTACGGGAGAGCGAGTCTCACGAGCCGAGCGTGGGCGGTGATGTTCACATCGAGTGTGCGTGCCCAGCTCGACTCGAAGTCTGCCTCCTCCATGAATGGCGAGTTGGGCAGCGATACCCCTGCGTTGTTGACGACGATGTCGAGACGCCCGGCCCATGTTGTTGCGGCGCTCACGAGGTTCGCCAGCTGTGCAGGGTCGGACACGTCGGTGACGACACCAACTGCGGCATCGCTCCCGTGAGCAGCTCGGATCTCGTCGACAACCGCGTCCACCCGATCGGCACCGAGGTCGGCAACGACGACGCGCGCACCTTCGTCAGCAAACAGGTGCGCTGTCGCCTGGCCCATACCACTCGCTGCGCCGGTGATGATCGCTGCGTGGCCGGCGATGGAGCGACTGAGGCCGCTCAGCCGCGCCATCGTTGCATTCCACCCATGCCGTACTGCTTGAGGATCAGCGCCCGAGTCGGTGTGACGGCGAGAAACGCCGTCTCCGGTGAGTTGTCAGGGCCGCCTGGGGCAAACGCATTCAGGTCGTAGTCGAACACGTCGTCCCAGAGCCGACGCTTGGTCTCGACGTCGCTGAACAGCTCGCCGGTCCCCCACACTTCGACGCCGTCGCCGTTCTCGGTCACCTGCCAGTGGAGCGCGACCTTCGGGTTGTCGATGACATTGCGGGCTTTGACGGACGTCGTCCCGAGCATCGTCCAGAGGGTGCCCCCTTCCCAGCACGGGTGCACGGGAACGACGTCGGGTTCGCCATCCGCTCCGACCGTCGCGATGTGAGCCCAGGGGCTCAGCGTCGTCGCAAACGCTTTGACGTCGTCCAGGGTGCAGTCGTCACTCATGGCGTCGACGCTAGACGCGAACGTCGTAGAAGCTGTTGACGGAATGGTCGACATCGAGCTGGCGGAACTGGCTGAACCCCGCCTGGGACGACATCTCACGAGCTTTCGAAGCCGGGAGACCCAGCGTGCCGAGCCCTGCCCCACCGGACTCCGACAGCGCCGAGCTCATGCACGACAGCACACTGATGCCGTACATCAGCGCGGCCATCGGGTTTTTCTCGACGTTCTCGGCGAACGTGTCGCGCCCCTTGATGTCGACCAGCAACCAGATTCCGTCGTCTGCCACGGCCTCGCGGATGCTGTGCATCATCTCTTGTGGCCGGGTCATGTCGTGGATGCAGTCGAAGGTCGTGACCAGGTCGCATGAGCCGTCGGTCGGCATCGCTTCGTCGCGCGGATCGACGAAACGGGCGTTGCTCACTCCGGACTCGGCGAGACGCTCGTGAGCGCGCTCGAGGGCGAACGCAGAGATGTCGTAACCGACGAACGTCGACTTCGGGAACCGCTCGGCCATCATGAGGACCGCTCCACCGGCACCACATCCGATGTCGATCACCGTTGCGCCGCGCTCGAGCCGCTCGACCGCTCCATCGAGCGAAGGCAACACCGTGTCGAGCAGATGATGACGCATCCACGGCTCGAAGCTCTTCTCGATACCGACCGCCCCTTCGCAACCGTGACTGTCGTAGTCGTGGCCGAGACCGCTGCGGAAGCTCTCTGGCATGTGCTCGAGCGCCCCGATGGTCTGCGGAAAGCGGTGAAACATCCCCATGCCGAATGCCACGTGATCCGGCGAGGCGAGCACGGCGACCGCTTCCGGCGACAGCGAGAACAACTCGGGCGAGGCCGAGGTGTCGACCTCGATGATCCGCGCCGCTGCCTGGTTGTGCGCCCACTCTCGAACCCAACGCTCGTCGAGTCCGACGGCGTCGGCCAGCCGCTGCGTGGTGGTTGCTTCACCCGCCTCGGCGAGTGCAGCGAACAGACCGAGCTTGTCGCCGAGGTGGATCATCCCGGCGGTCACGGCGCCGCTGAGTTGGGTGAACACGCCGAAGGAGAACATCTTCAGCTTGTCGGGGTCGATCTCGCGTGCGTCTGGCATGGACGCGACCGTAGATGTCAGCGAGTGCGCTGGTCCGATCCGAGATGTTCGACATCGCTCAGCTTCGTCAGGCTGAAGTGGAACCCATCGTGGACAGGGATGGCTTCGAGTCGGCTGATCGAGGCATGCCCGAGCACGAATCGGTCCCACTCGAACGGCGTCGGCACGAGCCCGAGCAAATGGCCGATCGCGACAGAGTTGGTTCCGATGTGAGCGACGAGCGCAATGCGCTTGCCGGGCTCCGCGATCTGCCAGATCGGCAGATCGGCATCGGTCCGCACGACACCGCGCTCCGCCCAGAACTCGGTGCCGCCGGAGCGGATACGGGCCGTGAAGTCGCGGATGGACTCTCCGCCTTCGAGACCGTGCCACCGGTCGTCGACAGGGCGAGCCATGATCTCTTCGTACGCGGCTTGCGCTTTCTCGGCGGGCGTGCCGTGCCACGCCGGGTCACCGATCTCCTCGAGCCACGGTGCAATCTGCTCGTCCCGACCGAGCGCTTCGAACAGCGGGGCCGCTGTCTGGCGGGCTCGGACGAGTGGCGAACAGAACACTTCGTCGAACTCCTCCCGGCCGAGGACTGTGCCCATTGCCGCAGCCTGCGCATGACCCAGGTCGGTCAACGGCGGGTTCTCCTGGTTCAGGCCCTCCCGAACCCATTCCGGCTGGCCATGACGGACGAACACGATCTCCACCTGCTCACCGTAACGTGGTGCGGTGCAGGCAGGTTGGTACTCGGACCCGACGGGCGACCATGAATTCCGCTACCACAACGGTCGCGACTGGACCGGTGACGTCGCAACCGACGGTGTCCGTCACGTGACCGAGGTCCCTGACCTCTCGACGCAACGGTTCCCGCAGCGACGAGACCCGCGATCGGGCACCGTCGCGATGGTCTTCGGCATCATTTCGATGACGATCGGCTGGATTCCGTTCGTGTGTTTCGTGGCAGTGGTCTTCGCCGCGGTGGCCGTCATCGTCGGGTATCGACGTCGCAAGTTCGAGTCCGCTCGAGGCTCGGCCATCGTCGGCATCGTGACGGGATCCGTCGGGCTGTTGCTGTGTCTCGCAGGAATGTGGTTGAGCGTCGTGCTCGTTCGCGCGGTCGCCGATTTCGAGGATCCGGGCCCGCACGAGGCGGAGTTGACCGCGTGCGACGAGGCCGACGGCATCACCCAAGCATCCGGGACGATCACCAACCTCGATGACCGAGAACGCAGCTACACGATCAGCATCGAGATCAACGGCGACAGCAGCATCGACGCCGTCGTCGACGACGTCGGCCCCGGTGAGCAACGCATCTTCCGCGCCGAGGAAGATCTGCGATTCACTGAACTGGAGTGCTCGATCGCCGAGGTCAATGGGCCACGCCCCTTCGGCATCGAGCAATAGTCCCGGTGGTCAGAGCGACGTTGCGCTGATCCACGCGTCGTGCAGGCGCCGGTAGGGACCGTTCACGGCGATCAGTTCATCGTGATGACCGTCCTCCACGAGGACTCCATCGGCGAGGACGAGCACCCGGTCAGCACGGGCCGCCGTCGACAGACGATGTGCGATCGCGATGGTGGTACGGCCTGCAGCGAGTCGTTCGAGCGCGCGTGCGATGCGCACCTCGGTGAGTGCGTCGACCGACGAGGTTGCCTCGTCGAGAATCAGCACGTCAGGGTCGGCGAGACCGGCTCGCACGAGCGCGATGAGCTGGCGCTCTCCTGCGGACAGCCCGTCGCCGCGCTCTCCCACCCTGGTATGAACACCGTCCTCGAGCGCGTCGATCCACTCGGTTGCGCCCAGGTCAGCGATCACTGCCGCAATGTCGTCGGCGGACTTCTCGGGACGTGCGAACCCGATGTTCGCCAGGATCGTGTCGTCGAACAGGAACGGCTCCTGCGAGACGACGACGAGACGTCGGCGGAGCTCGAACGGGTCCGCAATCGTGAGGTCGACACCGCCGATGGAGATGTTCCCTGCGGTCGGGTCGGCAAAGCGAGCGATCAAACGACCGAGGGTGCTCTTCCCGGAGCCTGTCGCTCCGACCATGGCGACCTGTTGCCCCGCAGGGATGGCGAGCGACACGTCGCGGAGCACGTCGACGTCGGTGTTCGGATACCGGAACGTGACCGCTTCGACGTCGATCGCGAGCGAACCGTCGGGCAGCGACTCGGGTGTCTCAGGTGCGGGCGGACCGACCGGCATGTCCAGGACCGACAGCACGCGCCGAAGCCCGGCGACCGCAGTTTGGGTCTGATCGATGATCTCGGTGAACTCCGCGATCGGTTCGAGGAATCGGTACGTGAGGAAGATGAATCCCACGACCGCGCCAGCTGTCAGGCCGCCTGCGCTCCCTCGCCAGACTCCGACGACGACGACCGCTGAGACGGTGAACACCGAGAACACCTCTCCGGACGGAAAGAGAAATGCTCCGTACCAGGCGGCTCTGATTTGCTGGCGAGCTTTGCGATCCGTGGCGTCGCGCACGATTCCGCCCATGTGATCGCCGGCTTGGTACGCCCGGATCGATGCTGCGCCGGACACGACTTCGGCGACGGCGCCCAGCATCTCTCCGTTGCGTTCGCGCGCTTCGCCATGAGCGACGACGAGCCGCCGCTGCACTGCACGGAGGACCAGCGCGAGCGGAAGCGCAACGACGAATGCGACGCTCGCAAGCAGCGGGTCGTAGGCCAACATCACGATCGAGACGATCAGCATGAGCGCCGAGTTACGCATCCACGACATGCCGCCCCATTGGAAGAACTGCGCCAACGTCTCGATGTCGCTGGTCACTCGGGCGACGAGCCCACCGCGGCGTTCTTCTCCGTGGTCGGCGAGGCTCAACCGGTGGATGTGTCCGATCAGGCGTTCGCGCAAGTCGTAGAGGGCGCGCTCGCTTCGAACACTGAGCCGATAGGACGCTTGGCGAAACGCGACCCCTGAGATCAACACGGCGACGACGCCAATCGCTGCGAGCCTGGCGACGAGTTCGACGTCGACCGGTTGCCCCGACGACTGCCCGACGATGCCCTTGTCGATCGCCTGTTGGATGAGGATGGGCACCACCACTCTGCCGGCCGAACCGAGCGCAGCGAGCGCAAACGTGACCCACAGACCGTTCCGCAGCACCGGCGCTGCGGCGAGCCCACGGCGGATGGTCGCAACCGCGCCTTCATCGGTCTCGACGCTCGATGTGAAGCCGACACTCACTGCGTTCCCGCTCGATCCGACTCGAAGGCTTCGACGATGTGCCGGTACTCAGCGACGCGCTCGAGCAGATCGGCGTGATTGCCATGCCCAGCGATCCGGCCGTCTGACAGGAACACGACATCGTCTGCCAGTGCGATGGTGGACGGGCGTGAGGCGATCAGCAACACCGTTGCGTCGAGTGTTGATCGAAGGCGGTCGAGGATGACCGCCTCGGTTGCAGGGTCCAGCGCTGACGTGGTGTCGTCGAGAACCAGAACCGCGGGGTTACGTGCGAGCGCTCGCGCCAGCGCGACACGCTGGCGCTGCCCGCCGCTCAGGCTGACGCCGCGTTCACCGACGATCGTGTCGAGCGAGTCCGGGAGGTCGCGAACGAAGTCGTCTGCTGCTGCCCGGTGGAGGGCCTCCCAGATCGCATCGTCGCTCACCGCCGAGCCGAACTCCACGTTCTCGCGCACCGTTCCGGAGAGCAAGAACGCTTCCTGGAACACGATCGCACGCGCTCCGGGTGCCAGCGACACGGTTCCCGCCGTCGGCGCTGTCAGACCGAGCACGAGGTCCGCCAGCGTGGACTTCCCCGAACCCGTAGGCCCCACGAGTGCCGTGACCTTGCCGTTGGCGAGTTCGAGATCGATACCCGACAACGCGGGCCCGGTCGATGCATCGTGGCGAAATTCGACGTTCTCCAGGTGCACCCCAACGCCCTGACCGGGTTCGCCGATCAAGGCGTGGGGGTCGGGCTCGACCGGCTCGTTGACGACGGCCTGGATGCGAGTCCAAGCGGCCATCGAACGAGGCAATTCGGACAGCGCATACCCGATGAGGCGGAGCGGAAGGACGAGCAGGGTGAACAGGAAGATCACGCTGGTGAACTCACCAACGGTCAGATCGCCGGAGTCGACACGCACCGCACCGAGGAGTACCAATGCGATGTTCGCCAGAGCCGGGATCATGTCGGTGAGCGCGTCGAACCAGCTCCGTCGTGCGACGGCTTCGACGCGAGATGCGCGCACACGGTCAGCCAACACTGCGAGCCGCTCGGTTTCGCGGTGTTCGGCGCCGTACGCCTTCACCAGCTGCACGCCTTCGAAACTCTCGTGCACTCCCGCGGAGAATTCGCCGAGCTGGGTCTGTGCTCGCGTGTAGTGCTCCGACACCGAGCGTTCGTAGACGATGTTGGTCACCACGACGAGGGGGAAGACGATGATCGCAACGATGCCGAGCGGGACGTCGGTGAGAAACAACCACACCGTCGAGACGATGATCATGAGCACCGTGCTGGACGCGAACGGAATGGGAGCGATGACGCTCACCGTCGACTCGGTGTCGACGCCTGCTCGCGCCACGAGGTCACCGTCGGCATGACGCCGATGCCACGAGACCGGTTGACGGACGAGACGCTCCACGACTTGGTTCGTGTACGTCTCAGCGACCCGCCACATTCCTTCGGAGGCGAATGCTCGACGAAACACGACGCCCACGGCACGGACGACGCCGATACCGATGATCAACGCCACACCGGTCACCACGGTGCCGGTGGATACCGAGCCTCCACCCGGTCCATCCTCGAACCGCGGCAGCACCACGTTGTCGATCACCCACCGGATGGCGAAGCTGGAAGCGACCGTCGCCAGCGCAAAAACAGCTGCTCCAGCGAAGGAAAACGCGAACGGGCGCGGGTGGAGCGACAGCATCGATCGCAGCAATCGCAGGTTGCGACGCACGCGGGACTCGCCGAGTGACTCTGGGTTTGTGTCACTCGCAGCCACGCCGCGTGTCTACCAGCGCAGGGCCCCTCTAACGTCAGAGGTTGTGGTGACTCCTGACGGAACGACCGAGAGCGAATCGACGGGCGGTCTGACACAAGGCGACTACGGCCTGGAGCCCAACACGCGGGTTTTCACGCCCCTGCGCGTGCTGTTCCTGGTCGGGTTCTCCGCCTTCATCGCCTTCTGGTTCTGGGCGTTGTTCCTGATCGACAAGACGGCGGTCAACAAGTTCGAAGATCGCGTCTGGGCCGAGAACGCCGAGGAGATCTGTGCTCCGGTCAAGCAAGCGGTCCGGCTGCTCGACTTGGAAGCGACCGAGGATCTCGCAGGCCGTGCGGCCCTGGTCGAACAGTCGACCGACATGTACGCCGTGATGCTCGACGATCTCGCAAGTGACCTTCCGGACGACCCGAAAGGCGCAGCGATCGTCCCGGACTGGATCGCCGATTGGCGCACGCTGCTCCAAAATCGGTACGACTACGCGGCGGAGCTCCGGGCGGGCAACGAGGTCCCCTTCACCGAGACCGCCGTGGAGGGCATTCCGATCACCGAGCGCATCGAA
>CALIOL010000132.1 GCA_938044705.1 uncultured Ilumatobacter sp. | reverse complement strand
ACAGCATCGTCTTCACGCTCACCCCGAGCCAGGAGACCGGTGGACTCATCGAGACCGCTCAGCCGCTCGCCGACATGCTCGCCGCCGAGCTCGGCATCGACGTCGAAGCCCTCGTGCCGACGGACTACGCCGGCGTCATCGTCGCGCTCGAGTCCGGCCAGGCCCAGGTCGCCGGTGGTCTCGGCCCGCGTCAGATGGTGCAGGCAGAAGAGCAAGCAGGCGCCGAGCTGATCCTGCAATCCGAGCGCTTCGGTTCGCTGTTGTACGTGACGCAGTGGTTCACCAACGACCCCGACACGTTCTGCGACGACGCACCCGTGGCCGACGACGAGGGCTACCTGTTCTGCAACGGCGTGCTCGATGCTGAAGACGCATCCGACGGCCCGATCGGCGCCGACAAGCTGGCGCTGCTCGAAGGTGAGACCGTGTCGTTCGTCGATCAAGGCTCGACGTCGGGCTACGCCATTCCGGCGCTGCAGCTCGTCGAAGCGGGCATCGACCCGATCGACGGCGTCGACGGCCTGTTCGCCGGCGGCCACGACGGCTCCGTGCAAGCCGTGTACGACGGCGACGCCGCTGTCGGCGTGTCGTTCAACGACGCTCGCAGCAACATCGTCGAGACGAGCCCCGACGTCGGCGAGAAGGTCGTCGTCTTCGGCTGGTCCGGCCCGATCCCGAACGACGGCTTCGCTGTCGCCGGTGATCTCCCTGACTCGCTCGTGGAAGCGATCACGGCTGCGTTCACCGACATCGCCAGCACCGAAGATGGCGCAACGCTGCTCAACGAGCTGTACTCGATCGACGGTCTCGTGCCGGTCGACTCAGCCGACTTCGACGTCATCCGCGACCTCGAAGTCGAGCTCGGCGACGTCCTCGAGTGATTCCGCAACCCGATGTCGAGGTTTGGGTCTGACCCTGACTTCGACATCGGGTTCGCCCACCCGCCGTTCACCCACCAGGATCCGGTCCGACACATGATTCGTTTCAGCAATGCCAACGTGACCTACCCCAACGGGGTCTCGGCGATGAAGGACCTCGATCTGCAGATCGACGATGGCGAGTTCGTCGTCATCGTCGGCCTCTCAGGCGCCGGCAAATCCACACTCATCCGGGCCGTCAACGGTCTCGTCCCGCTCACGTCAGGCGAGCTCGACGTGAACGGCCACGAAGTACACAACCTCAACCGCGCCGGCATGCGCGAGCTGCGCTCCGACGTCGGCATGATCTTCCAGGGCTTCAACCTGGTCGATCGCACCACGGTGTTGAAGAACGTCCTGATGGGCCGCCTCCACAAGGTGCCTACCTGGCGCACACTCATCGGCAAATACCCCCAAGCCGACATCGACATCGCCGCTCGAGCGCTCGCGCGTGTCGAGATCATCGAGAAGACCTACACCCGAGCCACCGACCTGTCCGGCGGTCAACGCCAACGCGTCGGTATCGCCCGAGCGCTCGCGCAAGAGCCGTCGATCATCCTCGCCGATGAGCCCGTTGCCTCACTCGACCCACCAACCAGCCACGTCGTGATGCGCTACCTGCAACAGATCAGCCGCGAGCTCGGCATCACCACGATCGTCAACCTGCACTTCCTCGACCTGGCGACCGCGTACGCCGACCGAATCATCGGCCTGCGAGACGGCGTGCTCGTGTTCGACGGACCGGGGAGCGACTGCGACGAGGACGTGTTCGAGAGCATCTACGGGCGCAGCCTGACCGCCGACGACACCATGGCGAAGCAAGCTGCGCTCTGACCCGACACCGATGACCATCGCACCCGCAGAGGTCGAGCCCGCGCCACCCGAACTCCCCCCGAAACCCGGTCCGTCGGTATTCGCCGTTGGCGGTTCGATCATCGCCGTGGTCCTGACCATCGTGACCGCGATCAACGTCGGGTTCTCCCTCAGTGAGATCATCACCAACTTCACGCGCAAGAACTCCGTCGTGGAGGGTCTACTCGATCCCGACTGGGGCCAGATCTGGTCGCAGCGCTCGCGCTCGGCCTTCATCGAGACGCTGCAACTCGCGGTGATCGGCACGGCAACGGGCGCCACCGCTGCCCTTCCCCTCGCACTCTGGTCGACGACGTTCGGCAACCCGAACCGCTGGTTGCGGACCATCGTGCGCAGCTTCAACAACGTGATCCGCTCGATCCCCGAACTGCTGTGGGCGCTGCTGTTCGTCACCGCGGTCGGCATCGGCGCGCTCAGCGGCCTGCTCGCACTGTTCTTCTTTTCCCTCGCTGTCACGACCAAGCTCACCTCCGACACGCTCGACGCCATCGACATGGGCCCGGTCGAGGCCGCCAACGCCTCCGGCGCCAGCCTCACCCAGATGCTTCGCACCGCCGTGGTGCCACAGATCCTTCCGTCGTACACGTCGTTCGTGCTCTACAACTTCGAGCTCAACCTCCGAGCGTCAGCGGTGTTGGGCCTCGTGGGCGCAGGCGGCATCGGCCAGCGCATCGAGTTCTTTCGCGGCGGCGGACGCTGGGAAGAACTCTGGGGCCTGGTCTTCATGTTCTTCCTCGTCGTGTTCGTCGTCGAACGGATCTCGGTCACGTTGCGCCGGAGGCTCGTCTGATGGCCAAGATCGAAGTCGGCCTCATGCCGACCCCGCCGGACGGTGTCGAGTTGCCGAAGAAGCCATTGGCGACCTTCCGGTGGATCTCCACCGCACTCGCGCTGGCGCTGGTCCTGTGGTCGGTGCTCCAGATCGACGCAAAGTGGTCCCGACTGCTCGATGCTCCCGCCGACATGTGGACCCTCGGCCGGCTCATGTTCACGAACATGGAGGCCGGCAAGTTCGGAGAACTGCTCGGGAAGATGTGGGAGTCGATCGCGATTGCCTGGCTCGGCACGATCATCGCCGCGCTCTTCGCTGTTCCGCTGTCGTTCCTCGCTGCCGAGAACTTGGTCGGCCGACCCGTTGCATGGGTCACCCGCCAGGTGTTCAACATCTTGCGCGCCATCCCCGAGATCATCCTGGCGCTGGCATTCATCCCGATCTTCGGGCTGCGACCAATGGCCGGTGTCCTCGCGATCGGCGTCGGGTCGATCGGCACGCTCGGCAAACTGTTCTACGAGATCATCGAAGGGATCAACAAGGGGCCGATCGAAGCGGCCGACGCTGTTGGAGCATCACGGTTGCAACGCCTCCGATGGGGTGTGCTCCCGCAGGTCACACCCGAGATCACCTCGTTCCTGCTGTACCGCTTCGAAGTGAACATTCGTGCGTCCGCCGTGCTTGGACTCGTGGGCGCCGGTGGTATCGGTTCAGCACTCTCCCAGGCGCTGCAGTTCAAGGACTACGGCACGGCCGGGCTCGGCCTGATCATCGTCGTGCTCGGCACCATCGCCGTCGACACGATCTCGGGCGCGGTGCGACGTCGCATCGTCGGCGGGGCGACCACGTCGGTCGCGCCCGAAACCGGAGCCCTCCCAGGAGTCCCAAGTGGCTGACGCCCCTCGATCGTCCGAGTT
>CALIOL010000131.1 GCA_938044705.1 uncultured Ilumatobacter sp. | reverse complement strand
GTGGTCGGGCTGCCCGTCCATGCGGATGGTTCGTCGTCGGGCCCGGTCCAGTACACCTGCAACAGTCCGAGGTCGGCAAGCGGATCCCCGAGCGTGCAGATTTCCCAGTCGAGCACGGCGATGACGCCGCCGGAGTCGTCGACCATGCAGTTGTCGAGCCGGTAGTCGCCGTGGACGATGGTTGCTGGCCCTTGGTCGGGGATTCGTTCGAGAAGCCGGTCGTGGACCGAGTCGACAGCGGCGAGCTCGCGGGTCTTTCCCTGGTTCCACTGGCTGTACCAGCGCTTGAGTTGGCGTGCGATGTAGCCCTCGTGGCGGCCGAGCTGGTCGAGGCCTGCGCTTGCGAGGTCGACGTCGTGGATCTTGGCCATCGTGTCGACGAGCGATTCCGACGCTCGCCCGCGGGCTGCCGCGCTCAGTGTGGACTCGCTGGCGGCCGCGTCGCGAAGCACGTGGCCGTCGACGAAGTCCATGACGTAGAACGGTGTGCCGTTCACGTCCAGGTCGGTGCACAGTCCGGCGATCGGTGGAACGGGGACTGCTGAGGACTGTAAGCCGGCGATGATCCGGTGTTCACGCTCCATGTCGTGAGCGCTCGCGAGCACGTGGCCGAGCGGGGGACGACGCAGTACGAATCGTCGGCCATCGGCGCCGGTCACGGTGATGGTGAGGTTGGAGTGCCCGCCGGTGATCGCCTGGAACGAGAACGGCGCCACGGCTCCTTGCACGTTGTCGGTGAGCCACGCGGTGACCCGAGCTGCGTCGATGCCGGGCCCGGCGTCGATCGAGTCGGATTGCTCGGGGGTTGCGGAAGGTGTCGACGAGTCGGCCATGTCCTTCACGAGAGTAGTCACGAGCACCAGATATCGTTCACCCGATGGCCGCCATCGATGTCACCGAAGCCACCTTCCAGACCGAAGTCCTCGACAAGTCGAACGACGTTGCCGTCGTCGTGGACCTGTGGGCGGAGTGGTGTGGGCCGTGCAAGACGCTCGGCCCGATTCTCGAGAAGGTGATCGATGCGACGGGCGGCAAGGTGGTGTTGGCCAAGGTCGACACCGAAGCCAACCCCGGTCTTGCTCAAGCGTTCAAGGTGCAGTCGATTCCGGCGGTCTACGCGATGAAGGACGGCAAGGTCGTCGATGGATTCATGGGTGCCTACCCCGAGGCCGCTGTGCAGGAGTTCGTCGACAAGTTGCTGCCGACCGAGGAAGAAAACGCGGTCGCTGACCTCCTTGCGGCGGGCGACGAAGGCAGCTTGCGCATTGCGCTGAGCATGGAGCCGGCGAACGAGGACGTCATCGTGGCGCTCGGTGACGTATTGGTGGCCGAAGGGCGCGGCGCCGAGGCGCTGGAGCTGCTCGAGCGCATCCCCGAGTCGGAGCGAACCCGAAAGGTCGCGGCGGCTGCCCGAGTCGGTGAAACGCCGGACGACGATCACGACGCCACCCTGACTGCGCTCCTCGAGCGTGTGAAGGACGACGACGACGCTCGTCAGCAGTTCGTGGACGTCCTCGAGCTCATGGGGCCCGAGGACCCGCGAACCGCGGAGTACCGCAAGCAGCTCACGCGCCGTCTGTTCTGATCGGCGTGCTGCTCTGGCGAGGGGTACGAGACCCTCGGATTCCCCGGTAGGTTCGATTGCACCGACTCCCTCCTGATGTCATCACCAGGAGAAAGGGGCCGCCGTGCGGCAGCCCATCGAGGAATCCCAGCCCGAAGCGGCGTTGACTCGCCCACTCATCGATCGGTCGGTGTCCGACCGGGCTCGCGAGTGGATCGAGTGGTTCGGTGTCGCTCGGCTGACCACGTCCGCGGTTGCGGTCGTCGTCGTCTGTGTCGGCGGTTGGTGGCTGGTGCGCACGCCACCCGCACCGCCTGAGTCGGCCCTCCCCGTTGCCGGGACCGACGTTGCTGCGGGAGCAGCGACATTGCCGCCCCCAGTCGCGGTATCAACCGATGAGTCGGTCCCAGCCAACCCGCCGCCGGCCGCCGTGGTCGTTCATGTCGCCGGCGCGGTGCGAGTACCTGGCGTGTTCGAGTTCAGTGCGGGCCGTCGAGTCGCCGATGCGATCGACCGCGCCGGCGGGCCAGCTGAGGATGCCCACATGGCGGCGCTGAACCTGGCCGCTCCGCTCGTGGACGGAACGCAGATCTACGTCCCCGTCGTCGGGGAGGAGGTGCCGACACCTGCGTCGCTCCCGGGAAGCGAAGCTGCGCCCGGGACCGATGCTCCGATCGGGCCGATCGACGTCAACCGGGCCATCGCAAGTGAGCTGGAGACGCTGCCCGGGGTCGGTCCGGCCACGGCCGCTGCGATCATCACCGAGCGAGATCGCAACGGTCCGTTCGTGTCGCTCGCCGACCTCGAGCGCGTACCTGGCATCGGCCCAGCGAAGCTCGCAGCGCTGGAAGGGCTGGTGGCGACGTGACGTGGTCCGTCAGATCAGGTCGAGCAGGTCTGGTCCGATCCATGCCGTGGCGATGGCAATGGCCATCATCACGCCCACCCAGATGCCGAAGAGCATCCACGAGTAGTGGCGCCAGAAGTCACCCCACGTCGCGAACGGGTTGCGTGTCGCTCGACGCGATGCCAGGAGACCAGCGAGCAGCCACATCAGGGCCGATGCCCCGATCGCGAGTGGTTTCAGCGAGTCGTCGGCGAGTGGTCCTCCGATTGCGAGCAATGCAGGAGCGGCGAAGTAGCTCGCTGCGGTCCCAAAGGTTCCACTCCACGGTGCATCGGAGACCTGAAATGCTGCGTAGGCGGCGAGCCCGACGATGCCGGGAATCAGCAACGCGAGAAACGGGCCCAAGACGCGGATGCGCCGCTGGTACCAGCGAGGCCCACCGGTGAGGCCGTACTCGGTCGTGGCCGCATTGGACGGCAACGTCGACGGTGACTGGGGAGGTGACGGAGACAAAGACACGCGAGGACGACGATACGCCACGGACCTGGCTGATCCGGGCCACTCCGATACCTCGACGTGGAACATGGCTGCGATCGCGGCCACTGCCGTCGTCGCTGTGTGGGCGGGAAACGTCGGTGTTGTCGCGATCGTCGTCGTGGCGATCGCGGTGATCTGTCGGTCATGGCTGGTTGCCGCAGTGCTCGTCGCCGTTGCCGTTGGCGGCCTGGTCCGAAGTGAACAGAGTTGGGCCTCACTCGCTCCCGACGTGCTCGGGCCGTACCGCGGGTGGGTCCAAGTCGTCGACGACCCCCAACCGTTTCCTTCGAGCACGCGAGTCATCGTCGAAGTCGAAGGTGAGCGTTTCGAGATGTGGTCGAGGGGTCGAGCGCAGCAGTTACGGGTCGGCGAATGGAGAGGTGGGCAATGGGTCGCCATGGACGGGCGTCGGGTTCGCCTCGACGCGGAGCGCGCTGGGAGGGTTGCGTGGCAGCACATCGTCGGTGAGTTCGAGATGGAGTGGGCGAGCGACGTCGATCCCGGCGGACCGGTGGCGCGGGCCTCGAATCGTGTTCGTGCTGCGATCGAGCGAGGTGCTTCGGAGCTCCCAGACGACGACGGTGCCCTGTTCCGCGGTCTGGTGGTCGGCGACGACCGGGATCAGCCGAGGGAGATGATCGACCGCTTCCGGGCCAGCGGACTCTCGCACCTCACGGCGGTCAGCGGTCAGAACGTGTCCTTCCTGCTCGCCGCAGCGGGTCCGCTCCTCCGACGCATGCGACCGTGGCTGCGATGGGCGGTGACGATCGGGCTGATCGCCTGGTTCGTGGCGCTGACGAGGTATGAACCGTCGATCGTTCGGGCTGGTGCGATGGCCGGGTTGTCGACGACAGCGTTTCTTCTCGGCCGAGACCGGGCGCCCGTACGGATCCTTGCGGTCGCGGTCACCGGGCTCGTGCTGATCGACCCGCTTCTCGTGTGGTCGGTCGGGTTCTGGCTGTCGGTCGGGGCCACCCTCGGCGTCAGCGCCGTCGGACCGTGGCTTGCGCGGCGGTTCGACCGGATCGATCGCACCGGCATCTTCTCGCTCCCGCTCGGCGTCACGCTCGGAGCGCAGATTGGCGTGATGATTCCCGCCATACTGGTCTTCGGTCGATTGCCGCTGGTCAGCATCCCGGCCAACCTGCTGGCGGTTCCCGTCGCTGGCGCTGTGATGCTCTACGGCATGCCTGCTGGGCTGGTCGCGGGTTGGATCCCGGCGACGGCTCCGGTGTTGATGTTCCCGGCACGGTTGGGAACCCGTTGGGTGGACACCGTTGCATCGATCGGAGCGCGAGTCGAGCCGGACCCGCCGGTGCAATTCGTGGGGTGGGGGCTGGTTGCGGTCGTCGTGGTGGTGCTCTTGGTGCTGACGCGCAATACTGCCGAGACCCATGGCGATCTACCTGCTGACCGGTGACGACGAATCACTCGTGCGAAGCGCCGTCGGCGACCTCGTGAACGATCTGGTCGGGGACGGTGAACGTTCGATGATGGTCGACGAATTCGACTCGGAGGAGTACGAACTGCGCGTCGTCGTCGATGCCGCGCAGACCCCGCCGTTCCTCACGGACAAGCGTGTCGTCATCGCACGCAACATCAGCCGGTTCAACGCCGATGAGCTTCCTGCGCTCCTCGGATACCTCGACAATCCGCTCGACTCGTCCGACCTGGTACTCGCCGAAGGCGGCGAGGGGCGGCTGTCGAAGAAGATCGTCGACGGGGTGAAGCAAGCCGGAACGGTGGTCGCCACGGCCCCGCCGAAGAAGGCAGGGGACCGAGGCACCTGGATTCGCGAGCAGATCAAGGCCGCCGGTCTGTCGATCGAGCCTCGCGCGATCCAGCGCCTCACCGATTGGCTGGGCGAGGAGCCGGCTCGACTCGACGGTGTGCTCGGTACGTTGCGCGGCGCATTCGGCACCGATGCAACGCTCTCGGACGAGGACATCGAACCGTTCCTCGGTGAGGCGGGCGGTGTGCCGCCGTGGGACTTCACCGATGCGGTGATGGCCGGTGATACGTCCAAAGCCCTCACGTTGATGGGGCGGATGATCCACGGTGGCAAACGCCACCCGTTGCAGATCATGTCGACGCTCCACAACCACTACGCCGGGATCGCCCGCCTCGATGGAGCGAACGCTCGAAACGAGCAGGATGCGGCTGCCGCCACGGGGTTGAAGGGTTTCCCGGCGAAGAAGGCGCTGCAGAACTACAACCGTCTCGGCGGTGCTTCGACCAAGCGAGCGATCGAACTGTTGGCGCAGGCAGACCTCGACCTCCGCGGCGCGAAGGATCTGGACAGCGAACTCGTGATGGAAGTGCTCGTGGCCCGACTGTCGAAGCTTCGCTAAAGGGTCACGCCGTCAGGCAACAGGACCGTCGACCTCGTGCTGATCGTCGGCTCGCACGGTCGTGCGACCGGATCGTGCACTGATCAGCACGCCGATGGCCACGAGGGCCAAACCGATTCCCAGCGCCAAGGTGGCTTGCTCGTCGAGCACGATCACCGCGAGCGCCGCCGCCACGGCGGGCTCGAGCAGCGTCGTGGTGACCACGACGCTCACGCTCAGGGAACGAAGCCCGATGCCCCAGAGAACGTAGGCCAACGCCAGCGTCACGACGCCGAGCACGCTGACCGTCACCAGGGCTGACCCATCGCTCAACACGTCGTCGGCGGTGAGCACAGCCAGCGGAAGCAGGAGCATCAACCCGGCACCGAACACCGTCGTCATCGACGGGAGGAATGGCCGGTCGGCCATCAGGCGCTGGCACGCCGTCCCGAAGAATGGAAACGACGTCGCGGCGACCAGGGCGAACACGATCCCGGTGGTGTCAGCCTGATCGGAACCCCCGGAGAGCAATGCGACACCGACGATCGCCACCGTGGAGCCTGCGAACCAGTTGACCGAGGGTCGACGTCCGCCGACAAACCAGTCGAGGAGCCCAGCGACCGGCGGCCCTGCACCGATGGTGACCAGCGTGCCGAGCGCGACACCCGTGCGGTCCACCGCTTCGAAGAAGGCGAGCTGGTAGGTGGCCACGCCGACACCGCCGACGAGGATCCATGGATTGCGCAACGAGTAGGCGGTGACCGGCATGCGTCGCCACGTGGACAGAGCAAGAAGGCAGAGCCCGCCGATGACCGATCTCCAGACGCCTGCAGCGAACGGAGCCAAGTCGTCCGGTCCCAGCGCGGCGACCGTGCCGGTCAGGCCGAACAGCGCTGCCGAGCCGGCAACTGCGACCACCGCAAGCGACTCGGGTTTGGCGCTCGGATCGGTCACGGCGAGAACCTACGAGGTCGGAGGTCGCTCAGAAAACGAGAAAAGCGCCACGGTCTCCCGTAGCGCTCGTTGCTCGACCCTTCCGAGAAGGGCACTCGGTCAGCTGGACTGCAGCTGCTTCATCAGACGGCTCTTCTTGCGAGCTGCCGTGTTCTTGTGCATGACGCCCTTGGCGGCTGCACGATCGATGCGCGAGATCGCAGCCCGAGTTGCGTCGCTCGACGCATCGCCCTCGGCGATGGCGCTCTTGACTCGGGTGCGCACTTCGGCGCGGACGGCCTTGTTGCGTTCCTGCGCCTTTGCGTTGGTGAGGATGCGCTTCTTCTGGCTCTTGATGTTTGCCATGTGTCGTTTCTTTCGTTCCGTGTTTCTCGTGGCGGTCGGTGGATCGACCCGCCTCGAACAGCCGTAGAAGACTACCGCTGGAATTCGCCGAGCGCGCACCTGTGGATCAGGCGGGCAACGCGGAGGCGGCGGTAGCGTCACCTGCGTCATGGAGCTCGACCGGATCCGCAACTTCTCGATCATCGCCCACATCGATCACGGCAAGTCGACGCTGTCCGACCGCATCCTCGAGATCAGCGGTGCGGTGCAGACCCGCGACATGAAGGCGCAGTACCTCGACTCGATGGATCTCGAGCGGGAACGCGGTATCACCATCAAGGCGCAGAACGTGCGGGTGCCGTGGAAGGACCACTGGTTCCACCTGATCGACACTCCGGGGCATGTCGATTTCGGCTACGAGGTCAGCCGCAGTCTCGCTGCGTGCGAGGGCGTTGTGCTCGTGGTCGACGCAGCGCAGGGGATCGAGGCACAAACGCTGGCCAACTGCTACCTCGCGTTGGAAAACGACCTCGAGATCGTCGCGGTCCTGAACAAGATCGACCTCCCCGCGGCCGACGTCGACCGCTACGCAGGCGAAATCGAGCAGGTTCTCGGCATCCCGCGCGATGAGATCCTCCCCATGTCGGCCAAGACCGGGCTCGGCGTGCCGGAGCTGTTGGATGCGATCATCGAGCGGATCCCCGCGCCGACCGGTGATGCCGATGCGCCGCTGCAGGGTCTCATCTTCGACTCGCAGTTCGATCAGTACCGCGGGGTCGTGTCGAGTATCCGCATCATGAACGGCAAGTTGCTCGCCAACGACAAGCTCGAGTTCTTGAACGCCGAAGCGCAACACGAGGCGCTTGAGATCGGTGCCCGTCAGCCAGAGATGACGCCGCTGAAGGAGATGGGGCCGGGCGAAGTCGGATACCTCATCGCCGGAATCAAAGACGTCGGCGACGCCAAGTCGGGGGAGACCGTCACCACGGCGTCGAAGGGTTCGAACGAGCCGCTGCCCGGCTACCGCGAGCCGTTGCCGATGGTGTTCTCCGGATTGTTCCCGATCGACGGCGACGATTTCGAGAATCTGCGCGACGCGCTCGGCAAGCTGAAGCTGAACGATGCGTCGATCACGTACACCCCTGAGTCATCGGGAGCGCTGGGGTTCGGTTTCCGATGCGGCTTCCTGGGGCTGCTTCATATGGAAATCGTCAAGGAGCGCCTCGAACGGGAGTTCGATCTTGCGCTCATCGCGACCGCTCCCAGCGTCGAGTACCTGGTCACGACCACTGCCGGGGAGACGTTGAAGGTCGACAACCCGGCGGACCTGCCTGAGGCGCAAAAGATCGACCGGGTGGAGGAGCCGTACTTCACGGTCTCGATCATCACGCCAACGGACTACACGGGCCCGCTGATGGATCTGTGCCAGACCCGACGCGGCGAAATGAAGAAGATGGAGTACCTCAGCCCCGAGCGGATGGAGTTGGTGTACGAAATCCCGCTTGCTGAGGTGGTCGTCGACTTCTTCGACCAGATGAAGTCGCGCACGAAGGGCTACGCGAGCCTCGACTACGAGCTCGCCGGCTATCGCCCGAGCAACCTGGTCAAGGTCGACTTGCTGCTGAACTCGATTCCCGCTGACGCGTTCTCGACGATCGTTCACCGTGACAGCGCGTACGGGTACGGCAACCGCATGTGCGAGAAGCTCAAGGAGCTCATTCCGCGCCAGATGTTCGACGTACCGATCCAGGCGGCGATCGGCGGCAAGATCATCGCCCGTGAGACCGTGAAGGCGAAGCGCAAAGACGTCACGGCGAAGTGCTATGGCGGTGACATTTCGCGCAAGCGCAAACTGCTGGAGAAGCAGAAAGAGGGCAAGAAGAAGATGAAGTCGATCGGGCGTGTCGAAGTGCCCGGTGACGTCTTCATCAGCGCCCTCAAGCTCGACGACTGATGCAGCTCGACCCTCGGGATCCGGTCGCTTCGCGTTCGTCGCGTCGATCGGTCGGTGGGGGAGTCGATCCGGCGCCGAGGTTCGGCGGCACGACGTTCCGGTCGCTCCGGTTCCGCAACGTCAGGTTGTTCTTCGGCGGTCTGCTCGTGTCGAACGTTGGCACCTGGATGCACCTCACGGTGATGTCCATCCTCGTCTTCCGACTGACCGGGGAATCCACGTCGGTCGGCATCAGCATTGCCTGCCAGTTCCTCCCGATGCTGCTGCTCGGCGCATGGGCCGGCTCGATCGCCGACCGACTGAACAAGCGGAGAATGGCGATCGTCACGCAGTCGTTGATGGCGGCTCAGGCGTTGACGATCGGCCTGCTCGACGTGACCGGTCTGATCAACCTGCCGCTCGTGTATCTGATGTCGCTGCTGCTCGGGCTGGCCAACGCATTCGACAACCCTGCGCGGCGCAGCCTGGTGACCGAGCTCGTTCCGCCGCATGAGATCACCAACGCAACGTCCTTGAACACTGCGGTGATGACCTCGTCACGCGTGATCGGGCCGGCGTTGGGTGCCGTGATGGTGGGACTGGTCGGTACAGGTGCCTGCTTTCTTCTGAACGGAGCCTCGTTCGTCGCGATCATCTTCTCGTTGACCGCGCTGCGGACCGAAGAGATGTATGCATCGATACCCCGACCCAAGGGCGGGCAGCCGGTTCGCGATGCACTTCGGTTCGTCGCCGGCCGCCGCAACCTCCTTGTCCTCTACATCGTGCTCCTCATCGTCTCGACGTTCGCGTTCAACCAGCAGGTGGTGTTCCCGAAACTCGCAGAGCAGGAATGGGGCGGCGATCAGGCCTTCGGATACGTCCTCGGCGTGATGTCGATCGGGTCGCTGACCGGCGCGTTGCTCACCGCCCGACTCCGTCACGTCACGATGCGGTGGTATTTCGGCAACATCATCGTGCTGTCCGTCGCTGCGTTCGGTGTCGCCTGGTCGCCGAACATCTGGATCGCGTTCGCATGGGCACTCCCGCTTGGTCTCGGATCCTCGGGGTTCATCACCGCTGCCAACGCGATCACGCAGCAGGAGAGCCCGGGCGACATGCGCGGCCGATTGATGGCGCTGCAGGCTGTTGCATTCCTCGGATCGACACCGATCGGCGGTCCGATCACGGGCATCATCGCGGACAACGTCAGTGTCGAGTGGGCGCTCGGCTACGGAAGTGTGATCAGCCTGGCCGCCGTCGCCTTCACCGCGGTGTACCGGTACGGGACGGGTACACCGTTCAGTAGCGCTTCCGCCGGCTGAACCAGCCGCCGACGTCAGCCCTCCTGCGACCGGTCGGATTGTTCGATGACGATCGGTGGAATGTCGAGGTCGGAGACGGCGTCGGCGACCAGCGCGGTGAGTTGCTCGTCGCAGCCGAGGTCGGTGTGGTCGACCTCAACGGTCACGAACTGTTCTCCGCCCAGCAATCCTTCGTGTGGTACGAGGCCGACCTCTCGGATCCGCTCGTCGGCGCCCGTCGCCGATGGTTCACCAGGAGGGCGACTGCCGAAGTCATAGAGCAGCGTGAGAAGTTCCGAGTACGACCACTCGACGGTCGCCATCGTGGTCGGAATGTCAGCCGGAGTGAGGCGTTCGATCTCTGCGAGCTGAGCATCGTTGATCGATGCGAGTGTCTGAACGGTGAAGTGCGGATCGAGGAAGTCGAAGTTGAACTTCACGATTCCGGTGACGTCCGGAATCGTCTCGACGTAGGCGCGTAGTGGGTCGAGACGGTGGGTGTAGTCGTTGAACCGCAGGATTGCTGCGTTCTCGTCGTCGGTCACGGTGACACCGATCTCGACGGTGTTGGCGAATCCTCGCCGTTCGGTTTCAGCGTCGGCTCGATCACGGGTCGCCGGGTCGGTCGGCAGGCCGAACTTCGCCCGTTGCTCGACGGCGTACTGGTCGTCATCAAGCGGGTAGATGTCCCTGAATCGTTCCGCTGGGCAATCGGGTAAGGACGCCGTGGCCTCGATCCCGCCGGGCGTGCTCTCAGCCTGTGCCCCGATCGAAAGCAGCAACGAGACTGTGCCGGCAGCGAGCGTGGCTCGAGCAACTCGCCGACGATTCACCATGCGTCGAACCTAGTTGGCCCCGCCGAACACGTCGCCCTGGCTCGCGTAGTGTCGACGGTGATGAACGCACCAACCGCAGAGGTCGCCGTCCCGTTCCCGAGCGAACTGCCGACGGGATACGAGTGGCTCGAGAACGAGCCCGTGTTCGATCCGGAGCGCCATCTCCAGCTCGAGGCGCCAGCAGAGATCCTCACGTTGGCCGATCTCGGCTACACCCCGCAGGAGATCGCCGGCAAAGCCACGACGATCGCCGCCACGAGCCCGTTCCGCGTGCTGAGCGAAGAAGGCGCCGAGACCATGCTCGCCGTCGGTCGTGAGCTGCGTCAGTTCTGTCGCCCGGCCGGCGAGCGGATCGAGCGGGTCGTGCGCGGCGGCTGCTACCGCTCGCGTTGGCTGCGCGACCTGTGCATCAGCCCGGAGGTCACCCAGCACTTCGCGGACATCTACGGCACGTCGATCGCGCCGCATCCGATGGTCGGCCACCTCGGACACATCAACTACGAACCGAGCCGGATCGAGACGGCGGTCGACAAGTGGCATCACGACACCATTCCGCTGGACTACGTGATGATGGTGACCGACCCGGCCGCTACCCCGGGAGGTCGCTTCGAGTACTTCCTCGGAACCAAAGCCGAGGCTGCTGCGATGCGGACCCGTGGGGAGACGCCGCCTCCCGACCGTGTCGTCGCCCCCGACTTTCCGGGACCTGGCTCTGTGATCGCGTTGCACGGCGACATGGTCGTCCATCGCGGCGGACCGTTGACCGACCTGGCGGAGCGCATCACCATGGTCAACGCATACGTCGCCACCGACACCGACCTGGATGCGCAGAGCCGCAATCGGGATCTGATCGGCGTGGACGACCCCGAGGCGCTCTACACCGAGTGGGCAAAATCGGTCGCGTGGCGTTCGGCGTCACGCCTCGAGCAGTTGATCGCTCGCGCTGGCTTCTCTGCCGACGTCGCTGCGGTTGCAGAAGAACTCGAATGGGCCGTCGAGGACGTGGCGACAGCGGTTGCCGAGATGCGTGCCGGCCAAGGGAAGATCGATCACTACGAGTAGCTCTGTTGTGTCGACCGAGTGTGGTCGGGGTACAACGTGCACATGGCGACGCGATCGATCATGTGGTTCCGGCGAGACCTTCGGCTGGGGGACAACCCGGCGCTTCTCGCTGCCACTGAAGACGGTGCCGAGGTGCTGCCGCTCTTCGTGCTCGACCCGACGTTCGACAA
>CALIOL010000130.1 GCA_938044705.1 uncultured Ilumatobacter sp. | reverse complement strand
CGATCTACTTCGGCGAGCACCGTCTCGAACTCACCCGCAAGAAACTCGGGGCGACCGGACGCGCCATTCGGCATCGCGACGATGAACGGCGCCTCGGCGAACGCGAGCGCGTCGGCAGTGGCGCCGACGTCGAGCGGGAAGTTGACCCACATGTCCGCAGTTCCGCCGCCCCCGTGCATCAACCACAGCGTCGGGTACGAGCCGGCCTCCGAGTCGTAGCACGGCGGCAGGTGCATCAATATCGAGCTGGCTCGTTCACCCACACCTGCGACCGAATGCTCGACCGTGCGACCGTTCCGTTCACCGCAGGTGGGAGCGCCGACCTGTTCCGGCTCGCCAGGGGACGTCGAACACCCGGCGACGAACAACGCAACGACCGCGGTCGCGCCAGCACGGCGGCGCAGGGTCCTCACGTCAGCCGAAGGCGTTCACGCCAGTGAGCTCGGCGGACACCGCCCAGAGACGCTCGGCCTGGCCATGATCGACTGCGTGCTCGAACACACCGATGAACCGAGCATTCGGGTCAGCGGGGTCGGAGATCACTGCGACATCGCAGTCTTCGCAGTACACACCACCCATCCCGTCGAGCTGCGAGGACGTGGCGCACCACAGCGTGGTCGTCGCTCCTTGCGTCGTGGACTTGAACAACTCGTTGACGTTGCCTTCCTCGTCCACCCAACCCATCGCAACCATCTCTTCTTGCGGGAGATGCCGTTGGAGCGGGGTCATGATCCCGCCGGGATGCAGCGCGAACGCCCGGACCCCTGACGACTCGCCGAGACGATCGAGCTGCACCGCGAACAACGAGTTGGCGGTCTTGGCCTGTCCGTACGCGACCCACTTGTCGTAGGACCCATCGGCGAAGTGCAGGTCATCCCACCGGATCGGCGACAGTTTGTGCCCCGTCGAGGACACCGACACCACGCGCGCGCCGCCAGCGGCTCCTGCGGCAGCGATCAACGGCCACAGACGGTTGACCAATGCGAAGTGGCCGAGGTGGTTCGTCCCGAACTGCGACTCCCAGCCATCGCCGACCCGGGCTTCGGGGCAGGCCATCACGGCGGCGTTGTCGATCATCATGTCGATCGGTGTTCCGGTCGCGAGCTGCGCATCGGCAAATGCTTCGACGCTTGCGAGGTCGGCCAGATCGAGGGCTGCGACGTCGATTCCGTCGATTCCTTCGGCTTGGAACACTTCGCGAGCGTGATCGGGCCGACGCGCCGGAGCGACGATCGATGCCCCTGCGCCCGCCAATGCGCGGGTCGTCTCCAAACCCAACCCTGAATACCCCCCGGTGATCACCACTCGCTTGCCCGACAGGTCGACGCCATCGAGGATGTCGGCAGGCTCGCTGCGCATCCCGAATCCGGAACCGATGGGTGCTTGATTGGAAGTCATGCCGCGACCGTAGACGCGGCGTGGCCGGTCAGCTTGCTGCGGGGCGCCCTGTCGGAGTTCCCGGTGGTGCCAGGCAGTGGCCATCGGGGCACGGGTCCGGCCAGGGCCCAGCGTCGCCGACCCACAGAACCTCGCCGCCGGCGATCTTCTCCTCGACCAACTGACGCAACCCGCGCACGAATGCCGAGTGCGTGCCGACCGTCGGTGCGCGCCGCAGGTCGATACCGACTTCGCTCGCCGTGTTCGCTGCTTGCAGATCGAGGTCGTACGCGACCTCCATGTGGTCGCTGACGAAACCCAGCGGGACGAGCGTGACCGACGTGACGCCGTCTTCGGCGAGCGTCGCCAGGTGGTCGTTGATGTCGGGCTCCAACCACGGGATGTGTGGCGGGCCGCTGCGGCTCTGAAACGCGAGATCCCACTCGGCACCGACCCGATCGGCCACCAGCGACGCCATCTCGTTGAGCTGCGGTTCGTACTCACACCACTGCGACATCGAGTTGGGGATCGAGTGCGCTGTGAACACGAGCCGAGCTCCGGGGCGATGCACGTCGGCGATGCGCTCGACCACGGCGTCGATGAATCCTGGGTGGTTGTAGTACAGCCGCAGCTTGTCGAGCTCCGGAGCAGCCGCGCCGACGGTCTCGGCGGCCCGCGCCAAGTCCTCGCGGTACTGCCGACACCCGCTGTAGGACGAGAACGCCGAGGTCGCGAGGACGAGTGCGCGCTGCACGCCATCGTCGGCCATCTGCCGGACGGTGTCAGCGAGGTACGGCTCCCAGTTGCGGTTGCCGAAATAGATCGGCAGGTCGATCCCGTTCGCCTCGAACTCGGCGCGCAGCGCATCGATCAGCGCCCGGTTCTGATCGTTGATCGGCGACCGTCCACCGAACTGCTCGTACTGCTCGGCGACGACCGCGAGCCGTTCGTCGGGCACGTTGCGCCCGGCGGTGACGTTGCGCAGGAACGGCATGACGTCGTCGGGTCCTTCCGGGCCGCCGAAGCTCAGCAGGCACAGTGCGTCGTAGTTCGTTTCGTCGCTCACCGCATCAGTGTGCACCGCTCGAAGGCCGTCAGCTGCTTCGTGCTCGGCCGGCCTGGTCTGCTCCGCTGGCAACCTCGGGGACAAACAGCGCGAGAATGGCGCATGGCTGACCGACCCGACGTCCCACAGTTCGGTGCGCTCCTCCGCGAGCACATCCAGTCCGTTCCCGCTGAAGCAAACCCTGCCTTCCTCGCCGGGTTGGAGCGGTCTGCGGCACAGCGCTACCGCGACTGGGTCGACGCCATTCCTGAGTGGGCGGACGTGCTCAGCGACTGCGCCCGCCGAGAGGACGAGATCGCCGACATCATCTCGGCCCGATTCCCGGTCTCGAGCGAGCACCAGGCGTTGATCGACGCATCGCTGCCAGCGGCGATTGCGGTCTACTACGAGGTGTTCGAGCCGTACGCCCCCGAGGATCAGGTCTATCTGCAGTCCGAAGCCGAGATCCAAGGCTCGCAAGCGTGGGTACGGATGGCCGACGCCGGAATCACCGACCCCGACACGCTCGCCGACCTGCGTCGCTGCACGGCACTCGAACTCGAGAGTTCCCAGGCCGTCAAGCGACTGCTCGGCGAACCCGTCGCCGTCTGATGGACCTCCCCGTCAACGGCACCCTGTTCCAGGAGGCGTACTTCGTCGACGATCTCGAACGAGCTGCAACGGCGTGGTCGGCGGCGTTCGGAGCCGGGCCGTTCGTGATCGCGCCACACCACCGGTGCGACCGTTTCGACTTCAGAGGAACGAGCAGCGAGGCGGACGTGTCGTACTCCTTCGGCTATCTCGATGACGTGATGATCCAATTCATCGTGCAACACGACGACATGCCGTCGATCTACCGGGACATGTACCCGGACGGCGCACCCGGCGGGGCTGGCTTCCACCACATCGGCCTCCTCGTGGAGGATTTCGAGGCAGAGTTCGACCGGCTGGAGGCCGCAGGCTTCGTCTGTGCAACCCGGCTGTACGCCGACGGGGTGGACGCTGCGTACTTCGACACTCGTTCGATCACCGGCGGCTTCACCGAGATTCACGGTTCGCCGCCGCACATCGTGGAGACCTTCGAGCGATGGCGTGAGTCGCACCGCCAGCACACGCCCGGCGCGCCGGCGATCATCCCCCGCAACTGAGGCCGCATGTCGAACGACGAGTTCATGGCGCAGAACAAGCGGAACTGGGATGACCGCGCGGCGCTTCACGCACAAGCGGTGACCGGGTATCGACTCGATCGATACCGCGATGATCGCTCGCTGCTGAGCCAGGTCGTCGACTTCGATCGTCGATACCTGGGCGACGTGACCGGCCAGCGAGCGCTGCACCTGCAATGTCACATCGGCACCGACACCCTGTCGCTCGCCCGACTCGGTGCCGATGTCACCGGGCTCGATCAGTCCGGGGCATCACTCGATGCGGCCCGAGCGTTGTTCGCATCGGTCGACACCCCGGGACGCTTCGTGGAGTCGAACGTCTACGACGCCGCGGACGCGCTCGCCGGCGAGCAGTTCGATCTCGTGTACACCGGCGTCGGCGCACTCAACTGGCTGCCCGATATCGCCAAGTGGGGCGAAGTGGTCGGTGCCCTGGTGCGACCCGGTGGATCGTTCTACATCCGCGAATGCCACCCCATGGCGTACGCGATCGACGACGGCGAGGACGTTCCAACCGGCACGCTCCGACTGAAGTACCCGTACTTTCAGACGGTCGAACCGATGACGTTCGATGACGCGGACACGTACGTCGACACGGGCGGCGAACAGCTCAGCGAATCGCGTTGCCACGAATGGAACCACGGACTCGGCGAAGTCTTCATGGCGCTCACGAACGCAGGGTTCCAGGTGACCACACTCGACGAGCACAAATTTCTCGACTGGGAGATGATCCCGGGTCAGTACGAACGCGACGAGTTGTTCTACCTCCCCGACCAGCAGCTCGACATGGTCCCGATGATGTACTCGCTCGCTGCGGTGAAGACCGCCTGACGTACTGGCGTAGCGTCGAGGCATGTTTGA
>CALIOL010000129.1 GCA_938044705.1 uncultured Ilumatobacter sp. | reverse complement strand
CAGCCGCAGAAGCTGGCCTCGACGAGTGCAACGGCCACATCGGCGAAGACGGCACGTACCACTACCACGCCAACAGCGCTGAACAGAACCAGGTCGTCGAGTGCCTGATCGGCCAGACCGTCGCCAACACTGACGCTGCTGGGGGCGGTGGCGGCGGCGGAGATCGCCCCGACGGCCCGCCTCCTGGCGACGCTTGACCGGGTCGGGCGCTTCGGAATATCGGGGCGTCCGATCCCGTTGCATCGGCCATGAGCCAAGGACATACGATCCGCACGCACGCCGAGGACGTCCACGTCGAAGTTCGCCTGGACGGTGAGCTCGTTGCGAGCGCTCGCCGCCCGGTACTCCTCGAAGAAACGGGCCTGCCCACCGCCTACTACCTTGCGAAGTCTGACCTCGTGGCCGAGGTGCGCCTGCTGGAGCTGAGTACGCACTGTCCATTCAAGGGCGATGCCTCCTACTGGACCATCGACGCCGGCGGCCGAACGCACGACGCGATCGCATGGAGCTACGAGCACCCCAACGCGGGCGCCGAGGACATCGAGGGCCACGTGGCGTTCTTCGCCGATCGGGCAGAGATCTCCGTCGACGGCGCACCGATCTGAGGACCGGTTTGCGCGAGGCGCCGACCTCGATCGATGAGTTTCATGTGCGAAGGACCGCTCCGATCAACGCGTCGGCGTGCCGCTCTGCGGCTGCGGGGTCGACCGACTGCCCCGTCACGAGCAGACGGTAGTACGCCGGTCCGGCGAGCAGTTCCAGCACCGACGACTCGTCGAGACCCTCGCGAATCTGTCCCGCCGCCAGACCGCGGCGGATCACCTCGCCCACGAGCTCGCGGCGGGATGCCCAGAGCGCAGCCAACGCAGCCTCCAGATCCGGGTCCGCCTGACGCTCGGCGATCAGTCCGGCAAGCGCCGCACCGAGCGCAGTGCCGTCCAGCGAACGGTAGAGGCCGTGAACGAGGGCGCGAAGATCCTGCTCGATATCACCGGTCTCGGGCATCGGAATACTGTCTTCTTTGAGTCGCTTCAACACGTCGACGACGAGCGCGGCCTTCGTCGGCGACCGGCGGTAGATCGTGGTCTTCGACACGTTTGCTCGCTCAGCGACGTCATCGACGCGAAGTCCGGCGTATCCCTCTTCGGCGAGAATGTCGACGACTGCTGTCATCAGCGCACCGTCGACACGAGCAGAGCGCGGACGACCCGGCCTTCGTTGCACGTCGGTCACGGGCTCAGACTAGGGAGGCCTGTCTCCCCCACGTCAATCTGCAGCACTCATCGCGGCTGCGATCGACGCCAGCCGACGACCCTGATGGCGCGCAGTGGCAAGCGCCGGTTCGTCCGGTGAGGCGCTCTTGCGTGACACGAACGACGACCCGTACGGATTGCCGGTCTCTTTCACTTCGTCGCCGGTGTACCCCAAAGGCATGACGATCGAACCCCAGTGGTAGGCGGTGTTCAACATCGCGAGGACGGTCGATTCCACGCCGCCGTGCGTCGTCGATGCCGACGTGAAGGCCGTGACGACCTTGTTGATCAGCGCGCCCTTGAACCACAGTCCACCGGACTGATCGAGGAACTGCTTGAGCTGCGCTGCGGGAAGGCCGAAGCGCGTCGGCGAGCCGAGCGCGATGCCGTCGGCCCATTCGAGGTCATCCATCGTCGCGACCTCGACGTTCTCCTCCGCCCACGCCAGGTGCTCCGCCCACCGAGTGTTCGCTGACACGGCATCGGCCGGAGCCAGCTCGGCGACGCGGCGCACCCGAAGCTCGGCACCTGCCGTTTCGGCTCCTTCAGCGATCGCCTCGGCCATCGCGTGCAGGTTGCCGGTCGCGCTGTAGTAGACGATCGAGATCTTGGGCATGTGAGTCACGGGGCCTTTTCTGTGAGGTGGTTCGATGGAGGGGCCGGTCGAGCGAGGTGGAAGTCGGTTGCCGTTTGGAACAGGGCGCCGACTTCGATGAGGTACGCGTCATCGAAGGGACGTCCGATCAGTTGCAACGCCGTCGGCATCCCTTTGCGATCGAAGCCCGACGGCATCATCAGCGCGGGGAGCCCGGTGAAGTTCCCGAACATCGTTGCGCGGGAGTGCACCTGCTGCATCGGGTGCGGAGTGCCATCGATGTCGACGAGGAGATCGTCGAGTCGTGGTGCGGTGCCCGGCGTCCCGATCGTGCACAGTGCGTCGACGTCGTCGAGGACGACCAACGCTTCGTCGAGCACCAGGGATCGCAGTCGCATCGCTCGGAGATAGTCGACCGCAAGCAAGAAGCGTCCCTGCAACATGCGACGGACGAACCCAGGATCGAGCTCGTTCAATCGGTCGAGGTGCGCTTCGTGCAACGATGCTGCTTCGGCGAAGAGCAGTTCCCATCCCGCTTCGAAGGCGAGGTGGGCCGAGGGAAGCTCGACCTCGACAACGGTGGCCCCTGCGCTCTCGAGCACGTCGAGTCCGGACCTCCACGCGGCTTCGACCTCGCTGTCGCAGATCTCGGTGAACCACCCGGTGACCGCACCGATTCGGACACCTTCGAGATCACGCATCGACGACGTCGCCGGGAAGAACGGTCGCTTCACCGACGTCGCGTCATTGGCATCGAACCCTGCCATCGACGCCAGCATCAGCCCGCAGTCGCGAGCGCTGCGCGCCATCGGACCAACATGGTCAAGCGTCCACGACAGTGGGAGTACTCCCGTACGCGGGACTCGTCCAGACGTCGCCTTGAGTCCCGTCGTCCCGCACCACGCCGACGGCAGACGCACCGAACCGCCGGTGTCGGTACCGAGAGCCAGCGGAAGGAGGTCGCGTGCGAGCGCGGCGCCCGAACCCGTCGACGAGCCTCCCGTCCAGCGGTCGGCGTCCCAAGGATTGGAGACCGATCCGAACGTTGCGTTGGTCGAGTGTCCCGCGGCGAACTCGCTCGTGGCGAGCTTCGCAACCAGCACGGCACCGTCGGCACGCAAGCGAGCGACGCACGTTGCGTCGACTCGAGGCACGCTGTCGGCGAGTATCGAAGCGCCGCCGGTTGTCCGAAGCTGCTCGGTCGCGATGATGTCCTTCACTCCGAACGGCACACCCTCGAGCGGGCGGGCCGTCCCATCGCGCCATCGCCTTCGGGCTACGCCCGCGGCCTGCTGCAACCCGTTCGCGTCGACGATCGCGAGCACCACGCCGTGCTCGACCCCGTCTCCTGATAGCGAGTCGTGACACGCTTCGAGCACCTTCGACGGGTCGAGCGTGCCCGAGCGATATCCATCGATCAAACCAGCAGCGGAACAGGTTGTCGGAGTCGATCCGTCACTCATGGAGTGGTATGCCGCCCCATCGCCCCACCGAACTCGGGGTCCACGTCGACAGACGTCGTGACGCGTGACCAGGCTCAATGGCGTCGATCAGCGACAAGGGCACCGCTCTCATCGAGGCGATCGACTCCAACGCTTGCGAACGAGCGCGCAGCGCTGGCCCGGCAACCTGAGGGTCGATCCGATCCCCTCCCAATGCTGCCACTGCGACAAGCAAACGATCGCCGGGTTGCTCCCCGGCCGGCTCAGGCTCGGTGATCACGTGTGCGCCTCTTCGCGGTAACACTGCTCGACGAGACGATCTTCGGTCAGCTCGCCTCCCGACAATTCGGCGACGACACGACCGTTCTGGAACACGAGGACGCGGTCGCACATCTGCGCCAGGTCCTCGTACTCCGCCGAGCAGTACAGCACCGCCGAACCAGCATCGGCAGCTTCCTTCAACCGGTCGAACACATCAGCCTTTGCTCCGACGTCGACGCCCTGGGTCGGCTCGTGTAGCAACAGCACCGGAGGCTCGCGTTGCATCCACTTGGCGAGCAGTGCCTTTTGTTGGTTGCCGCCCGACAACTCCCCGAGTGGCGACTCCGGGAGTGCCGGACGCACGGTGTAGCTGTCCAACAATCGCTGCACGGTGGACCGCTCGGCCGTTTGCCGAAGCCGGCCTCCTGTGAAAAACCGGCCGAGTACGGGAAGCGACACGTTCTGCTTCACCGTGAAGTCACCCACGCCGCTGGTCCGCGGTCGGTCGGCGGGAAGCAACGCCATACCAGCGCCCATCGCCGACAGCGGAGACAGCGACGACGCATCGACGGTCGCTCCGTCGATCCACACCGACCCGGCGAACGCTGGGCTTGCTCCGAACAACAAATACGGGACCTCGTCGTAGCCCGCTCCGGCAATTCCGGTGAGCCCGACGATCTCGCCGCGATGAACGTCGACATCGACATCGCTCACGACCGGTCCGCTCAGACCGGTCACCGACATCGCCAACTCACTCGTCGCGTGGTGTGCCTCTGGGTAGAAGTCCTCGAGCTCACCGCCGAGGATGAGTTCGATCAGCTGATTCTCTGTGCAGTCCTTGGTGACGAGGGTCTCGACCACTTTTCCATCGCGCAGCACCGTCGATCGGTCGGTGAGGTCCATCACCTCTGGCAGACGGTGGCTCACGAACATCACCGTGGTCCCGGCGTCCGCAACCGATCTGACCGTGCTGAAGAGTTGCTCGACGCTGTCCCGGGGCAGATACGCCGTCGGCTCGTCGAGCACCAAGATCCCGTGGTCACGCTCCTGCAGGTCGAGAAAGCCGCGCACGATCGCGACGAGCGCTCGGTCGACCTCTCGGAGCTCACCCACGAGCATGTCAGGGGAGACCTTCACGTCGAAGCGCTCGAGCGCCGCCGCAACGCGGCGGCGCTCTTCGCGCCAACGGATCCGCCACCCGGTCCCTGTCGAGAAACGCCCGATCCTGACGTTTTCGAGCACCGTCATGTCGGGGAGCAGTCCGAGATCCTGATGAACGAAGGCGAGTCCATGCCGAAACGCCTCGGCCGAGACCAGCGGAAGCGGCACGTGCTCACCACCCACATGCAGCTCTGCACCCGGATCAGGTTCATGGAACCCGGAGAGCACCTTGATCAACGTCGACTTTCCCGAACCGTTCCGACCGACAAGGCCGTGAACTTCGCCGCGTCGCAACTCGAGGTGCACGTCGTCGAGCGCACGAGCCGACCCGAACGTCTTGCTCAGTCCCACCAGTGCAAGCGCTGGCGCATCCGGATCGGTTGGCTGACTCGCGTCAGCCGCTGCTGCCTCGACCGTCATCGGCGCCGTGACCTGAGGGTCGAGAATTCCGCTCGCACGAGACAGCGGCGACGCATGCACCTCAGCCTCCGATTCCCCAGAGCGCCCGGTACTCGGCGAGCGGATCAATGCCGTACCAGTCCAGTGAGTCCTCGACCGACGTGTCGATGTCGCCCATGTTCTCCTCGGTGAAGATGCGGAACGGGACGCCGGCATCCTCGATCGGCTCCTCGCCGAGCAACACCGAGTAGACCGCATCGACGGCGCCCGCCGAGAACCACATGTTCGGGTTGCCAACATCCATCTTCACCGCGGTGCCCGCTTGCACATTGGCCATCACTGCTGGCGTCCCATTGAAGCCAGCCACCCGGACGGTCTCTTCCACACCCAGTTCGACAAGCGCAGGCTCAACGGCCAACGTCATTGCGTCGAACACGGCCAAGATGTGCGTGATCGTCGGGTCAGCCTGCATCAGCGACCTGGTACGGGCCTGCAGCGTGCCGTCGCTCCATTCGGGCACCGTCGAATCCTCTCGGGTGAAGGTGCAGTCCGGGCACAACCGCTCGATCTCAGCTTCCATGGCGCCCCACACATCCGGCGATGCGGTGTTGTCGTCCGATGACAGGATGAGCGCATTGCCGGTTCCGCCAGAGTCCGCGACGAACCACTGAGCGATCATCTCGCCCGGGATGCGATAGTCGAATCCGACGTCTGCGGTCAGCTCCGGAACGTCGCTGAGCGTCTTTCCGGGGGTGCCCTGCAGCGACGCGATCACCGGGATACCCGCTGCATCGGCGTCAGCGATCTGAGGGGCAACAGCGATCGGCGGAATGCCCAGCAGGAAGATCAGATCCGCTTGGTCGGCGATTGCTTGCTCGACACCACGACCCCACTCGTTCGGGTCGAACTTGCCGTCGAAGGACGTGACCTCGAGGCCGCTGCCTTCGAAGGCCGCATTCATCTCTTCTTCCCACTGCAGCACGATCGGCACTGCCTGGACCAAGCTGACGATCGCGACCTTCTTGCCTTCCAGTCCAGCAAGGTCGACTTCACCAACACCATCGGGCACCGCGAACGTCACGGGTTCACTGGCCGCTGCCACGAGCGCTTCGGCTTCCGCAACTCCGTCCGCCACAGGATCAGCCGCCTCTTCGGACTCGGCGCCTTCTTCCTCGATCGCTTCTTCCTCAGCCGATTCTTCGGCACCCTCCTCTTCCGCTTCTTCTTCGACAGCGGGTTCGGACTCGGTGTCGTCGCTGCCGCACGCCGCGGCAACGAGCGAGATGCAGAGAGCTGCACCGAGCATTCGTGAAGTGATTCGGGTCCTGGACATTGGGGGTGCTCCTTGAACGAAGAGATGAAGTGTTGGATCGCGGATGGGTCGGGTTGAGAAGAGAACGAATGCGCAGCGAGGCGGGCGCGTCAGGTCGAACGGAGTGCCGCCCTTCCTCGAGCCCGCGCTGCGAGCTGCGACAACACGACCGCGGTGATCAGCGCACCGCCGTAGAAGACCTGCTCGGGCCAACCGGAGTACCCGACCATGGAGAGTCCGGTGATTCCGGTGAGCAAGAAGTAGACGGCCACCCAGGATCCCCAGGCGTTGAACTGGCCCGGGATGATGGCGGTGGCACCGAGGAACGCCGCGGCGAACGCCGGGAGCAGGAATCCACTGCCGACACCGACCTGCGCCGACGCAGAGGTTCCAGCGAGCACCATGCCAGCGAGCGCCCCGAGAATCGATGAGGCCACGAGCGACCCGAAGCGGATGGCATCGACGCGCACACCCGACAGCCGAGCGACCTCGCGACCCTTGCCGACGAAGAGCAGGTGACGACCCAGCGGCGTGTGCTGCAGTACGTACCAGACAACGACGGTCAACGCGAGGGCGAGCCAGAAGCTCCCGGGCAGCCCGAGCTGTTTCGTACGAACCACGTCGACGAAACCGGAGTCGAGCCCGCTGCGGATCTGCGGGCCGGTGACGCCGAGAAGAAGCCCCCCGAGCAGCGTGCTGGTGCCAAGCGTGGTGACGATCGAGGGCACGCCGAGGCGCACCGAGATCACTGCGTTCGTGACGCCGATGACCGCGCCAACTCCGAGGACGACCAGCACGCTCAGCACGATCGGCCAGCCGTGCTCGACATCGAGCCAGACGAGCACCGACGCGCCGACCGAGAACGACGCACCGATCGACAGGTCGAACTCGCCGGCCGACAGGCTGATGATCAGCCCGAGCGTGAGGACGAGGAGCGCCGACTGAGATCCGAAGATGTTCTGAAAGTTGGTGAGCGTGCCGAATGTCTCCGGTCGCCAGATCCAGAACACCGCAACGACGGCTGCCCAGGCGATGAGAATCGCGTACTTCTCAACGAGCCGACCGATGCTCTGTGTCTGGCGACCGGCGTGGTTGCCGGCATCGAGGTCATCGACTGTCGGTGCCTCGGTCTGATCGTCGATCGTGGTCACTCGACGCTCTCTCGACACTTGAGCATCGGCATCACCTTCTCGCCGAAGTCATCGACGCCCTTCACGAAGTCGTCGAAGACGAGCATCATCCCGCTCGCACCCGACTCCTCGGCGAGCTTGTCGATCTGGGCTGCCACGGTCTCGTACGAACCCACGACGAGTCCGATGCCGAGGAACGCTGCTCCCTGCAGCTCCGTGATCCGGGTGGTCGTGGCGCCCTTGGTGTCGAGGTCGGCCTGACCGGTCATGAACGCAATCGCGTCGAGATCGGCACCGTCGCGATAGCTCTGGAGCTTGGCCTCGGCCTCCTCGTCGGTCTCCCCCATGATGACCGTGTAGAGCACATACGACCCGACGTCACGCTCAGCCTTCGCTGCCTCGGTCGCCAACTGTGTCGTGGCGGCGCCGACCACCTCGGTGTCCGTGTCGCCGATGATGAAGTTGTAGTCACAGTGCTCGGCGGTGAACTGCATCCCTCGCTGGGACTGACCGGCCGACACCAGCTTGATGTCGCCCTTCGGCATCGGCAGACAACGACAGTCGTCCATCTGGATGTGGTCGCCCTTGTAGTCACTCACTCCTTTGGTCCACAGGTCTTTCATCACCTGGACGTACTCGGTCGTGTAGTCGTACCGCTCGTCGAAGTACTGGTCGCCGGGCCAGACGCCCATCTGCTCGTACTCCGACTTGTTCCACCCGGACACGAGGTTGATGCCGAAGCGCCCGCCCGAGATGTCGTCGATCGTGACCGCCATGCGAGCAGCGATGGCTGGGTTCAACGTGAGCGTCGCCACCGATGCGTAGAGCTGGATCTTCGAGGTCACCGCTGCCAAGCCCGACATGAGCGTGAACGATTCGAGGTTGTGATCCCAGAATTCGGTCTCACCGCCGAACCCGCGAAGCTTCACCATCGACAGCACGAACTCGAAGCCGTGCTCCTCGGCCTTGAGGACCACTTCCTTGTTGAGTTCGAACGACGGCATGTACTGCGGCGAGTTCTTGGAGATCATCCAGCCGTTGTTGCCGATGGGGATAAAGACACCGAATTCCATGGTTGCTGTGAGCTCCTCGTAGTGGTTTGGCCAGAAGCTAGGAGGGCTCGTTTGCCGCACAAGGTCCAGTTTGTTAACTGCCAGTATCGAAATGCTCGCAGGCTGTCCGAGCAGGGAACCGACAGCTAAGTTCGCCCGCGTGTCCCACCTCCTCCGAACCCGTCCCTCGGGTCCCTCCGCCCTCCGACAGCTCCTTCGAACCGCCGTCGAGGACCGTGCCCCACTCGTCGCACCGGGGTGCTACGACGCGCTCGGAGCGAGACTCATCGAGCAGGCCGGTTTCGACACCGCCTACATGACCGGCTTCGGAACGACCGCTTCGCTGCTCGGCCGACCAGACGTCGGGCTGCTCGGAATGACCGAGATGGTCGACAACGCCCGTCGCATCACCGCTGCGATCGACCTCCCCGTCATCGCTGACGCCGACACCGGCTACGGCAACCAGATCAACGTGATCCGAACCGTGCAGGAGTACGAACGAGCGGGCATCGCGGGGATCCACATCGAAGACCAGATCCTGCCGAAGAAGTGCGGGCACATGGAGAACAAGCAAGTCGTCGACGCCGACGTCATGGTCGGAAAGGTCAGCGCAGCAGCGGCGAGCCGAACAGACGATGACTTCGTGATCATCGCTCGTACCGACGCACGAGCCCCGCACGGACTCGACGAAGCGCTCCGTCGCGCCACGGCGTGCGCAGAGGCAGGCGCCGACGTCCTCTTCGTCGAAGCGCTGCAGGGAGTGGACGAACTCGAACGCGTCGCCACCGAGTTCGCGGGTGTTCCCCTGCTGTTCAACTGGGCCGAGGGCGGCAAGACACCACCCCTCACCTACGACGAGATCGCGGCGCTCGGGTTCGCGCTGATCATCATGCCGATCACGACACTGCTGTCGGCGACGCGGGCAATGCAGCACTACCTCGGTGAGCTGAAGTCTGCAGGGACACCAGCAGGCTTCGTCGACGAGTTGATGCCCTTCGACGACTTCACCAGCCTCATCGGCCTGCCCGAAATCGGGGACCTCGAGCAGCGCTTCTCGGTGTGATCTGACTATCGGCGTCACTTCCCGATATCGAAACCTTCGGTTCACATATTGTCGCGACACTGGCCGGATGCCCGACGCAACAGGTCCGTTCACCGGCCGTCTCGGATTCGGCGCTGCGCCGGCGCTGATCGTGGTGGACATGGTCACGGGGTACACCGACCCGGCGTGTGATCTCTATATAGGGGAACAGGCGGGTGAACTCGTGGCCTCGATCGTTCGGCTCGTCGACGCTGCGAGAACCGCATGCATCCCGATCATCTACACAGGCGTGAGCATCTCGGCCGACGGCAGCAACGGCGGCGTCTTCTTCCGCAAGGTTCCGAGCCTCTCGATCTTCCAGCCCGGTGGTGAGTTCTCCGACTTCGTCCCCGAACTCTCACCGCTTCCCGGCGAGACGGTCGTCATGAAGCAGTATCCCAGCGCGCTCTTCGCCACGCCCGTCGCATCGATGCTCACCGCTGCCGGTGTCGACAGCGTCATCATCTGCGGCGTGTCCACCAGTGGCTGCATTCGAGCCACCGCAACCGACGTCATGCAGCACGGCTTCGTTCCCCTCGTCGTGCGCGAAGCCGTCGGCGATCGACACCCCGAACCTCACGAGTCCAACCTCTTCGACATCCACGCCAAGATCGGCGACGTCGTCAGTCTGACCGAAACCACTGCGCACCTCGCAGCGCTCTGATCGTCTCCTCCACCTCTCCCCCACCTCGAAGCATCACCAACCAGGAAGCCCCACCATGACCGATTTGAGAGTGTCCATCGTCCAGAGCGGATCCTGCGGACAGGACCAAGACGAGAACGTCGAACGTCTCGTCGGCTTGATCGACGAAGCATCGAGCGGAGGTGCCGATCTCGTCGTGCTGCCCGAGTTGTCGACCACTCCGTACATGGCAGCGACCCGCGACCCGCAGTGGTACCGCTGGGCACAGACCATTCCAGGCCCCGCCACCAAGGCCTTCTCGGACGCAGCCAAGCGAAACGGAACCGCCGTCATCGTCGGCATGTACGAGCGAGCCGAGTCCGGCAACCTCTACAACTCCGCCGTGGTCATCGACAGCGACGGCAACGTCGTACGCGGCGTCCGGCCCGACGGTTCCACCGTGCCCGCCTACCGCAAGACCTTCGTCCCGTCGGTCGTCACGTCCGACATCGACGTCGACGAGAAGTTCTACTTCAGCCCGGGCGACGGACCGTGCGTGTTCGACGTCGCGGGCGTCAAGCTTGGGATCGTCATCTGCTACGACCGCTCATTCCCCGAACTCTGGCAGAGCCTGGTTCGCCTGGGCGCCGAGGTGATCGTCCCCGTCGTCTCGTCACTCGGCTGGCGAGAGCAACGCTTCGTCGACGAGCTCGCGATTCGGGCGTTCGAAACCCAGACCTGGGTCATCGCCTCGAACCGAGGTGGCGAGGAAACGCACGCCGGGCTGACGCACAGCTTCTTCGGGGCGTCGTGCATCATCGACCCGACCGGCGAGGTGATCAAGCGAGCCCCTGCGCATTCCCAACCCGAACTGGTCAGGGCAACCATCGACATCGACGAAGTGGAGAAGCAGCGCGCCTACTTCCCACTCGGTCGTGACAAGCGCTGGGATCTGTTCGACGGGCTCACGGTCTGAGCAACACCGCTCCTCCCGAACTGAGCGACTCCGACACACGGCCACCCTCGGAGCGCCGCGTCCTGTTCGCCGTCATCGCGATCACCACCGCTGGCGTGCTTCCCGTGTTCCTGTTCGGCGGCCTCGCGGTGCAAATCTCTTCGGAGCTCGATCTGAGCGCATCGGCAAAAGGTCAGGTCGTGTTCGGATACTTCGCCGTCTCCGCACTGTCGTCGGCGTGGTCGGGTCGGATGACTGAGCGATTCGGACCGCAGATCCTGATGCGTGCCGCGGCTGCGTTTGCGGCGACGTCTGCTCTCACCGTTGCGAGCGCACGGTCGTTCGGGTGGATCTTCGCCGCTGTTGCCATCGGCGGCTTGTCCAACGCTCTGGCTCAGCCCGCAGCGAACGCACTCGTCGTGTATCACGTCGATCCCAGTCGCCGAGGTTTCGCACTGGGAGTGAAGCAGGCCGCCATCCCCACCGCCACGCTTGTCGCCGGACTCGCCGTTCCGGCGGTCGGGTTGACCGTTGGGTGGCGATGGGCATTCGTCGGAGCAAGCAGCATCGCACTGGCCGCCGCACTCTCGATTCCGACGACCGCCGGCGAAATCGAGACCCGCTCCACAGCCAAGTTGCAACGAGGCACGCTGTTGCCGCTCATCGTGCTGGCTTCGGGTTCGTGCCTCGGCGCCGGCGTTGCCAACGTGCTCGGCGCGTTCACCACGTCCTCGGCAGTCGATGCCGGAATCTCTCCCGGAGCTGCAGGCGGCCTACTCGCCGCTGCAAGCGCACTCGGCCTCGGGCTGCGACTGTTGTCCGGGTGGCTCGCGGACCGACGCGACGGCGGCCATGTCACCGCGGTCGGATTCATGCTGATCGGCGGGGGCATCGGGATCGTCGGCATGGCGTCGGATCAGTCGTTCATCCTCGTGCTCGGCACCCTCCTCGCGTTCGGTTCCGGTTGGAGTTGGCCGGGCGTGTTCAACCTTGCCGTCGTCAGCTTCTACACCCGAACGCCAGCAGCGGCGACCGGCGTCACCCAGACCGGGTCCTACGCCGGCGGTGCAATCGGACCGCTCCTGATGGGATTCATGGTCGAGCAGCTCGGATACGACTGGGCTTGGCTCATGGTGTCGATCGCTGCGGTGGCTGGTGGCGTCACGATCCTCCAGGCACGCAGGCTGCTCGCTCGGCTCGACTGAACCCAGTTGCGGTCAGGCGGAGGAGCCGCCGTCGACCACGAGGACATGGCCGCTGACGAACTCGGCGAGCCCGCTCGCAAGGAAGAGGGCCGCTCGAGCGACGTGATCCGGCTGACCGGCCAACCCGACCGGATTCGCCGCAACGCGCGCGTCGATGTCGAGCCCGCTCGCGCGAAGCGGTTCCATCTGCTCGGCCACTCCTGGTGTCTCGATGATGCCCGGCGCGATCGCGTTGACGCGGATCCCACGCGGACCGAGTTCGTTCGCGAACGCTCGCGTGAGCGCGATGACGGCTGCCTTCGACGCGCTGTACGCAGAGATGCCAGCACCCCCGCCGAGCGCCGCGATCGACGCCAGGTTGATGATCGACCCACCGTTCGTCATCAACCGTGCGGCCTCGCGGGCGACACTGAACTGAGCGCGCACGTTGACATCGAGCATGCGGGCAACGAAGTCGTCGGAAGCATCAAGCATCGGACCCGTCGTCGGAAAGATCCCTGCGTTGTTCACCAAGATGTCGATTCGACCGTCGTCCGAGGCTGCGTGGAGGGCGGTAGCCACATCGTCGGCCTCGGTGATGTCACAGCGCACTCCGGCTGCTCCGAACTCGGCGGCGCGGTCGGCCACATCGACGGCGATGTCGCCGACCGTCACCGCAGCACCCGCCTCGACGAGGCGCCGTGCGATTGCCGCACCGATACCGAGGGCGCCACCGGTCACGAAGGCAGTCGCACCGCTTAGGTCGATCAGTTGCGTCAGATGCTGATCCGTCGTCATCGTTCGAACCGTAGTGACGCCGATCGCACCGACTCGTTCCGGGGCGAGAAGCGACCCGGCAACCTCGTGAGCTACCCCGGAATGTCCGCCGGGACCTGACCGAAGAATCCATCGATTCGTTCGATCAAGCCGCTGTCGGCGACCGTCGTGATGTCCAGCCCTTCGACGACGACCTTGTCGTCGTCGACCATGTCCCACCGGTACCGGTACCGGTTGTGATGATTGTCGAAGCCAGAACGCAGTTCGAATCGAGCGTCGGGGAAGTTCGACCTGAATTGTCGAACGTTCTGTTCAAGTGCGTCCCGCCCGACGTGGAACTCGATGGGATCACAGAAGATGAAATCCTCGGTCACCGCCATGTCGAGGTGGCGACGCGCCTCGACCAGATCACTCGTGTTCCACATCGTCCAGTAGTGCTCGAATGCGCGAATTGGATACCGACTCATAGTCGGTATCTTAGGTACCGACTATGAGTCTGTAAAGTTCGATCCGTGGCGACCCAGGCCGAACGGCGCGAACGAACCAGGGCGGCCATCGTCACTGCTGCAACCACGAGGTTCCGCGAGTCCGGCTTCGAGGCAACGAGCATCGCTGACATCCTTCATGACGCAGAGGTCAGTCGCGGCGCGCTCTATCACCACTTCGCCAGCAAGGAAGACGTGTTTGCCGCGGTCTTCACCGCCGTCTCGCGCGATGCCATCAGGCGGGCTACGAAGAAGACCCGGCATGCGGAGAACCACCTCGATGCGTTGATCGGCGGCTGTGTCGCGTGGCTCGACATCAGCGTCGAACCGCAGGTCGCGACGCTGCTCTTCGTCGAAGGGCCGCGGGCGCTCGGGTGGGATCGATGCCGTGAACTCGAAGACGACGCCAGTCTCGGAAGGATGCGAGCCGGCCTTGCTGCTGCGACCAAGGCGGGCGAGGCCGACGTCGAGAACGTCGAACTCACCGCACGAGTCATCAACGCCGCGCTGACCGAGGTCGCACTCTCGATTCACCGACAGCAACCACGCACAACGGGCGCAGCGGCTCGACGGACCATCACCTCACTGATCACCGGCCTCACCAGTTAGCCAGCGCCGAACCGCCGCCCGAACACGCAAGACCCGTCAGTCGAGGCTGAGCCGTCGCGCCGGACGAAGGGTCACCGTCGAGAAGAGTGGGCTCATCGCCCGATCGACCGAATCGATCAACTCGCCGCGATCACCCTTGCCGGGCAGAGCGACGTCTTCGATCACGAAGTACGCGCCGTAGCCGTCGTGCAGGTCGAGCCACGAGACAGCCCCGAAGAACCCAGGGTCGGTGCGGAGCGAACCGTCGACCGTCCACCCGAGGCCGTAGCCCACACCGGACTGCGTCGTGCCGCTGTACGCAGGACCGATTCGATCGGTCGTCATCTGATCGATCGCTCCCTGCGAGAGCACCTGCGTGTTGCCACAGCTGCCACCGCGGAGCAGCATCAAGAGCAGTTCGGCGTAGTCGTGTGGCGTGGTGTATCCGCCGCCCTCGATCATGGGGTTGTCCGACGGAATGAGCACGCTCGGATCACCGTTGAAGCCGTCCGGGTAGGCGGAGAGCTCAAGGACACCGCTGACCGCAGCGCTGGCAAGCAGATGCGGTTGACCGAAGTTGGTGAACTCGAGCGTGTCGAGGCCGCACGGCTCGACATAGATCTCGTTGATCAACTCCGCCCACGACTTGCCGGACACCTCTTCGGCGAGCGCACCGGCGACCTGCCACTGTGGGCCGCCGTAGCGATATTCCGTGTCCGGCGCGACCTGCAACCAGTCGTCACCCCTGTTCGTTGCGGAGGCCCTGCCGCAGCGCGAGAGGTCATCGAGCGGGTTGAACGTACAGAGATTCGCGACGTAGCCGAGAGCGATGTCGGGAAGCCCCGAGCTGTTCGACAACAGCTGCGCTGGAGTCACGCCGGGAAGCGACGCTCCCCAACCGACGGCCTCAGAGATCGGGGCGTCCATGTCGAGCAAGCCCTCGTCAGCGAGATGGAGCAACACACCCGATGAGATCACTTTGCCGGTCGATGCGATCAGCGAGATCCGGTCCGGGGCAATTTCACCGCGGTAGCTCTCGTGCACGATGCCATGATCCGGGTGGACGACGACCAAGCCAGCGCCGTTGAGATCTTCGTCGCGGACGATGTCGTCCAGAATCTGTTCCGTCTCCGTGAAGTCGAGGCCGAGCGAGCCGTTCTCGCTCGAAGCCGGTGCCCGGTCGAACGTGGCCGTCAGCGTGCTGTCGCGGTTGAACCAGCCGTCGATCCGTGCTTCGACGACGTTGCGGCCCTCGGGAAGGTCGCTCGACCACAGCGATTTCGGAGTGTTCAGCCATCCTGTGCCCGACAGATCCCACGGCGCTCTGTCCTCGGTCTGCACGTGCTCGCCGTTGAGGTAGAAGTCGACACGTTTCGCCGGGTGGTACCGAGGAGCGATCCACACTGCAAGGTTGCTTCCGGCGGGGATGACCGCCCCGTCGAGCGTTTTGGCATCCACTCGCTCACCGTTCAGGGTGAAGACCAACTCCGGTCGGCTCAAGGCCTGGGCCGTCGGTGGCGTTGACAGCGACGACAACGTCGACACGCTCAAGAACAGCGCTGCGACGATCAGTGTCCGCAACGCATGCCCCCACGACAAGAAGTGCCGGATCGACCCCATGATGATTCCCCATTCGTTGATGCGGCTGGACCCCTCCCGACCGCTGACTCGAGGAAACATACCATATCGATATGGTATGTCAAGAAGTTCAGATGGACGTTTGTAGACTCGGCGCCGTGGCCGCCAAACGTGACTCGGGCGCCGAACCCGCTCAGGCACAGACGTCGCGACGCTCTGCCCGAGCCGTCGAGATGAGAACCCGACTCCTCGATGCCGCAGAATCCCTGTACGCGTCAGAAGGGCCGACCGCCCTGACGAACCGCCGAATCGGTGATGAAGCCGCCACCACGACCCAGTCGATCTACACCTACTTCGGAAGTCGTGACGCACTGCTGGAGGCGATGTACCAGCGTGCGATCGACGGCGCCGAGGAGATCATCACCATGGCCTCGGCCATCGCCGACCAGGAGCCAGACGAAGCCGACGTGGTCGACGCGTTCAAGCAGGCAGCTCGGCACTACCGCGAGTTCTGTCTCCAACACCCGGGACGCTTTCGGATGATCCGCGGTGCCGCAGCCGACGTTGGCCTCTCCGAAGCGGCGAGCGCGCTTCGCGAGCGCGTCGTCGACGCAGTGTCCCGATTCGGGCGCTCCGGCACCGGCGAGCAGACCACCGCCTACGAGTCCCGAGTTCACCTCACGATCGCCGCGATGCACGGGTTCTTCGAGGCGGAGCTCGAAGGATTCATCTCCGACGCACAGCAGCCCGCCGAACTCTTCGACGAGCTCGTACTGCGGTGCCTTGTTCCGTACGAGCATCTTCCGCAACACTGGTAGCCCGGGCAGCGTCGATCTCGGTACCTGTTCGAATCGTCGAGTAATTCTTGACAAGGTCCAGGATTGGTGTTTGTATGACCTTGTGGCACACACCGCCGAAGAGCTTCTGCGTCAGCGGGGCGTCCAAGTCACCGCCCAGCGCCTCGCGCTCATGCGCGTCGTGGCAGAACATCCGCATGCCACAGCGGACGAGTTGGGCGACGAAGTACGAGCTCAACTCGGTGCGATCTCGCGCCAAGCGGTGTACGACTCCCTCGGCGTGCTCGTCGACAAGCAGCTGATCCGCCGGATCCAACCGGCGGGCTCAGCCGCTCGATACGAGAACCGCGTCGGGGACAACCACCATCACCTCATCTGCCGTGAGTGCCGCTTGATGTTCGACATCGACTGCGCAACCGGTGAAGTGCCCTGCCTCACCGCCGCCGATGACCACGGATTCGAAATCGACGAAGCCGAAGTCATCTACTGGGGGCGCTGCCCGAACTGTCGGACCGCGGCGACTCCGGCCTCGAGCGGTGTGTCCGGTTGACGCAACCACATCCCGACGCGAACATCGCGAACGCCCCGCAGCACACGAATCATCCCGTCACACCATCCCGAAAGAACAACAAGGAGACCCCATGACCGACGCAACAGAGGCAAAGTGCCCCGTCCTACAGAATGACCACTCGGCACGCGGTAGCCAGGCCAACCAGCACTGGTGGCCGAACCAGCTGAACCTCAACATCTTGCACCAGGGTTCGCCCAATTCGAACCCGATGGACGACGACTTCGACTACAAGGAGGCGTTCCTCGGACTCGACCTCGCCGCCGTGAAGGCCGACCTGACGGCGCTGATGACGGACTCCAAGGAGTGGTGGCCCGCCGACTACGGCCACTACGGCCCGTTCTTCATCCGAATGGCATGGCACTCGGCCGGCACCTACCGCACCCACGACGGACGCGGTGGTGGCGGCACCGGCCAGCAACGCTTCGCTCCGCTCAACAGCTGGCCGGACAACGGCAACCTCGACAAGGCTCGTGCGCTGCTCGAGCCGATCAAGAAGAAGTACGGACGCCAGCTCTCCTGGGCTGACCTCATGCTGCTCACCGGCAACGTCGCGTTGGAGTCGATGGGCTTCAAGACCTTCGGTTTCGCCGGTGGCCGCGAAGACGTCTGGGCGCCCGAGGAAGATGTGTACTGGGGCCCGGAGAACGTCTGGCTCGACGACGAGCGCTACAGCGGCGACCGCCGCCTGCAGGAGCCGCTCGGCGCAGTGCAGATGGGCCTCATCTACGTCAACCCCGAAGGCCCGAACGGCAACCCCGACCCGGTTGCTTCCGGTGCGGACATCCGCGAGACCTTCGGTCGCATGGCGATGAACGACGAAGAGACCGTGGCACTGGTCGTCGGCGGTCACGCCTTCGGCAAGATGCACGGCGCCGGCCCGGAAGGTGACGTGCAGGCCGAGCCCGAGGGCGCACCGATGGAGCAGCAGCTCCTCGGTTGGAAGAACGACTTCGAGAGCGGCGTCGGCATCCACACCACGACCTCCGGCTTCGAAGGTGCCTGGAACTCCACGCCGACCCAGTGGGACAACAACTACCTCGAGACACTGATGGACAACGACTGGGAGCTCACCGAGAGCCCAGCCGGACACAAGCAGTGGACCGCACCGGCACTGGCCGGCACGGTCCCCGACGCACAGCGCGACGACGTCAAGCACGCGCCGATGATGAGCACCGCAGACATGGCCATGAAGATGGACCCGATCTACGGCCCCATCTCGCAGCGCTTCCGCGACAACCCGGAACAGCTCGACGAGGCATTCGCCAAGGCCTGGTACAAGCTGCTCCATCGCGACCTCGGGCCACACGTCAACTTCCTCGGACCTGAAGTAGCGCCCGAGCAACTGTGGGAAGACCCGATCCCGGCCGGCACTCCGCTGAGCGACGCCGACGTGGCCACGGTCAAGGCAGCCATCATGGACGCCGGACTGAGCATCACCGAGTTGGTCGAGACCGCATGGGCGTCGGCTTCGACCTACCGCCAGACCGACATGCGTGGCGGCGCCAACGGCGGCCGCATCCGTCTCGAGCCCCAGGTCAGCTGGGAGGCGAACAAGCCGGCTCAACTGCGCCGAGTGCTCAGCGCACTCGAAGGCGTGCAGTCGAGCGTCGGTGTCGACGTGTCGATGGCCGACCTCATCGTTCTCGGTGGCGCCGCTGCCGTCGAGGCGGCAGCGAAGGCCGGCGGACACGACGTCAGCGTCAACGTCAGCACGGGACGTGGCGACGCGACGCAAGAGCAGACCGACGTCGAGTCGTTCGCCTGGCTCGAGCCCGTCAACGACGGCTTCCGCAACGTCGTAGGGAAGGGCAGCAGCCACGTTGCTGAGCACATCCTCGTCGACCGGGCGCACCTGCTCGGCCTCGGCGCCCCCGAGATGTCGGCACTCGTGGGCGGCCTTCGCGTCCTCGGTGTCAGCAACGACAACGCTGGCGTGCTCACCGAGAGCGTCGGTGTTCTCAGCAACGACTTCTTCGTGAACCTGATGGACCAGGACACCGTGTGGTCCGCAGCGTCGGGTACCGAGGACGCGTTCGAGGGTCGTGACCGTGCGAGCGGTGACCTGAAGTGGACCGGCACCCGCAACGACCTCGTGTTCGGTTCGAACTCGATCCTGCGGGCAATTGCCGACGTGTACGCAGCCGACGACGCTGGCGCCAAATTCGCCAGCGACTTCGCCGCAGCGTTCGCCAAGGTGATGGACGCCGATCGCTTCGATCTCGCCTGATCACTCACTCCTGAACACGATCACGTGACCGTCGGTGCGCTGCACCGGCGGTCACTTGTCGTTTTCGGGACCGACGACCCCAGCTATCGGCCCAGCTGGCGCGCAAGCATTCCGAGTGGTTCAGATGAGATGGGGCTGGACGTTCGACGCTGCGGTTGCCTCGTGGGATTGTCGGGTGAAGTCCATGATCCAGTTGTTCTCCCAGTCGAGGTCGTCTGTCCGTCGAAATGACTGTGTCCATCGTGCTTGATCGCTGCCGATGCTCTCCCAGATGAAGCGAACGCGGATCGCTTGGCCGTTGAACTCCTCGTCGGCTTCAAAGGTCCCGATGCCGTTCACGAATCGGCCAACGACAGGGGGCTCGAGACGTCCGGTCCGATTGCTCGACCAGTAGATCGACCACTCCTGTTTGGAGTGATCGAAGAGACGCAACGCCATCCCAATCGTATCGATCGACGGCATCCACACTTGCTCGAAGTTGCCGACACCACCGAGGATCGGTGCGCAGATCGTCGTTCCCTCGAAGGACTCCCACTCGTCGCATCCAGCGAGGCGGTCGATCAGCCGCCGATGCTGAACCAGCCAGGTCCCGTACTCGAACTCAAAGTCTCCGGACATTTCTCAACCCTTCGTCGGCGATCCTGGTCCCGGCGGAACCACATATCGACAGCATACTGTCGATTTTGCAAACGGCAGCATGCTGTCAATCCGCGATACGCTGACCTCGAGATGCGCCCTGTTGATTCTCGAGTCGAGCAGTACCGGCTCCTCATCGCCGATGTCTCAGAACTGATCGGTCACTCGCGTTCAACGAGCGACGCCCTCGCACGCAGCGTGGGGCAAACGGCTGCGCGCTGGCACCTGATGAGTGTCCTCTCTGGCGGTCCCCACACCGTCGCAGCCGCTGCGCGCCGTCTGGGACTCGCTCGCCAAAGCGTGCAGCGCGTTGCGAACGAGCTCCTCGCCAACGGCCTCGTCGCCTCCGCACCGGACCCCAACGACGCCCGAGCTCCGCTCTTCGAACTGACCGCATCAGGGCACCAACTCGTCACGACGCTCTACGAACGATCCGAAGCCGACCGCAACCAACTGATCGAACAGGCCCACCTCACCGCAGAGCAGTTGCACGCGGCCCGCACCACGATCCGAGCACTCATCGACCAGTTCGAGAATCGAACCAGCATCCCGAGCGCCATCCGGGCAACGGAGAGCACACCTTCGACAGAAGCAAGCATCGGCACAACCTGATCGAGTGCCATCGATGTGTCGTTGGCATTGCCGTCGGATCCGAACGCCGCGGCCACGAGCCGCAGTCAATACGATGCACAGGCCATGATCGGCCCGCTCAGAATCGACCAAGCAGTGGCACCTGCTGGACTGATCAGGAGTGCGGTCGCATACAGCTTGTTCGTTTCCCGCGAAGGCCTCTACGCGATCACGACGGGGCCGGGATGGCGCATGCAGGTCCGAGGCCGCCATCGCAGCGAGCGGATGGTCGAGAACGTCCGTCGAGTCGAAGCCGAGCTCGACCCAAGCAACCTCGATCGCGAACTTGCGACTCGCGACGGCTCGGTGTTCGTGCCGGTAGCTGACATCAAACACGTTGTCCTGGGCCGCCGTTTCGACCAACTGCCGGACCTTCGGTTCACTGACGGCACCCGAAACTATCGATTTCAGTTCGACGAGGACCGTGGCGACGAGATCGAGGAGTTTGCGCAGGCGCTGTCGTCGTTGCCTGAGTTGGTGCGACCTGAAACAGACGACGGAAGCGATGACCACCCGTTCGTGTTGTTCGAGGGGACGGTGACCAGGACGGTCGCCCTCCCTTCACCGTGTTGGGGCGCAACGCCACACATCGCACTGACCGACGGACGGATATTCGTGCAGTACCTCACCCCGACCGGAGTGCAGCACGGTGAAGCGATGACCGTCTATGAATCGACGTACGAGGAGCACTGCGACATCGCATACGGCCGAACCGAACTCGTCCAACTGTGCCAGCGTCTCATCCAGGCCGCGTGGGGCGCGACGCCTCTGCCGGTGACCGAGTCCCCGTTTTCAGAACTGGCCGAGGCGGATCGTGCAGCGTCGGTCGACAAGATCACGCGGGCATTGACGCTGTGCATCGCCCGCCACGAAGACGCCGAGCAGCTGGATCGCCTGGAGCGCTTACGCGAGCACGAGGTCGAGCAGGCCGCCTTCGAGCGGGCGTTGCTCCTCCTCCGATAGCCATCGGCCCGGGAGACTGCTGCGCGATCTGACCGAGCAGTTCCTCGAAACGGGTCCCAGCGCCTCACGCCGTTGTGACCTCGAGAAAGGTCGTGCCGACATCGAGCGGGATGATCGCGTCGGTCACAGCGTCACGGAAGGTGTATGGGTCCGTCGGACTGAACCGAGTCCACGTCGCCTCCGTCGACTGCCCGTCGCGGTGGATGACGGCGTCGCCGGAACCGACGGTGTTCGCATGCGGCGAACGAGCGTCGACGATCGACGGCTCGTACACCGTCGACACTTCGACGACGTTGTCGGCTGCGACCTGGCCGCCTCCCTCGACGAGGTGTGGCTCGCCGTCCTGCAATCGGAGGTAACGGCCCGACGAAGCATCCCAGAGCCAACGAACCGCGACGCCGCCCATCGCGACGTCGAACGCGTGGTTCGCTCGACTTCGCGACGCCGCATCCGGCTGCCAGTTCGCGTCGATCTCCCACATCGTTTGCGCTGGCCCCGCCCACGTGACTTCCCCGAGCATGCACGCCGGGTCCGCAAACAAGTTGTGCGGGCCCGGCCGATCTTCATCGCGTGCGTAACACCCGTTGGCTTGTGCACCTCGGTCCACGACGACACCTGACCGAGCCGCCGACTCCAACCAACGATTCACCCCGGGGTTCGCACCCGAGTACCCGAAGATCGGCCGGTTCAGGCCGGCGAGAAGATCGATGTCTGTGGTCCGCGCCGAACGCACCGGCCCGACTCGGGCCGGAGTCTGCGAATGGAAGAGCGCGATGAACCGCGACACGTATTCGGTGTTCACCTCGATCACCACATCGGCCTCGAGTAGACCGGCATGCGGTCGAGCCAAGCGGAAGTTGTCGACCTTGTATGCGACGACCGGTCGAGCGGTCACGTCAGGACCTGCGGCGAGTCCGGTGAGCGCGGCGACCCCGTCGACGGGCGGCAGCGGAAAGTACTCGGGCCATTGCGGTGTCCCCGCAGCGTCGGTCGGCAGGTCGGTCACGCTCGGCTGAGCATCCAACCGCGTGTCGATCCGGATACTGCGGAACGACGTGATCCCGCCATCAGCGACACCATTCACATCGACGACGAGATGCGTCGCACTGGATGTGTAGAAGCAGACATCACCGTCGTCGTCGGCCTCCACGATCAAGCGGTTGGACCACACCGGCGCGACCACACCGTTGATGTTCACGTCGGATCGATCGACGTCCCCGGTCTCGTCAACGGGCACTCCCTCGTCGCACGGGAAGGCCGTGATGAATCCACGCTCGGTCGAGCGAGCGGCAGTGACTTGGCCGAGCACGGTCTTCGAGTCGGCTGCGTCGGGGACGTTGACGCGCAACACTCCCCCGGCACCGACCACCGCTGCACTGCGAGTATCACTTCGTCGATTGACCGTGGCGTCGATTCCGGCGTCACCAACGCCGTTGAGGTCGACGACGAGGTGGACTCGTTCGCTCGGAGTGACGCAGATGTCGCCAGCGTCGTCTGCTGCGACGATCAGCCGATTGGAACGTGCCGGAGAGACCTGCGCGTCGAAGTTGACGTCGGACCGAGTTGGCTCGCCCGACTCGTCGACAGGGATGCCGTCTTCGCACGGGTAGGCGGTGGCGTAGCCGCGGCCCGACGCGCCAGTGACCGTCAGCTGGCCGATCACCGTCCGGCCGCCGATCGCTTCGGCGACGTTGATCCGCAGTTCCTCGCCGGCGTCCACCGGGTCCCCGGACCGCGTGTCGGTGCGGCGGTTCTCGAATGAGCTGATTCCGGTATCGAACGACACCGCGTTGATGTCGATGACCATCTCGACATCGGTCGACGGGAGAAAGCACACCTCGCCGGCGTTGTCGGCTTCGACGATCAAGCGGTTCGACCAGACCGGCGAGGTTCGCCCGTCGTAGTTGAGATCCGAGCGATCGATGGCGCCCGTGGCGTCACGTGGAAGACCGTCAGCACACGGGTACGCCGTGACGAACCCGTTGTCGGTCGCTCGGGCAACGGTGAGCTGCCCGATGACGGTCTTGCCGCCTTCGGCTCCCGGCACCGAGACCTTCAACGTCCCATCGGCGACCATCGTCGACGCGACACTTCCCCCGCCGTCGACATCGGTTCCGTCCCGAGCCTGGGTCACCGCACCGACCGTCACGACGCTGACGAGAAACGCCAACGACGCTGCGATTCGCGCGACTCGAGAAGGCAACAGAGTGCGGGCGCAGCTCACCGGCCGAGAAACTCCTGCACGTGGTCGACCACGGGTTGGTCGTTCTTCGGTGAGTGATTCCCATCGACCCACTCGAAGACCGTCGGTCCCGCGATCGAAGCAACGTGCTGGTCGAATTCGTCGGCGGTGCCGAACGGGTCCTTGCGGCCCGACACGAACAGCGTCGGTACCGCGATGGCGGGGAAGTGCTCCACGCGGAGGTTGTCGGGCTTGCTCGGCGGATGCAGCGGATACGACAGCAGCACCAGCGCTGCCGCGGGCATGCCTTCGGCAACCGCAACCGAACACGACCGACCACCGAAGCTCCGCCCGCCGAACGCGAGCCGATCGATGGGCACGCCGAGTTCAGCGGCGAACTCCTCCCCCGCAGCAACGATCTTCTTCACCGCACTCGGCACCCGGTTCGTCCCGAGGGTCAGACGGAGAACCGGAACGTCGCTGAGTGCTTCGTCGATGGCGACGAGCGTGTGATGTTCACGATCAGCGCTTGCGCCCGGCGTGAGGACCAGCCCTGCTGGGCGCGAGCGTTTCGTGAACGGAGATGAGGTCACGCCGACAGTTTCGCGCGACCGTGGCGCTCACGGCTCACCGCCAGACCGGCCGAATGAGCCCGATCACGCTCGTCGGGGTGACGGTGATGACCCGACGTCGCTCACGCACCATCGCGTCGCGGAACTCGTCCCAGTCGGGATGTTCCTTGCCAGCGACGGCGCGGAACGCCCCGATCAAGGTGTCCATCGCCGGACCGTGTGTCTCGGTGGCAACCGGACTCACGGCCGCCGTGCCGTCGAAACTCAGATAGCTGCCCTCGTGCGAAAGGTGGTAGACGACACGCGAGTCTCGTTCGACGTTGTACACCTTGGCACGGTCGGGCAACACGGAGAAGACGATGGTGTCGCCATCCACCGCATGATGCACGTCCGACGACTGCGGCCGGCCGTCGCGCCGCAGGGTGATCAACGTGCCACAACGAACGTCCGCGGCGAACGCCAGTGCTGCTTCCAGGTCGAGTGGTTTCACGTCCATCCTGGGACCCTAGGTGTGTCCGAACGGAGCGGGTGGTTTCGGCCACGACTACATTTTGGATCCGGCATCAGGCCGTCGGTGCTCTGTCGGACAGAGCGACGTGGACACAGGAATCGAAGGGCTCAGCTCATGAAGATCGCCAACATCGCTGGACGGGCCTCGCTCGTGCTCGGCGATCACGCCTGCGACATCGCCAGCGCATCGGACGGCCGATTCGGTCCGGACCCGATGAGTCTCTACGAGCGTTGGGATGAATTCGTCGAGTTCGCCGCAACCGTCGAACAGGCGACCGACCCCATCGACGAGGCCCGACTCGGCAACCCCGTGCCCCGCCCACGCCAGGTGTTCGCGATCGGCCTGAACTACCAGGCGCACGCCGACGAAACCGGCCGGCAGGCTCCGGAGGTCCCCGCCACGTTCACGAAGTACCCGTCGTCGCTCTCCGGGCCGTTCGACGACATCGAGATCGTCGGCGACACCGTGGACTGGGAAGTCGAGCTCGTCGCGGTGATCGCACGACGAGCCGACCGGGTGGCCGCTGGGGATGCGTGGACGCACATCGCCGGGCTGACCATCGGCCAGGACATCACCGACCGCACGTTGCAACGGGCAGCGGGAGCCCAGTTCTCGCTCGGCAAGTCCCGCCGAGGCTTCGGACCGATGGGGCCGTACCTGGTCACACCCGACGAGTTCACCAACCCGGACGACATCGCCCTCGGCTGTTCGGTTGACGGCGAGACGGTGCAGAGCGGACGCACAGCGGACCTGATCTTCGACATCCCGGCGCTCGTCGCAGAACTCTCGTCGGTGCTCGTGCTCCTGCCCGGCGACGTGCTCTTCACCGGCACGCCATCAGGCGTCGGCGTCGCGCGCACCCC
>CALIOL010000128.1 GCA_938044705.1 uncultured Ilumatobacter sp. | reverse complement strand
GAACTCTGCGCGAACGTCTCGGGACTCCCAGTTGAGATCCGGTTGACCCGGATCGAAGATGTGGAGGTACCACTCGCCGTCCTCGACTCGCTGCCAAGCGGGCCCACCGAAAACGGAGATCCAATCATTCGGCGGGAGCTCACCGTTGGTTCCACGTCCCGGTTCGAAGTGAAAGCGGTCGCGAGCAGGAGATCCGGGAGCCGATGCGAGTGCCTGTTGGAACCACGGGTGCTCGGCCGAGCAGTGATTCGGAACGAGGTCGACGATCACCCGGATGCCGAGTTCCTTCGCCTCGTCGATGAAGGCTTGGGCGTCGTCGATCGTGCCGTAGCGGTCGTCGATGGCGCGATAGTCGGCCACGTCGTAGCCGCCATCTTTGAGCGGCGAGACGTACCACGGGTTGACCCAGATCGCATCGACGCCGAGGTCCGCGAGGTACCGGAGCCGATGTCTCGCTCCGTTGATGTCGCCGGTCCCGTCGCCATCGGCGTCGGCAAACGAGCGGATGTAGATCTGGTAGACGACTGCGTCTCGCCACCACTCGGCATCGCCGGAGCCAGGATCGACGGACGGGGACGCGTGATGTGGGTTCATGCTCGTTCTCTCGATGGGGGCGGCGGTGTCGGAACGGTCAACGGACTCAGCCTTTCACCGCTCCGGCCAGGAGGCCGCGGACGAAGTACTTCTGCAGGGCAAAGAAGACACCGACGGGGAGCAGCATCGAGATCATCCCCGACGCAGTGAGGAGGTGGTAGTCCTGGCCGCGTGTCCCAGTGACGTCGCGCAGCTTTGCGACGATGGGCGCGTTGTCACGTCCGGAGTAGATCAAGGCGATCAGGTAGTCGTTGTAGATCCACATGAACTGGAAGATGCCGAGCGACGCGAGCGCCGGAACAGAGAGCGGCACGATCATCCGGACGAAGATCGTTCCGTGTCCCGCACCGTCGACACGTGCGGCTTCGATGATGTCTTTCGGGAGGGCCGACACGAAATTCTTCAAGATGAAGATGCAGAAGGGCAGCCCGAAGCACGTGTGAGCGATCCACACCCCAACGACCGTGCCGCCGATGTCGAGGTCGGGGAAGATCGTGACGGTGCCGATGTGGGCGCCGCCGGTGAACAGCTGGAGGAGCGGGACGAACGCCATCTGGAGCGGGACCATCAACAGGCCGATGATGCCGACGAACAGCCAGTCCCGCCCCTTGAAGACCATCCAGGAGAACGCGTACGCAGCGAGGAGGCCCAGTCCGACCGAGAGCATCACCGACGGGATGGTGATGCGGAGCGAGTTCAGCAAGAACTTGCCCATGTTGTCGTCTCCCGGTGCGGAGGACAGCACGCTTCGGTAGTTCTCGAGCGTGAACGACGGGTTCGTGAACCACGTCCACCAGCCCGTGGTCTTCACGTCGTTCTCAGGTCGGATCGACGACACCGCAATACCGAAGGTCGGGATCGTCCAGACCACCATGAGGAGGTAGATCAGCAATCGCCCGGGCCGGGACGTCAGCGACACCGAAGCCTGGTGTCCGATCGTGCCGGAGGACGCACGATTGCGAGCGAACCGCTTGGCGAGCACACCGATCATGAGGTCATCTCTTCTGCTCGTCGTTGCGCATCTCGGTTGAGGAGGACCACGGGGATCACCAACACGAAGATCAGCACCGCCAGCGCTGATCCGAGCCCGGTGCGCCCCTGAACGAATCGAGTGACGTAGAACTCGTTCGCGATCGTGCTCGTTCCGAAACGCCCGCCGGTCGTGGCGGCGACGATGTCGAACGCCTTGAGCCCGTTGATCGTGGTGATGGTCGCCACGGTCACCACCGTGGAACGGATGTAGGGCATGGTCACGAGGTAGAAGGTCTGCCGCTCCGTGGCCCCATCGACTCTGGCCGCCTCGAGCAACGAGTCCGGCACGCCCTTGATCGCTGCGGAGAGGATCACCGTCGCAAAGCCGGTCGAGGCCCAGACGAAAATGATGATCAGCAAGAACGTGTTGAATCCTGGAGCGGTAGCCGGCGGCTCCAAGCCCGCGAACCCCCGTTCGACGAGCCAGAGCCGGTCGCCGCTACCGCCGACGGTGTCCGGCAACGTCGGGGTGTTCCCGGTGACTCGGTTGAGTAACCCGACCTCGAAGGGCGGCCCCGCGTAGACGAACCCCCAGATGAGGCCGGTTCCGACGAGCGAGATCGCACCCGGGAGAAAGATGGCCGACTTTGCGGCCTTCTCCGCCCGCATGCCATCGGCGAAACGGGCGACGGTCAGTCCGACGATCAATGTCGCGGTCGTGCCGACGCCGACCCACGCGAAGCTGTTGATCACGGTCAATCTCGTGCCGCGGGTCGAGAAGATCTCGAGGTAGTTGTCGAGGCCGACGAATCCGACGCCGTTGTCATCGAACACGCTGAGATAGACGGTGCGCGCCGCTGGGATGACGAGTCCGATCGTCACCGCGAAAAGTGCGGGAAGAATGAACACCCACGATCTCGCGCCTTCTTGCCATCGCTTGGGCAACTTGCCCGCGACGAAGTACAGCACTGCCAGGGTGGCGATGAGTAGAGCCAGTGCGAACGCCACGATGACGATCGCTTTGATGACCTCGAGCATGGCGATCCTTGATGAGCAGTCGGAACGAACAACTCGTGCCGGGCGCGCGGTGAAGGACCCGTCGCCCGGCACGAACCGAGATCAGGCGGGCCAGCCCGATTCCACGTTGTTGACGAAGTCCTCGGTCGATCCGCCGACGATCCACGCGGTCGCTTCGGTCCAGAAGGAACCGGCACCTACAGCCCCGGGCATGAGGTCGGAGCCGTCGAAACGGAACACGTCAGCGCTGAGTTGCAGTTCGGACAGCTGGCGGGCGACCGGATCCTCGATTGCCTCGATGTCGAGATCGAGGTGAGGCGACAGTTCCCCGCGCACGGCGAGAATCTCCGACTGGTACTCCACCGAGCCGGTGTAGCGAACGACGTCGAAGGAAGCGGGCCGGTCGGTGCCAGCTGCGTAGACGTCACCAGCGCCAAGCAGATAGTTCGGTCCGCCTGCGGGGCTCGGAAGGTAGAAGAAGTTGACGTCTCCGTCAGCCCCGACCTCGATGCCTTCGGGCCACTGCGACGAGTAGAAGCTTGCCTGACGGTGCATGTAGCAGTCACCGGTCGAGACCGGGATTCCGCCGTCCTGGAACTTGGTGGTGGCGATTGCCTTCACGTCGTTTTCGCTGCCGATGTAGTCGGGGTTCTTCAAGAACGCTCCGACGGCGTCGACGACTTCCAGCACTCGGGGGTCGTTGAACGCGATCTCGTGGGCGACCCACTGGTCGTAGACATCTTCGCCGTGCAAGCGGAGCATGAAGTCTTCGATCCAGTCGGTGACGACCCACCCGGTCGCGACGCCGGACTCGATACCCGCACACCACGCGTTCGGACCGCCGTCAGCAGCCATCTGGTCCGAGAGGGCCACCAAGTCGTCGAACGTCTCGGGGATCTCGTATCCACCGGCTGTGAAGGCGGCGGGGCTGTACCAGACGATCGACTTGACACCCGATCGGCCCGGAATGCCGTAGATCACATCATCGACCGTGCCGTAGGTGTCCCACCCGGCGATGAAGTCGGTGGTCACGTGGACCGCAACGTCGTCGGGCAGCGGTTGCAGGAAGCCTTGGCGTGCGTGGTCTGCGAGAAGCCCGGGCTGCGGATAGTCGATCACGTCCGGGGCGTCGCCGCCCTCGAGACGAATGTTCAGCTCCGTCTCGAATTGGTCGGTACCTTCCCAGACGATCTCGATACCGGTGCAGTCGACAAGCGGTTGGTAGGCGCCGACGAAGTCGGCAACGAGTGGATCGTCACCGCTGTCACGGCCCGGAGAGAAGATGCTCACGCTTTCGCCGGCGTACTGCTGCTCGCACGGGATCTCCCCGTCGAGCAAGCTGCTCGACGCGGCTCCGTCGCCTGCATCGGTCGTTTGCGGCTCGGACGACTCGATCGGCTCGTCGCCGGCATCGCCGTCTGATGAATCGCTTCCGCCGCAAGCTGCAAGCACCAGTGCCGTCGCGACGCTGAGTGTCCCGACCGTGCGAACCGGTCGTCTCCGCTGTTGGTTGTCCCCCATAGTGCACTTCCCCTTTGTGTCGTCGGTGACCACTGACGTTGATGTAATCGATTACATACACAGGAGCCTGAACGGCAAGCTCCAGTCACCGGATGTAATCGATTACACTACGGAGGCGCGATCGATCTGTCAACCAGACATGCTCACCACCCCGCCCGCGACCGGCTCATCTACTGTGTCGCAGAGGTCTCCCATGGCACAACGAAACAGCTCCCGGGCCAGGCCCGTCACCATGAAGGACCTCGCTCGGCGAGCCGGTGTCTCCACTGCGACCGTCTCGCGGGCGCTCCAAGACGATCCATCGGTGACCGAAGAGACCAAAGCCCACGTTCGCCGCGAGGCCCTCGAGATCGGCTACGTGATGCATCGCCAGGCCCAGGGTCTGCGGTCACAGCGCAGCGGGATCATCGCCGTCCACGTTCCGTTCGGCGAACGAGTACCCGGCGGCGCGTTGGCCGACCCGTTCGTGCTGGAGTTCGTCTCGGTGCTCGGCACCGCGCTCCACGCCGCCGGGCTCGACATGCTGGTCGCGCAGTCAGCATCGATCGATCCGACGCTGCACCGATCCCGGCTGGTCGACGGCTACGTACTGTTGAACCACGGCGACCGACGAAGCGAGATTCAGCAGCTGGCGGAAGCCGGCGTCCCCATCGCCGTGTGGGTCCCCCCGACCCTGGCGACCGGCTACTGCGCGGTCGGACCCGACAACGTTCAGCTCGCCCGCAACGGCGTCGAGCACTTGATCAACCTCGGTCGCCGACGGATCGGGCTCATCGTGGACGACATCGACTCCGACGCGACCGAGGGGCGACTGCGATCCGTCGGATATCGCGAGGCACTCGAGGGTGCCGGCATCGCCTACGACGATGACCTCGTGTGCGTCACCATTCGCCGCGACCGAGCGGGCCCCGATGCCATCAACCAGATCCTGAGTCGAGCGCCCGACCTCGACGCGGTATTCGTCGCGTTCAGCGACGCGATGGCACTCACCGTGCAACGCGAGCTGATCGATCTCGGCCGATCCGTTCCCGACGACATCGCAGTCGTCGGCTTCGACAACATCGGCATCGGTGAGTACGCACAGCCTCGCCTCACGACGCTCGACCCCGGACTGCGAGACGGCGTCCCGCTCCTCGTCGACAAGTTGACCCAACAGATCAACGGCGAGGCCGCAAGCTCGGAGTTCGTACAGGGCAGCCTTGTCGTACGCGAGTCGTGCGGCGCGAGTCCGCTCTCGAGTCGAATTCGCTGACACGCCGGGCGCCCGCCTTGCAGTCAGCAGCCAACAGGTCCACCATGGAACCGTGGAAGTGATCGGCGAGCCAGGCGTTCCCGCGTTCGACGAAGCGAGCGCGTCGCTCCCCGATCCGTCCGGAATCGTTTGGGAGACCGCACCGTCGGCGGCGGTGACACCGACATGGCTTCGCCACCACCAAGGTCCAGCCATCTCACCGATCATCGTTCGGCGCATCAACCGGATCACCGCCGTGCTCACCAACCCGACGTTTCTCCAGCTCCACGGTCGTAGCCCGTTGGAGACGAGCCGGATCGCGACCACGTCGGTGACCGACGCCGCTGGCGTGATCGGACGCAACCCCGACGTCGAGTGGGGCATTGGACGAACGGCGGGTCGGCTCTCACTCGAGCCGCTCCGAGTGGCGCGCAAGGAACTCGGGCAACCGCAGGTCGCCGACGGCACCCTGTACGGCAATGGCATGCGACGACTCCGTGTCACGGTGGCGATCTATCGCTACGGCAACGAACGCTGCGGCATCCAGATCCGACCTCGCTACCGACGCCCTCGGACCTCTCGCCGTCTCCGCCAGTGCCTGCGCTCCACACACGGCGCCGCCGACCGGCTCCGCGAACTGGTACTGACCGTGGACTTCATGCCACCACGGCCCATCCCCGACGTCGTTGCGTGAGCACCCACGTCGAGGTCCAGCGACTTCGCACGCAGCTTGCGAGCGCTGCGGTCCCGGAGGACGTGGCGCCGATGGAGGCATACATGAAGCACCGGGCCCCCTTCCTCGGCGTGAAGACTCCCGCGAGGCGCGCCTGCTCGAAGCAACTGATCAGCAGCTCACGCAGCCGCGACATCGACGAAGTGCTGACCATCGCAACCGATCTCCGAGGGCAACCCGAACGAGAGTTTCATCACGTTGCGAGCGACCTCCTCGCCCGAAACGCCGCACGTCTTCGACCGAGCGATCTCGACACGATGCACAGGTTCGTGACCACCGATGCCTGGTGGGACACCGTCGATGCACTCGCCTCGCCGACGATCGGTCAGATGGTGTTGAACCATCCCCAGGTCGCCGATGCGATGGATGAGTGGATCACGTCGGAGGACATGTGGGTTGCCCGAGTGGCGATCATCCATCAGCTCCGATTCAAGGAACAGACCGATGTCGCCCGACTCCTTCGCTACTGCCGACTTCAGGCGGGTCACCCCGACTTCTTCATCCGAAAGGCGATCGGCTGGGCACTGCGCCAGTACGCCCGAACCGCTCCGAACACGGTGCGCCACTTCGTCGAGGACCATCGCGCCGAACTCTCGAGCCTCTCGATCCGCGAGGCGACCAAGCATCTCTGACCACTGATCCAGGTCGGGATCCGGTGCTCCCGTTCGTTCTCCGAGACCGGATGAGGCATGATGGAGACGCGCGTCACAACCACCGGTCCGCAGCGCGCTACTTTCACGAACTCAACACCACTTCGACACCTTGGGGGTCTCATGGACGTCACGGTCACCATCAACGGCCAGGAACACACATACGACGTCGAGCCGCGCACGCTCCTCGTCCACTACATCCGTGAGCATGCCGGCCTGACGGGCACCAACATCGGTTGCGACACCTCGTCGTGCGGAGCTTGCTCGATCCACCTCGAAGGTGAAGCGGTCAAGAGCTGCACGCTGCTCGCAGCCCAGGCCGACGGCCTGGAGGTGCGCACGATCGAAGGCATGGCTGCCGAGGACGGCACCCTGCACCCCATGCAGCAGGCGTTCATGGAGAACCACGGCCTTCAGTGCGGGTACTGCACGCCCGGCATGGTCATGGCAGCAACGAGCCTGCTGGACGAGAACGCGAACCCGACCGAAGAAGAGGTCCGCATCGGACTCGAAGGCAACCTGTGCCGCTGCACGGGCTACCACAACATCGTCAAGTCGGTCCTCGCTGCGGCGAACGCCTGACGCTCACGCACGACAATCCACGAGAACCTGGCACCGAGTTCGGGGGAACCGATGCCACTGACATGAACTGGGGGTTCATGCAATGACTGTCATCGATGACATGGAAGCGAGCACCGAGTCGATCGCCGCCGGCAACGGCGTGCTCGGCCAGCGGATGCTCCGCAAAGAAGACCCGGCGCTGCTCACCGGCGAGGCGGTGTTCACCAACGACATGAAGGTGCCAGGGGCATTGCACTTGGCCGTACTGCGAAGTCCGTATGCCCACGCGAAGATCCTGTCGGTCGACGTCTCCGGCGCTCTGGCGATGCCCGGCGTGTTGCACGCCTACAGCGGCGCCGATCTCGCCGACTCGTGGGCGGCACCGATGCCATGCGCGTGGCCGGTCACCGACGACATGAAGAATCCGGCGCACTACCCGCTGGCCGTGAGCAAGGCCACGTACGTCGGTGACGGCGTGGCGTGCGTGCTCGCCACTTCGGATGCTGCAGCTCGTGACGCCATCGAGGCAATCGACGTCGAGTACGAACCGCTTCCCGCGGTCATCGACTTGGAAGACGCACTCAGCGACAACGTCGTCATCCACGACGAACTCGGCACCAACGCCAGCTACACGTGGCCACTCGTCATCGAAGAGACCGAGGGCGACTGCCAGAAGGCGATGGACGAGTCCGCATACGTCGTGAAGGAGCGCTACGTCCAACAGCGCCTGATCCCGATGGCGATGGAGCCTCGAGCGGTCGTGGCGATGCCTCAGCCGTTCGGCGGCGACATGACCCTGTATTCCTCGACGCAGGTGCCACACATCCTGAAGGTGATGACCGCGCTCACGCTCGGCATCCCCGAACAGCAGATGCGCGTCGTGTGCCCAGCTGTCGGTGGCGGCTTCGGTTCGAAGCTCAACGTGTATGCCGAAGAACTGCTGTGCGTGCAACTGGCGCAGACCCTCAAGGTCCCGGTTCGCTGGAACGAGGAGCGCGGCGAGAACACTCAAGCGACGATTCACGGCCGGGCACAGATCCAAGACATCGAGCTCGCTGCCGACGAGCAGGGCAAGATCACCGGCATGCGCGTCCGCCTGATCGGCGACATGGGCGCCTACCTCCAGCTCGTCACGCCAGGCGTGCCGCTGCTCGGCGCCTTTCTGTACGGCGGCGTGTACGAGATCCCCAAGGCGTTCGACTTCTCGTGCACCTCGGTGTTCACCACCATGACGCCGACCGACGCCTATCGAGGTGCCGGCCGCCCCGAGGCCACCTATGCGATCGAGCATGCGATGGATGCGCTCGCTCGCAAGATGGACATCGACCCGCTCGAGCTCCGTCGCCGCAACTTCATCCCGAAAGAAGCGTTCCCGTACGAGGCCTACACCGGTCTCACCTACGACTCTGGCGACCACGACAAAGCGGCGACCGTCGCCGAGAACATCCTCGGCTACGCCGACCTGCGTGCCAAGCAGGCTGCGCAGAACACGCCGGATGCGAAGAAGCGATTGGGCATCGGGGTCTCGACGTACTTCGAGATGTGCGGCCTTGCACCGTCCCGAGTGCTCGCTTCGCTGAACTACTCAGCCGGTGGATGGGAGTCCGCAACGGTGCGAGTTCTGCCGACCTCCAAGATTCAGGTCGTCACGGGCACCGCCCCGCACGGTCAGGGCCACGAGACTGCATGGTCGATGATCGCCGCCGACAAGTTCGGCGTCGACCCAGCCGACGTCGACGTGCTGCACTCCGACACGGCAATCGCCCCGCTCGGGCTCGACACGTATGGGTCTCGTTCGCTGCCGGTCGGCGGCGTCGCGATCGGGATGGCATGCGACAAGGTCATCGAGAAGGCCCGCAAGATCGCCGCCCACCAGATGGAAGCGAACGAAGAGGACCTCGAATTCGCCGGTGGCATGTTCACCGTGAAGGGTTCACCCGACAAGGAGATGCCACTCGCAGCGATCGCCTTCGAGGCCTTCACCGCGCATGACCTTCCCGACGATCTCGAACCAAACCTCGAAGTGCAGGTCACCTACGACCCGCCGAACTTCTCGTGGCCCTTCGGCACACACATGTGTGTGGTGGAGATCGACGTCGAGACCGGCGAGACCGATGTGCTCGAGTACGTCGCCGTCGACGACTGTGGCAACAAGGTCAATCCGCTCATCGTCGACGGTCAGGTACATGGTGGCGTGGTGCAAGGGCTCGCTCAAGCGCTGTACGAAGAAGCCGCCTACGACAGCGATGGCAACCTCCAGTCGTCGAGCCTCGCCGAGTACCTCGTGCCAGCGGCGAGCGACGTTCCGTCCATCACGACCGGTGAGAGCATCACCCCGTCGCCGACCAATCCGCTCGGCGTCAAGGGTGTCGGCGAGGCCGGCACGATCGGCGCTGCACCGTGCATCATGAATGCAGTTGTCGACGCGCTCTCGGGTCTCGGCGTTCAGGACATTCAGATGCCCGCCAGCCCGCTCAAGGTCTGGACGGCGATCCAGGAGGCGCAAGCCTGATGCCCACTTCTCAGCACGACCACCCGATGGTCTACGTTTCAGTCCGCACGATCAACCTTCCCCAGGAGAACCACCAGTGATCCCCGCAGCATTCGACTACGTCCGCGCCGAGTCCGCCGAAGAGGCCATCAGCCTCATCGGTCAGCACGGTGACGAGTCCAAGTTCCTCGCGGGCGGCCACAGCCTCCTGCCTTTGATGAAGCTGCGCCTTGCGCAGCCGACGGTGCTGATCGACATCGGTCGACTCACCGACCTGTCGTACATCCGCGAGGACGGCGACGTGATCGCGATCGGTGCGATGACACGACACATGGACGTGGAGAACTCGCCCGTACTCGCGGAGCACGCTCCGTTGCTGGCCCACGCAGCGAGCCACGTCGGCGACCCGCAGGTCCGTCACCGTGGCACGATCGGCGGGTCGATCGCCCACAGCGACTCGGCGTCGGACCTTCCCGCCACGACGCTGGCGCTGGGTGCGACCTACGTCGCACAGGGCCCGAACGGAACCCGTGAGATCGCTGCTGGCGACTTCTACAAGGGCTTCCTCACGACGGACCTCGCGGCGGATGAGATGCTGACGGAGATCCGTGTGCCGAAGATGCAGGGCGCAGGCTGGTCCTTTCAGAAGTTCAACCGGCGCGCTCAGGACTGGGCGATCGTCGGTGTCGCTGCGTGGCGTCGCAACGGTGACTCCGGAATCGGACTGGTGAACATGTCTTCGGTGCCGGTGCTCGCGTCAGGCGTGTCGTCCGCACTCTCGGGCGGAGCCTCGATCGAAGACGCCGCTGCGCTGGCGACGGAGGGCTGCGACCCGACCGCAGACCTCAACGCAAGCATCGAGTACCGCGAGCATCTCGCTCGCATCCTCACCAAGCGCGCGCTCGAAGCCTCCAGCTCCTGACCGTTCGCCGCGCTTCACGCGGCCCATTGCCAGCGCGAAGTCAACCGGTCCTGGCGCGCGAGTAGCGTCACGGCGATGTTGCTGGGGATTGCTACAAGCGGACTCTGGCGCGTCCTCTGGTACTCGATTGCGTTGGCCCTGCTGGTCGGCGGATTCAGCGGGCTGTTCCGCGTGCTCGGCGTCGAATGGGTGTACATCCGCCGGATGTTCATCGGGCTGTACGCGCTCGGATACGTCGCGTGGTTCTGGTTCAACGGCATCATCATCGACCGCATTTCGGTCCTGTGGTCGTTCGCGATCTTCTTGTGCATCGCAAGTGTCGGCAAGCCGTGGCGGGAATGGCGCCGCACCGCGATCGACCTCGGCTTGTTCGTGGGGATGTGGTTGGCGTACGACGAATCTCGCGGCATCGCGGACGGCCTCGGCATGCCGATCCAGGTCGAGTCGGTCCGCAACATCGACCGATTCCTCTTCTTCGGCAACGACGGCCCGGTGGTGCTCCAGGAGCGATTCTTGGCGCCGGCTGGCACCGTTCGCTGGTACGACGTCATTGCCTCGTGCGTGTACTACTCCCACTTCATCGTGCCGCCGGTGGTGCTCGGCATCCTCTGGTGGCGCAACCGTGACGAGTGGGTCCGGTACATGCGGCGATTCGCGACGGTCATCTTCATCGCATGCACGATGTTCGTGCTCCTCCCCACCGCTCCCCCATGGATGGCAGCGGGCGGAAGCGACAAACCGGAGTTCCAGTTCAGTGCGTTGGAGCCGATTCGCCGACCGACCGGCAACGGTTGGCGACACCTCGGGCTCGAAAGCTTCGTTGAGGCGTGGGACACCGGGAGGGATTGGGCGAACGAAGTCGCGGCGATGCCGTCGTTGCACTCCGCCTATGCCCTCTTCGTGGTGGTGTTCTTCTGGCCCCGCATCCGGCCCGTCTGGGCCCGCATCGCGCTCCTGTCCTACCCCCTCATCATGGCCGTTGCCCTGATGTACTTCGGCGAGCACTACTTCGCCGATGCACTCGCCGGGTGGGCCACTGTCGGGATCGCATTCTTCGCGTGGAACCGGATCGAGGCTCGATGGGCAACGGCCGAGCCGGAGGACGTGAACGTCGATGATTCGAGCCTTGACGGCGGCGAGCACCTCGATTCGAACACGGATGCAGGTCAGCCCGACAGCACCGAGGACGAGCGCGTCGCAACGAGCTGAGGGTTGCGATACGACGCAATCGTGGCGTCGATTTGCTCGGCGAGCGGGGTCGCCTGCAGGCCGAGGATCTCGGTGGTGTCCGCTGACCCCATGACGAACGGGTAGTCGTGCTGATACAGCACTTCGCGAACTCCCCGAATGTCCGACGAGAAGATGCCAGCAAGGTGCAGCGCGAACCGCGGGATCTGCTTCACCTTCTGACGGCCGATTCCGGCTCGGTCGCAGATCGCGTTCGCCATCTGCGTGACCGTCACGGGCTCGAGCGTCGGGACGTGCCACGCGCGGCCGAGCGAACGATCATCGTTGCCGACAGCCACGAGCGTGTCACAGACGTCGCCGATGTAGGACCAGCTGTGGATCTCGTCGGGGGAACCAACGATGGACGCTGCCTTGCCAGCGAGCAGACGTGGAACGAACCGGTCCCCGAGGTGACCCTGGTCGCCGATGCCAGGTCCGAAGAAGTCCGACGCTCGCACTTCGGCGGTTCGAATACGACCGGCTCGGTGTGCGCCGAGGGCCTGATCCCACATTGCGGCACGAATCTCGCCCTTCTTCGAGGGCGGGTCGTACGCATCGGTCGCTTCCATCGGCGAGGTGCCGCGGCCATACGCATAGAGGTTCGCCATGGTGATCAAGCGAGCACCGGATGCTTCCGCAGCGGCGATCAGCGCCGTCTGCATCGGCGGCCAATCGGTTGCCCAACTCGAGTACCTCGGGTTGGCGCAGTTGAAGATCGCGTGAGCACCCGCCGCAACCTCGCTCATCTGACGAGCGTTGGACGCATCGGCCACGATCCGCTCGATGCGCAGGTGCTCGGGACCTGACCCAGAACGAGTCACGAGGCGAACCTGGTGTCCTGCATCGGCGAGGCGGAGTGCCGTTCCCGAACCGACGGCGCCGGCGCCGACGACGACGTGGACTCGAGACTCGGTCGGCGTGTGATCGGTCCGGGAGCGAGGGCTGGGACCATCGTTGGTGGTGTCGTGCTTCGTGTGGTGCTGGTTCATCGGCTTCTCCTGATTGTCGAGATGGAAACGAGAGCAGTGCTCTCGCTTCCATCAGTATGGAGGTGTCGAAGTCGAAATGCAAGAGCAGTGCTCTCGTTTGTGACATGTGTTCTCGAATCCACCGCTGATGTCCGCGAATCGACCAGACTGAGCAGATGGTCGACACCGACTCGCCTGGCAACGCTCCGCAGGGCATCCGGGCGCGAGCGCGAGCCGAGCTCCTTGCCGACGTCAGCCGCATCGCCCGATCGCATCTCGCCGAGTCAGGAGCCGCTCAGCTGTCCGTACGAGCCATCGCGCGCGAGCTCGGATTGGCGTCGAGCGCGTTGTATCGCTACTTCCCGAGCCGAGATGCTCTCCTGACGCAGCTCATCATCGAGGCCTACGACGAGCTCGGCGAATCGGTCGAGCTCGCAGCGGCCGCTGTCGATCGTGATGACCTGGGCCAACGTTTCGGGTCGATCTGCCACGCCGTGCGGGACTGGGCTCGTGCAAACCCCCACGAGTTCGCGCTCATCTACGGATCGCCCGTGATCGGATACGCCGCACCAGACGACACGATCGCATCGGCACTACGAGTCGCTCGTGTCCTGATCGACCTCGCTGCCGATGTCCCAGCCGACGGCCTCGTACTCCGCACACCCGGCCCGCTGAACAACACGCTGGTCGAACAACTCACCGCTGCGAACGTGCTGGCAGGGGTCGACGCCGACCTCGACGTCCTCGTGCTCGGCGTTGAGCTCTGGGCGCAACTGTTCGGCTTTGTCAGCTTCGAACTGTTCGGCTCGTTCAAGAACGCTTTCGAGCCAGCAGATGCGCTCTTCGATCACCAGATCGACATGGCGATTCGAGCGTTCGGGCTCGCCTAGAGCAGTCCGCCGTAGGAGCCCCCGTCGACGTGGAGTTGGAGTCCGTTCACGAACGCCGCCTGCTCTCCGCACAGGAACGTCACGATCGCGCCGAAGTCGTCGGGGTCACCCATCCGGACTTGCTCTTTCTGTTCAGGCGTGAACAGGCCGTCGAGCCGCGGTGTGTCATGCATGCCCGGTTGCACCGTGTTCACGGTGACACCGTCGGCTGCGACCTCGAGCGCCAAGGTCTTGAGAAATGCGGTTGCCCCGGCGCGAGCGGTGTTCGACAAGATGATGTTCGGGATCGGCTGACGCACCGACACCGAGGTGATCGCCACGACCCTCCCCCACCCGCGCGCTTGCATGCCCGGCACGGCCGCCTTGCACATCCCGACGATCGAGAGCAGGTTCAAGTCGAGCGCTCCGCTGTAGGCGTCCACCTCCGTCGACTCGAACGTTCCCGGCGGAGGGCCACCGGCGTTCGGAACCAAGATGTCGATCGGGCCACCAAGTGCCTGCGTGGCGAGTTCGACGAATGTTGCACCGCCGTCCGCCGAGCCAACATCGCAGACGATCGGAACCACGTCAGCTCCCAGCGCGTCGACGGCGCGCGTCAATCGATCTTCGTCGCGACCACAGATCGCCACCGAAGCACCTTCGGCGAGCAACGCCCTCGCCGCTCCGAGGCCGAGGCCTGATGATCCAGCAGCAACAGCCGCGCGACGTCCAACGATTCCGAGATCCATGCGTCGAAGTTACGCCCTCCGCTGCGAGCACCGCGCACAGCGGTCAGTCGTCGGGCAGGCCGAGGACGATGATCGAGCGCGGTCCGACGGTCACGATTGGTGTTGACGCGGCCGGGCGGATGAAGCCGGTTTCCTCGGCCGTGTCGATTCGTTTCACCCAGGCACCGGGCGCCTGCACCTGGAAGTCCAGCGGCTCCCACCACATGTTCGCCATCACGTAGAGACCCGGAAGATGCCAGGCAAGCGAGCGAGAGTGGCTTTCGCAATCGGGGCCACCCGAGACACCGAACCACTCGATGTCCTCGCCCCACCAGTCGGACTGGACCAACACGGGGTTCGCAGCGCGGAACGCAGTGAGTCGTTCCACGAACTGCTCGAGTGCGATCCAGTCGCCTCGCCGCGCCCAATCGACCCAGGTCGTCTCGTTGTCTTGGTTGTAGGGGTTGTTGTTCCCGTGCTGAGTTCGAGCGAACTCGTCGCCTGCGACCGCCATCGGCGTGCCGTGGCTCAGCAACAACAGTGTCCACGCATTGCGGAGTTGTCGTCGACGCAGTGTCTGCACGTCCTCGGGGGCGCCGTCCTCGCCTTCCCATCCGGAGTTCCACGACCGGTTGTCATCGGTGCCGTCGCGGCCTCCCCAGCCATTCGCGTCGTTGTGTTTTCGGTCGTAGGCCACGAGGTCGAACATGGTGAATCCGTCGTGCGCGGTTAGGAAGTTGACCGACTTCGACGGCGCATCGAACAGATCCGGGCTGCCCTGCAGACGTTGCATCATCGCGGGCACGAGCCCGCCTTCGCCTCGCAGGAACCCACGGACGTCGTCACGGAAGCGGTCGTTCCACTGCATCCACCGCTGGTCCGGCCACGCTCGCCCGACCTCGTAGCGAACGACGTCCCACGCCTCGGCGACCAGTCGGACATCGCGCCGCTCAGCCCAGTCACCAATCGAACGAACGAAGTCCGGGTTTCGAGCGAGGATCGTCGCCAGATCGAACCGAAAGCCGTCGACGCCGAGATCTGCAAAGCGGTCGAGCGCAGTGATGATGAGCCGACGAACAGCAGCGGTGTCGGTGTCGACGATGTTTCCGCAACCTGCGTCGTTGACGTAGGTGTGGTCGGGGTCGAGGGCGTACCACTGCGAATCCGCGAGACCGCGGAAGTTGTAGGTCGGGCCGTACTCGTCTTCTTCGGTCGTGTGGTTGAAGACCACGTCGAGCCAGACCTCGATGTCGTGCTCGTGGGCTGCGGCGACCAGATCGGCGAGTTCGCGATTGGCATCGTCGCCGGCGGCGTACTGGCGGTGCACCGATCCGAAGATCAACGCCATGTAGCCCCAGTAGTTGACTTCGTCGGGGTCGAACTGATGCACCGGGAGCAACTCGAGGGCGGACACGCCAAGCGTTCGGAGGCGCGGCAACTCGTCGATCAACGCTTGATAGGTCCCGGCATCCGGACGATCCCGCAAACGCGTCATGCCTCGCACGTGTGCTTCGTACACGACGAGCGGCCGAGTCGTCCGCGAAGGCGGCCGAGCTTCGGGCCACGGTACGGCGACCGCTCGTGGGGCGATTCGGTGGTTCGGGCCGGCGTCAGGTCGCGCCGCGTCGCGGTCGTGCTCTTCGTGAAAGCGAACGGTCGTTGCGAGCGGGTCGACAAGCGTCCGGTCAGCGGAGAATCTGGTCCCGGCAGGGCCGCTCGCGACGAGCCCGTACTCGACGCCGTCCTCGACTTCGCCGATCCAATGGTCGCCCGAGCGCAGCAGGCCAGCCTCACCGGCATCGGTCGTTACTCGAACATCGGTGGCCTCGGGCGAATAGATCCGCAACTTCACCGCCACATCGTGCCAGCTCCAGCGGCAGGCTGCGTCGCCGACTTCGACTCGCAACACGTGTCACTCCGAGACCTACACAGCACTCTGACTAGGGTTCGCAGCGATGCCAGCTGCAACGAACGACGACCTCTACACACCGTTTGACCGGCTCCGATTCGAGTGGCCCGATGGCGTGGATGGCGGCGTCTTGCAGATCACCCTCGACGACCCGGACAAGATGAACGCGACCGACGCGGCGATGCACCTGCAGCTCTCGCAGATCTTCCGCACGATCGGCGATGACACCCGCGTTCGAGCCGTGGTCGTCACCGGGGCCGGGCGGGCATTCTCCGCCGGGGGCGACCTCGACTGGATTGCCGAACAGGTCGGTGACTACGCGCAGACGATGCGAGTGATGAAAGAAGCCGGTGACATCGTGCGCACCATGATCGATTGCGACACGCCGATCGTGTCGGCGATCAACGGCGTCGCTGTGGGCGCAGGTCTGGCTGTCGCGTTGATGGCCGACGTGAGCGTGATCAACGAGGATGCGAAGCTCACCGACGGTCACATCCGACTCGGCGTTGCCGGCGGCGACCATGCGGTGGCGATCTGGCCGCTGCTGTGCGGCATGGCAAAGGCCAAGTACTACCTCCTCACCGCCGACTTCCTCGACGGCCGCGAAGC
>CALIOL010000127.1 GCA_938044705.1 uncultured Ilumatobacter sp. | reverse complement strand
TCGAGTCCGCGCACCCCGGCCTCGGACAGCTGCGACATCTCCCAGAAGCAGTAGGCGATCATGCGATCCGTCGCTTCGAACAACTCGGGGTGCCACTCGTTGAGGACGGGAAGTTGGTCAGCTGCGACGACCGCGAGCGTCGTGCGATGACGAATGCGGTCGTGTGCGGGGAAAGGTGGATCCACCGGGGGACTCGGCGCACCGGTGAATGCCAGCGCCGACGTCGGCACACCGTTGTCGGCGAGGGAGCGAGCCATGAGGCGTCCGATGTCGCCGAGCGCCAGCTGCTTGCCGAGGTACCCGACGACGTTGAGGCCGTTCCCGAGCGGTTGGTCGACGGCCCACGGCGCCGCGAGTCGTGCTGGCGATTCGGTCTCGATGGGGTCGTGGCGTGTGGGAGATGTCGAGCGGATACGAGACCGCCGGAGGCGGCGCAGCACGGGGCCCAGGACGTTCTTGCACCGGGAGATGCACCGCGCGGTGATCGACACGAGGCCGACCGTAGCGGGGCACTGAGCGCAGCCCCCACTAACGTCGAACTGTGCCCGAGACCTTCGCCACGCCGATCGCACGCGGCCGCGCCATGCTGCGTGTCGGGATGCGATCTGCTCAGCGAAGGGTCGCGGAGCGCACCGGTCTCGTCGACGCTCCGGATGTCGATCACCGCCGCCGAAACGAAGCGTTCGGCGAGCGCCGGCGGCTCGGGGTTCTGCACATCCCCAAGTCGGCGGGGAGCTCGGTGTCCGCCGCGTTGGAATCGGCGCTCGACGATCGGACGTGGTCGCCCTATGACTTCGATCCTGCGCTGTTCGGTCCGTTGCGCGACGAACCTGTTCCACCGACGGAGGTCCCGCGCGTTCTCCCTGACCCTGCTCGGCTGGCCGACTACGACGCCGCATCGGGGCACTATGCGTTGTCGACGATGCTCGCGGGATTCGAAGCGGCGGACATCGTCATGCTGCTCCGCGAACCGCGAAGTCGGCTGTTGTCGCACTACGAGTACTGGCGTGGACTTCCCGCCGATCTTCGCGACTCGAACAGCACGTGGTCGGTGACCGCACATGCGCGAGAGCTCGACTTCGGTGATTGGCTCTGCGACCCGCGAAGCGCATATCAAAGTGACAACGTCGTGATACGGACGCTGCTCGACGGACACTCTGCGATCCCCGACGACGACTTCATCGCTCCCGGGGACCTGACAACGCTGACGAAGGCGGCGCTGCGGCGAGCTGCGATGCTCGGCTGGGTCGACGTGGTCGAGCGAGGTGCAGCCATGTGGGACGGTCTTTCCGAGCGAATCGGACGTTCGTTGGCCCGATCTGTGGTGAACGAGACATCGCGACGCGCTGACCTCCCGACGAACGTGTCAGCCGTCTTGGCCGACCAGAGTGTCGAGGCATTGCACCGCAGAACGCTGGGGGATCGGGCGATTTGGGTCGCAGCGGCGAAGCGTCGAGGCGTCGAGGACGTGGAGCTGCTCGCCGAGCGCACGTGGTATCGGCGGCTTGGAGAAACCCTCGAGGCTCAGTCCTCGCCATCCTGAGCAGGGCCGATGCCCAATGTTCAAGGTTGTGTCATTGCGCGCCGATCATTTTGGTGTGACGACTCTCCCGCCTCCGCCGCCGTCCGCAACCCCGCCGCCGCCTCCTCCAGCCGCGCCCCCGCCCGCGCCGCCGACAGCGCCGGAACCGGCGGCCGCTCCACGCTCGGCGTCGGGCGTCGACATCGCTGCTGCGCTCGAGACCCTGGATGCGGCGTGGACGGTGTACACGGCGCCACGGATCGGGCTGGATCAACCCGACTTCGTCGCTGTTCACGACCGCTTTGGTGTCTGCATCCTCAACGTCGTCGACTGGGATCCTGAAACGACGACGGTCCTGCACGACGGTTCGATCGCGCAGCTCGGATCGGACCAGCGTTGGACGCCCATCTCGATCGATCCGCGTATTGGTGCCGCACGGAGCCGCTTGGCGGTGTTCGACCAGTTTTATGCGATGCCGGAGCACGGCGGTTCGCCGCCGTCCGCAGTGCGCACGATGTTGATCCTGCCCGCTTTCACCACCGGCGTTGCCGGGGCGCTCTTCGCGCGGTCGGAAAACGAGGGCATCTCGCATGTCGGGATCGCTGGCGGCGACGCGGTGCAGATGTCGATCGAGGAACTGCTCCGTGGACATGGTTGCGAAGAACCTCCGGCAGCATCGATCGCGAAGTTCCGGCGCCACATCGCGGCGGCACCACAGGTTCTCGTACCCCGGGACTGGGCTGATTCGACGTCTGCCGTCGTGCGGGCGGTGGCCGAGAACGCGTCACAGCAGCGTCACCGACGACTCGACGGCGTGGCTGGCTCCGGCAAGTCATCGGCCGTCGCAGCGCGAGCGGCGCGGCTTGCGTCGCAAGGAAAGCGCGTGCTCGCACTGTCCTTCAACGTGACGTTCGCCAACGGCCTCCGTTCGATGGTCGACGCCTCTTGCGCCGAGATCGGTGCTGACCCGACCCTCGTGTCGTGTGCCAACTTCCATTCGTTCTGCACTCGCGTCGTGTCCGATGCTGAGACGGCAGGAGCGGAACTCAGCTCGACTCGCGGTGCTCCCTGGACCGTTTCGATCGTCGAGAAGGCCTCCGCTGCGTACGAGCTCGGGCTCGGTCCGCAGTTCGACGCCGTGATGGTCGACGAAGGCCAGGACTTCACCAGGCTCTGGTGGGAGCTGTTGACCGAGCAGGTGCTCGTCGAGGGAGGCGAAACGCTGCTCACCGTCGATCGAACGCAAGACATCTACGGCCGTACCGGGTGGATCGACGAGGCGAGCGAATCCGACTCGCTCGGCGTTGAGGTCATCGAGCTCGCTGAGACGTTGCGCATTCCCGCCGACTTGCTGGAGCTCACCAACGAGTTCGCATCGGAGCACCTCGACGGCACGCTGCAGCTTCCCGCTGCGTCTGCTGGCGTCGGGAGCGACGACACCAGGTCCGTACGACGCTGGGGAGACGTGCAGCGCGTGGGAGACATCGGGACCGCGATCGGCCACGAAGTCGTCGAACTGCTTCGCTCTGACCCGACCCTCGCTCCCGGTGACGTGGCATTCGTCTGCGACTATCACCACGACGGTGTCAAGGCGTCAGCCGTGATCGAACGCGCCGGTATTCCCGTGCATCACATCTTCAGTCGGAACCCGGACGATCCTCGGCGTCGACGAAAGCACCGGTTCTGGACCGATGCGGCTGCGGTCAAGGGATGCACGGTCCACAGTCTCAAGGGCTGGGACATGCCCGCAGTGGTGATCGGAATCGGAGCCGACGCACGAGCGAAGCGACTCGCGTACGTGGCATTGGCTCGGGTCCGCCAGTCGCCGGATCGCCCAGCGATCGTGTCGGTCATCAACGCGGACGCGTCGCTGCAACCGTTCGGTGAGCGCTTCGTCGCAGGTTCAGCGCCGCTCGCTCCGGCTCCGGCTCCGGCTCCCGCTCCGGTTCCTCCTCCTCCAGCGCCGGCTCCCGCACCAGCGCCTGCTCCGGCCGCTGCATCTGCTCCCGCACCCGCTCCGGCCCCTGAACCGGCTCCGACTCCGGCTCCTGCGCCGGCTCCCGCACCTGCTCAAGTACCCGCTCAGGCGCCTGCGCTGCCGCGGTTGCCGGCCTTTCCGGTTCCGCAGCGTCCTCCGGCTCCGGCCGACCCGACGCAGCACTGACCCGGCCTCGGGCGCTCAACACGACGCACGGAGTCAGGTCGACGACGCTCGTTCCACGAGTGGATTGTCCTGCTTGTCCTTCTTCGCGGCCTTCTGGGCCTTCTTCCATTCGCGCACGGTCGCGAGCGACGCTTCGTCATGAATGTCGGCGACCGAACGTGGAACGTCGTCGCCGAACTTGCCCGCTGCCTCTCGCCAGTCTTCTGGCTGGATCCCTTGGGTCTTGGCGAGGATCGCCACGAAGATCTTCGACTTCTCGTCGCCGTAGCCGGGGAGCGCCTTGAGTCGCCGGTAGGTCTCGCGACTTGACGGCGCATCGCTCCAGATCTTGCGTGCGTCGCCGTCGTAGTGCTCCACGAGCGCGGCGCAGATCTGGTGGATCCGTTTGCCCATCGACCCGGGAAAGCGGTGGATCGCTGGCTTCTCGCAGCAGATCGCAACGAACTCGTCGATGTCCATCGCTGCGATCCGCGCGGGATCGAGGTGTCCGAGGCGTTCGAGCAGTGTGGCCGGGCCCATGAACGCCCACTCCATCGGCACCTGCTGATCGAGCAGCATGCCGATCAGCAGCGCGTTGGCGTCGGTGTTGAGCAGCCGGTCGGCTGCTTCGTCGCCGGTGATGTACAGCGATCCGGTCATCAGCTCAGTCCACCAAGCTCAGTCGGTGAACGAGTTCCATGGGTCGATCGCGTCCGGGTCGATGTCGTAGCGGCGCATCGCGTCTTCGACGGTGGCGGCGTCGATCGAGCCCTCGGCGAGCAGGCCGGACAGCACACCGACAACGACGTGGCCCGTGTCGATTTCGAAGAAGCGACGAAGCGCTTCGCGAGTGTCGGAGCGGCCCATTCCATCCGTCCCGAGCGTCGTGAACGTGCGGTGGTCGACGAACTGGCGGATCTGGTCGGGAACGATCGACATGAAGTCGGTGACTGCCGTGATCGGGCCCGTGGACTCGGCGAGGCGGCGTGCGACGAGCGGGACCTGGGCGTCGCCGCTGGGATGCAGGCGGTTGTGCCGCTCCGCTGCCAGACCGTTCTCTCGAAGGGCCTTGTACGAGGTGACCGACCACAGTTCGGCGCCGACGCCGTAGTGCTCTGCCAACTCGCTGACGGCTTCGCGCGCTGCGCCCTGCGCGGAGCCGGAAAAGAGGATCGTGGCTCGTTTTGCGTCCGCATCGGCGCCCTCGATGACCGGGGCGTCGGCGAACTTGTACATGCCTTCCACGATCTGCTCTTTGATGCCGTCGATCTCCGGGAGGAGGGGCATCTCGTAGTTCTCGTTGTAGAGCGTGACGTAGTACAGCACGTCGGTCCAGTTGGCGTCGTCGCTGCCGCCGTACATCCGCTCGATGCCGGCTTCGACGATCGCTCCGACTTCGTAGGCGTATGCCGGGTCGTAGGCCTGGACCGTCGGCATGGTCGACGCGAGGACGAGGCTGTGCCCGTCCTGGTGCTGGAGGCCTTCGCCCATCAGCGTGGTGCGCCCGGCGGTGGCTGCCATGAGGAAACCGCGTGCGCGGATGTCGGCCGCCTGCCAGATCAGGTCGCCGACACGCTGGAATCCGAACATCGAATAGAAGGTGTAGAACGGCACCATCGGCACGCCACGAGTGGCGTAGGAAGAACCAGCAGCGATGAAGCTGGCCATCGAGCCGGCCTCGGTGATGCCCTCTTCGAGGATCTGGCCCTTCGTCGACTCGGAGTACGACAGCAGCAGGTCGTGGTCGACCGGCTCGTACTTCTGGCCTTGGGATGCGTAGATCTCGATCTCTTTGAACAGACCATCCATGCCGAACGTGCGGGCTTCGTCGGGAATGATCGGCACGACCCGCTCGCCCATGTTCTTGTCGCGTGTGAGGTTGCGCAGCAGGCGGGTGAAGCCCATGGTGGTCGAGACCTCTTGGCCGCCGGAGCCGCCCCACATCTCGCCGTACGCCTTTGCGTCGGGAAGCGACAGTGCCTTGCGGACGCGGGTGGAGCGCTTGGGCACCGAGCCGTCGAGCGCCCGACGGCGCTCCATCATGTACTGGTACTCCACGGAGTCTTCCGAGGGCTTGAAGTACGGCGGGTCGTCGGCTTCGATCGAGCTCTCGGGGATCTCGTCGTGGAGGTAGAGACGGTCGCGCAGGTCGACGATCTGCTGCTTGGTCATCTTCTTGATCTGGTGCGTCGAGTTGCGGCCTTCGAAGCCTTCGCCGAGGGTCCAGCCCTTGACGGTCTTGGCGAGGATCACGGTCGGGCGACCCGAACCCAGGTTGTCCGCTGCTGCCTTGTAGGCCGCGTAGAGCTTGCGGTAGTCGTGACCACCACGCGGCAGGTTGCGCAGGTCGTCGTCGGTGAGGTGCGACACCATCTGGCGCAGGCGATCGTCGGGGCCGAAGAAGTGCTCGCGGGCGTAGCCGCCGGGTTCCACGGCGAACCGCTGGTACTCGCCGTCGACGGTCGAGTTCATCTTGTTGAGGAGCACACCGTCTTTGTCCTGTGCGAGCAACGGATCCCACTTGGAGCCCCAGACGACTTTGATGACGTTCCAGCCGGCACCGCGGAACACGGCTTCGAGTTCCTGGATGACCTTGCCGTTACCGCGCACCGGGCCGTCGAGGCGTTGCAGGTTGCAGTTGACGACGAACACGAGGTTGTCGAGTTGCTCGCGTGCTGCGAGCGAGATGGCACCGAGGGTCTCGGGCTCGTCGCACTCGCCGTCGCCGAGGAATGCCCACACGCGGCTGTTCGACGTGTCGTCGATCTGGCGGTTGTGGAGGTAGCGGTTGTAGCGAGCGTGGTACAGCGAGGTGATGGGGCCGAGGCCCATCGACACCGTCGGGAACTCCCAGAACTCGGGCATGAGTCGGGGGTGTGGGTAGGACGACAGTCCACCGCCGCCTCGGCCGATCTCCCGGCGGAAGTGGTCGAGGTCGTCGGCGCTCAACCGGCCTTCCATGAACGCGCGGGCGTAGACGCCGGGTGCAGCGTGACCCTGGAAGTACACGTGGTCGCCGGGGGTGCCGTCTTCGCTGCCGCGGAAGAAGTGGTTGAAGCCGATCTCATAGAGCGCTGCCGAGGAGGCGAACGTGGAGAGGTGGCCACCGATGCCGTCGGCCATCTTGTTGGCCTTCACGACCATCATCGCGGCGTTCCAGCGGACGAATGCTCGGATGCGTCGCTCGATGTGTTCGTCACCGGGGAACCACGGCTCGGATTCGACGGGGATCGTGTTGACGTACGGCGTGGAGACCGTCGCGGGGAACGAGACTTGCGACTCGTTCGCTCGCTCCATGAGACGCGACAGGATGTAGCGCGCACGGGTCTTGCCGTGGGTGTCGACAACGGCGTCGAGGCTGTCCAACCACTCTTCGGTTTCGGTCGGGTCGATGTCGGGCAGCTGATGCGCGTATCCGTCGAAAATCATATGTGCCATTCTGGCAGCGATCGCAGGGGTGACCGGTCGGTAACTTTCCCGGAACGTCGTACGGCGCGCCGGCTCAGGCGGCCGCCCGTCGTGGTTCGAGCAGGTCGGGGAACGCCTGCGAGTGAAGCGTTCCGTCTGGGAGTCGCACGGTGAGTTGTCGGGAACTCGCTTCGAGTTGCAGTTGCCATCGCCCTTCATGGGCTCGATGGTGGTGGAAGCTGCAGAGTGGAAGCAGGTTGTCGAGGTTGGTCAACCCGAGGTCTTCCCATTCCTCGAGGTGATGGATGTGGCACCGATCGAAGTGCTGCTCGCAGCCATCGATGGCACAGGTGCGATACATGGACCGCAGCGCAACTCGTTGCTCTTTGGTGGCAAGGCGCTTCGCCCGACCGACGTCGAGTGGCTTGCCCGTACCGTCGAGGACGACGGGGATGATGCCGGCGTCACACGCGTGGCGCCGAGCTTGTTCGGCCGGAATGCTGGTTCCGTCCGAGTATTCGCATGTGGTGTCCTCGTGGCGACCTTCGGTGAGCGTCTGGTAGTCGATCAAGACGGCGACCTCGGCAACGCCGATGCCGGCGGCAGGGCCGTCTCCGCAGATCAAGCGGTCGAGGGCCCGTGCAAGCAGTTGGTCCCGACGAAGCCCGGCGAACTCTGGCAGCTTCAGCATCGTGGCGACTTCGGAGTCGAGTGCTCGTCGAATGCGGTTGCCTTGTTCTGGCGTGAGTTTGGCGAACAGCAGCTGCATCCCGGTGTCGGGGTCGGGCTTGATGGACGCAGTCGCGGCGGCTTGCTG
>CALIOL010000126.1 GCA_938044705.1 uncultured Ilumatobacter sp. | reverse complement strand
CCTGATCCCGCTGAACCCGACCCCGGGGTATCCGACGAAGGGCACGGCGCTCAAGAAGGTGTACGCCTTCCGTGACCGGCTCGAAGAACTGGGCGCCAACGCGACGGTGCGCCGAAATCGCGGCACCGATATCGATGCGGCCTGTGGTCAGCTCGCCGCTGGCCAGCCGGTCACGCTCACCCCGAAGCGTCGCTGAACGTTCCGCGTTGTCAGGCGAGGTACTTCGGGTTCGCGACTGCGAGTTTTGCGTCGACGTCGACGCGCAGGATGGCACGAACTTCGTCGAGACGGTCGTCGAGCTGTCCGTTGCGGATGGCGGCGGCAAACTCGGCATCGTCAGCCATGTCCAGCGTCGCGAGTCGCGCCGCGTGGTCGACGTCGTGCTGCTCCCCCATCGCCAGCTCGCGTTCGACCATCGCGAGGACGTTGATTGCGACCCGCGAGTGGAACCTCAGCCGTCCTTCGGTCGACGACATCACGTCGCGTTCGATCCACTCCCGAACCGACTCGATGAGCTCGGCCGACGTCGGCGAACCGTGAACGCTCACCAGCGTCCCTCCAGCGCCAGGAACAGATCGTGTTCGTTCTCGCACACACGTCGCCCGATCGCAGCGAGCTCGTGGCTGCGTGCTGCTCCCGAGAGATGAACGTTGGCTTGCAGGATGCACATCACCGCCCACTTCCAGGTGCCGAGCACTTCCCACCAGCGCACGACGTCGGGATCGACGGCCCGACCGCCAGCTGCTTCGTAGGCGGCGAACAACTCGTCGTACTCCCCGAGCCCTGCGACGGGCGGAGCCTGACCGAACCTCCACGCTTTCACGCAGAGCCAACCGAGGTCTTCCATCGGGTCACCGATGTGCGCGAGTTCCCAGTCGATCACCGCGTTCAGGCCGTCGGGTCCGATGATCAGGTTCCCCAGCCGAAAGTCGCCGTGCACGACACACGGTTCCGATGGGGCCGGCTGATGCTCGAGGAGCCAGCGCCGCACGAGCTCGAGCATCGGATACGGCTGACCGAGCTCATCCATCACTTCGGTGTACCGAGCGATCTGATCGGTCTGCTCGAGTCCGGGAACGGCGTGGACGTCGATGCGGTGGATCGCTGCGAGTGCCGTGCCGAACTGTGCCGCGAGACGCGGACGAGCATCCGCGAAGTCGTCGTCGCGCTGGATCTTGCGGGCGATGGTCTCGCCGTCCACGGCACCGACGACCATCGACGCAGTGCCATCGGTGCCCGCATCGGCGCAAAGCAACGCTGGCACCAACACACCGGCATCGTGCGCGGCGGCGAGCACGGACGCTTCGATCATCATGTCGCGGTCGTCGCCCGCTCGTTGGCGCTGAACGATTCGATCGACACCGTCGGCTTGGAACCGCCAGGTTTCTCGCGATGCACCGCCGGAAAGGCGGGCCAGATCGGTGATCTCGGCACCATCGAGCAGGGCGCTCAGGTGGTTTGCCAGGTCCTGCGACATCGTCGCCGAGCCTGGCAGATCAGCAGCCGGCGGCGCGAACCGTGGGGTACGGGTTGACGGCCTGGCCACCGCCGGGGTGGACCTGGAAGTGGAGGTGCGGCGTCGAGAACCGTGCGTTCCCCGTGTCGCCGTTGTACCCGATGAGCTCGCCTTGGAACACCCGACGACTGCCTCCGACGTAGCTGTCGAGGTGGGCGTAGTAGTAGCGGTTGCCGTTGTCACCGACGAGCGACACAGCGTTTCCGCCGAGGGTGTTGGTCTTGAACGTGACGACGCCGCTCGTCACCGCGTAGATCGGAAGTCCACGCGGCGCGATGATGTCGACACCTTCGTGGCGACGGCCTCCGGAGCGTGGAGCGCCCCACGTGTCGCCGTAGGCGCCGCCCGGCATCGGGCACACGATCTGGTCGATGTAGGTCCCGCCGGTGGTGATGGCGCCGGGGCCATTGCCGCCTCCACCTTCACCGGTTCGCCCGCCGCTGGTGCCGCCGGAGCCTCCGGTGTTCTCTGGGAGCGTGGTTTCGGGTGGGAGCGTGACGGGCGGATCGGTCGACGGTGGAGGTTCGGTCGTGGTCGTCGGGAGCGGCTCGCCGCTCGCATCGGTCGGCACCGGTGCGTTGGGGTCGATCGTCGTGGTCGTGGTCGCCGGCGGCTCGGTCGTGGTCGGAACGACGAGGCCCGGGTTGGGCTGTGCTCGCGCCGCTGCTTCGGCATCGAGTCGGGCACGCTCTTCGAGTTCGGCGCGCTCAGCGGCGATCCGGGCGTCGAGCGCCTGTTGCACTGCTTCGTCCCGGAGGCGTTCCTCTTCGATCTCGCGAAGTCGTTCGACCTCACCGAGCGCAGCTTCTTCGAGGTCGGCGAACTGCTCGCGCTGTGCGGTCACTTCGTCTTGGCGTTCGGCGATCTCGTCTTGCTTCTCGAGAAGTGCTTTCTCCGCTGCGTCGTACTGGTCGAGCGTGTCGGCGCCGGTGTTGGTCAAGATGTCGACGAACACCTCGGCTTGGATCTGGTCTTGCGGCTCGGTCACCTCGGTCAGCAACGGGATGCCGTCGGTACCGCTTGCGACGAAGCGCCCGAGTGCGATGACCTCGACCTGGGCGCGAAGCTCGTCGACCGTCACTTGGAGTTGTGCTTCTTCGACCAGAAGGCCGTCCAGGTCGTCTTCGAGCTGATCGAGGACGGACTCCGCTTCGAAGAACGCGTCGGCGGCCGCATTGGCTTGGTCACGCGCCTCTTGGATCTCTCGTGCTGCCTTGTCGGCAGGACTCTCGTCTTGTGCGGACACCTGGGTCGGCACGACCGCGCTGGCAGTGCCAACGACCAGCAGCATCGCAGTCACGATGCGCATGCGGCGGCCCAGGTACCCAACGATGCGCATCGGGAAGAACCTACCGCGTGTTGCAGTTTGGTTACGGTCACTCACTGACTGTTTCTCGGCATTTTCCGGCCATCCTTGAGGATTCCATGAGAAACGACCTCGCAGCGCTCAGCGTCTCCGACATCGTGTTGCGCCGGGACGGTCTGGAGATTCTCCGGGGTGCGTCGCTGCGCATCGACCATGAGGACCGCTGGGTCCTCATCGGTGCCAACGGCTCGGGAAAGACGAGCCTGATGCGGGTGATGGCGCTCTATGACCACCCGACCAGTGGCACCGTCGAAGTGCTCGGCGAACGCCTTGGCCGCACGGACGTGCGCGAACTGAGGCGCAAGATCGGCTACTCCTCGGCTGCGCTCGCCGACCAACTCCGTGCGGACCTGTCAGCCCACGACGTCGTGCGGACCGCCCGCCACGCCGCATTGGAGCCGTGGTGGCATCGGTACGACCAGGTCGATGACGATCGCGCCGCCGAATGTCTCGACGAGATGGGTATCGGCCACCACCGGAACCGTCGATTCGGAACGTTGTCCTCGGGCGAGCAGCAACGGGTCCTCCTCGCGCGCACGTTGATGAACGATCCGGCGATCATCTTGCTCGACGAACCGTCCGCACGCCTCGACCTCGGAGGTCGCGAGCAGTTGGTCGCCACCTTGCAGGACCTGGCCGCCGATCCGTCAGCTCCGCCGTTCGCGATGGTGACTCATCATGTCGACGAGATTCCTGCAGCGGTGAGCCACGCTGCGTTGATGAAGGACGGCACCATCATGGCCAGTGGGCTGATCGGCGACGTGCTCGACTCCGCGTCGATCAGTGAGTGCTTCGAGACAGCACTTCTGCTCGAACGCCGCGATGACGGACGATTCTCGGCGTGGGGCGCCAATCGCTAGCTGACCAGCGCGAGGAGCCGATCGCTGCCGCGCCGAACCTGATCGTCGAGCACGCGCTCGAGGATGGGGCCGGCCCACAGCGACCCGCCGTACGACATGGTCATGGTGAGCACGGTGTTGCCGTTGTCGTCGACGTCGAGGTCTGCTCGTAGCACCCAGCTGGAGTGTTCGCGTCCGTCGGCTTCGCGTCGTTCGAAGACCGCGACCCGATCCTGTTGTAGTTCGGTTCGCTCCATGCGGAGACGCTTCGAGCGGGCGAACGGACCTACCTGAGCGCGTAGTTCGACCATCCAAGCCGGGTCACCGCCGTCGCTCGGCGTGTCGAGGCGTTCGACCTCGTGGATCAGCGGCATCCAAGCGGGATAGTCCTCGATGTCGTCGACATGCACGAAGAGCTCGTTGGGAGTCACCGGTGCAGTCAGGCTGCGGACGATGTCCACGGATCAACCGCGTTCGCCGCGGAATGCGCGTGACAGCAGTGGGCTGCGTGCGGCGAGCAGACCATCGAGATCGTCACCGTCATCGAACGCTGGCTTCCAGTTCAGCGCGTCGGACGGTCTCGCCTCGACGTCTGCTTCGTGGTCTGGCGGCAGGGTTGTCTCGAGGTCAGCCTCGTTGTGCATGGCGGGCACCGACGCATCGACGGCCTGGCGGTCGTCGACCTCGGGCTCGAGTTCGTCGATGGTGTCGACGATTCCTCCGAGTTCGAGCTGCCCCGTGTCGTCACCGGAGCGGCGCCGGGACCGGTTGCGGCGCGTCGCTGGACCTTCGGGGCGCGGCGGCGGGCGAAACAGATGGAGGTCCGGGTCGCGCAGATCATCGAGGGTCCAACCGCGCGGCACGGTCATCGAGTCGCCATGGCGCTGGCACAAGACCCCCGATTGCGTCGAAGAAGTGCCACGCAGGACGTCGATCCAGAAGACCAGGTCCTCGGTTCGCATGCCGTAGGCGAGCGCTGCGAGTTCAGAACACCCCGGTCGCTCGCACAGCTTGCCCATTGAGTTTCCACCGTAGTTCGCCGGCCACTGTTGCTGCGTGACGATCAGTAAGTAGTGAATGAGTAATGCATCGGCCGCATTGAGCAACGCCCCGTTAACGCACTGTCTTTACCTTGAAAACCGTGCTCATCGAACCTCAAGAAACGAGCCGCACCGACGACTTCGAGCCGGCCCTGGCGTCAATCGCGCCAGACGGTCAGGCCCGCTGTTCGGACGGCGCCGGCACCCTTGCCCACCTCTTCTTCTCCGACGACGACCTCGAGATCGCTCGAGCGAAGGCGATCTGTCGCACGTGCACGCTGAGTGCGGCGTGTCTGGACAACGCCATCGCTCGGGGCGAGGCGTACGGCGTGTGGGGAGGAACGTTGCTCATCGACGGCGAACCGGTCCGCTTTGCGCGGCGCCGCGGTCGCCCGCCGGTGCAACGCATCGAATTCGTCTCCGACCCGGTCGTCATTCCGGATCACCTCGTTGCCTGATTCGATCGCCCGATCGCATCCGGAATCGCAGAGAGTCCGTTAACCTCTGGCGTCCCCAGCGGCAAGTCGCCGCCATGGGCGCATAGCTCAGTTGGTTAGAGCGCTGCCTTCACACGGCAGAGGTCAGGGGTTCGAATCCCTTTGCGCCCACCAGTCGCCATCGTTCGTCAGCTGTCGAGCACCGACGAGACCGTCTCGATCGTCTCGATGGTTTCCGGCATCTGCTCGAGGCACACGCCGACCATTCCC
>CALIOL010000125.1 GCA_938044705.1 uncultured Ilumatobacter sp. | reverse complement strand
GCGCGATTGAGTCGCACGAAGCTCTGCGTTCTAGGTTTTGGGCATGGACATCAATGGTGCAAGTGCAATCGTCACGGGTGGTGCCTCGGGCATCGGAGCGGCCTCGGCCCGCATGCTCGCTGAGCGCGGCGCAAAGGTCGTCATCGCCGACCTGAACGAAGAGGCCGGCAACGCGTTGGCCGACGAGATCGGTGGCGCTTTCGCCAAGGTCGACGTCACCAACACCGACGATCTCGTCAACGCCGTGGAAATGGCGAAGTCGATGGGCCCCGTTCGAGTGCTCGTCAACTCGGCCGGTATCGGCTGGGCGCAGCGCACCATCGGCCGCGACGGCACGCTCGAAAGCGCGGCGAACCTCGACGCGTTCAAGAAGGTCGTCGCCATCAACCTCATCGGCTCGTTCGACGCCATCCGCGTCGCCGCCACGGCAATGAGCACGACCGAGCCGCTCGAACACGGCGAGCGTGGCGCCGTCGTGAACATCGCGTCGGTCGCTGCATTCGACGGTCAGATCGGCCAGGCGAGCTACTCCGCATCCAAGGGCGGCGTCGTCGGCATGACTCTGCCCATCGCACGCGACCTGTCCGCTGCGGGTATCCGCGTCAACACGGTCGCCCCGGGACTCATCGACACGCCGATCTACGGCGAGGGTGAAGCCAGCGAGCAGTTCAAGGAGAACCTGCAGAAGGGCGTGCTCTTCCCGAAGCGTCTGGGTGACCCGGAGCAGCTCGCCTCGATGGTCGTGGAGTGCGTGACCAACAGCTACATGAACGCCGAGTCCATCCGGGTCGACGGTGGCATCCGGATGCCACCGAAGTAATCGCTTCGGGAACAGCCGGGAACAGATGGCGGGTCCGACGGGTTTCAACGTCGCATGAGAGCAACGTTCAACGGTCAGGTCATCGCAGAGTCGGACGCGACAGTCGTCGTCGAAGGAAACCACTACTTTCCGCCGGCATCGGTGAACATGGAGTTCTTCTCCGAGCCAACCGGTCGCACCACGCATTGCCCATGGAAAGGCGACGCGGAGTACCGCGACGTCACCGTGGGGAGCGAGTCCGCTTCGAACGCTGCGTGGTTCTACCCGAGCCCCAAAGAGAAGGCCGCAGAGATCGAGGGATACGTCGCGTTCTACGGCGTCGTCGACGTCAGCTGAGCCGCGAGCGGCGGCAAGATCAGACGCTACGTCCGACATTTCTCGCGGATTCAGCTCCCAGCGTGTGGGTGTCGACGTCGATCGCTACTCTCGAAATTCTTGTGACGCCGAGCCGAAGTGTCGGGTCGTCCACAGAAGCTCGGACAGCGGGAGTGTTCTGAGGGAGACAGCTTCGATTCGGGCCATCTGACGAATCATGCTGCCTCATCTGAAGGACCTCTTTTCGCCGCTTCGACAGCGAGAGTGCTTCTTGCTGTTCTGTGCGCAGTTGGCATCTGGATTCGGCGACTGGGCAGGGCGTCTCGCGCTGAGCGTCGTCGTCTACGAGCGCTCCAACTCTGCGCTGTGGGCAGCATCGGTCACAGCGGTCTCGCTCCTGCCGTGGGTCGGACTCGGACAGATGATCGCAACGCTTGCCGACCGATACGGCCGCATCGCGATGATGATCGCGTGCGACGTGGTCCGAGCACTGCTGTTTCTCGCGCTGCTCGTCGAGATGCCGCTGTCGGTGGTGTTGCTCATCGCATTCCTCTCTGGCTTGCTTGCCCCACCGTTCGCGGCGGCGCGGTCCACTGCGATGGTCGAGTTGATCGACCCCGCGACGTACGGCAAGGCGCTGAAGCTGTGGGGCGCCACGTATCAGTTCGAAGCGATCTTCGGGTTCGCGCTCGGCGGCGTCCTCGTTGCAACGGCGGGCGTCAACACGGCGATTGCGCTGAATGCCGTGACGTTCCTCGTCTCGGCCGCCTTTCTCGTCCCGCTGTGCGGTTCGACCGCCTCGGTGGTCCACGGTGCGCCACAGGCTGGCTTGGCAGGTCTGCGCGCCGGGATGAAGGTGTGGCGCGAGGATGCTCAGCTTCGGCGTGCGCTCATGCTGTTCGTCACCGTCGGCTCGTTCTCGGTGCTCCCTGAGGCGCTCGCCGTGGCATTCGTCGCTGAAACGGAACTACCCGACGTCTTCGTCGGCCTGCTCATCGCTGCCGGTGCTGCATCGTCGCTCGTCGTCATGGCGATGCTGCCTGACCTCGATTCGGATGAGGAGCTGCTCGTGTCCGCTGGTCGGCGCACTGCGAAGTACGGAGCTGCCGCAGCGCTGATGTTCGCCGTGGTCGCCGCGGCATCTGGAGCGATCGGGGTCTTCGACATCGACGGGTGGAGCGTCGGAGCCTTGGCGGTGCTCGCGGTCGCGGCGTATGCCGTTGCGGGTGGCCTCGACTCGATCGGAGTGCCGACCAATCAGGTGGTGGGGCGTCGGCTTCCCGCCGAAAGTCGCACGGCGGCCATGTCGGTGGGGATGGGCGCTGCGTACAGCGGCCAGGCACTCGTGATCCTGGTCGTCGGCGCGGTCGCGACCGTGGCGCCGGTTGCGGTGGTGTTGGCGATCTCCATGAGTTGCGCGGCTGCAGTGTCGGTCGCGCTGGCGCGAGGTCGCGAGGTCGTGCAACCCGAAAGCAGCGACGCTTCCTACGTCGTGTAGTCGGCGTTGAAGCGGACGTAGGTGTCCGACAGGTCGCAGCCGTAGACGGTGGACTCGGCGTCGCCGGTCGACAGCGACACGTGGATGATCACGTGGTCGCTGCGCATGTACCCCGACAGCGCAGCGAGGTCGCCGTCGCTGAGTTGGGTCGGGTACACCTCGGTCTCGCCGAACCGGATGACCACGTGTTCTTGATCGATATCGGTGTCGTCGGAGCATTTCCCGATGGCCATGGCGACGCGACCCCAGTTGGGGTCGCCGCCGTGCACGGCGGTCTTGACGAGCGGTGAATTCACCACGACCTTCGCCACCCGGCGAGCCTGGTCGACGTCGGCCGCACGGTCGACGTGCACCTCGATCAGCGAATTCGCTCCCTCGCCGTCACGTGCGATCTGCTTGGTGAGGTCGAGGCAGACCCGATGGAGCGCTGACTCGAACGCGTCGATCTCGACGGGTCCGGCGTCGCCCGATGCCAGGATCGCCGAGGTGTCACTCGTCGAGGTGTCGGTGTCGATCGAGACGCAGTTGAACGTGCGATCGACCACCCGGCGAAAGGCGCCATCGAGTGCTTCGGGGGACAGCTCGGCATCGGTGAACACCAGGGAGATGTGTGTCGCCATGTCGGGTTCGATCATCCCGACGCCCTTCGCCATGCCGACGATGCGCGCTTCGCTGCCCTCGACGGTTGCCTCTGCCACCTTCGCCACGGTGTCCGTGGTCATCATTCCCGTCGCCGGAGCGAGGGCATCTCGCCCGACGAGTGATGCCGGCACGTCGACGATGCCGGCTCGCACGCGCTCCATGGGGTACTGGCGACCGATCACACCGGTCGATGTGACGACGACGTCGGTGGGGGAGGCGCTCAGTCGCTCAGCGATCGACTCGGCGACTTCGCGAGCGTTTGCCATGCCTGTTGCGCCGGTCGCGACGTTGGAGTTCTTCGAGATGACCACGACTGCCTGGGCCATCCCGTCAGCGATGTGTTCGCGGCTCAGCAGGACGCTCGGACCGGCGAATCGGCTCTTCGTGAACAGTGCGGCGCACGGGACAGGACGGTCGGCTGCGACGATCACGAAGTCGTCCGTGTCGTCCTTGATCCCGATGTTGGCGACGTGGTGGGAGAATCCCAGCGGAAGATCGACCATCAGCGCATCGGGATCAGGCGGCCGTGTCGTCGGTCGACGACTCGCTCGCCAGACCAGCGCCGATCGCAGTGAAGATGGAGGCCATCGCCTCCACCTGGGTCGTGTCCAGGTGATCGAAGATGTGCCGCCGCACGCTCGCCACGTGCTGCGGTGCAGTTGCCTCCAAGAGCGCACGTCCCGCGTCGGTCAGCACGCCCATCATCACTCGGCCGTCCTCGTTGGACGGGGTGCGGGTGACGTGGCCGCTCTTCACCAGGCCATCGAGGCGGCGTGTGAGTCCGCTCGGCGACAGCTGTAGTACGTCGGCGAGGTCGCACATCCGCATCGACCCCTCGGGTGCTTCGGACAGGTAGACCAGCACCTGGTAGTCGCCGAGCGTCAAACCGAGTGCGACGAGGTCACGCTCGAGCGCAGCCGAGAGGTCGCCGAAGGTTTCGATGTACGCCCGCCACGCCGCCATCTCGGCGCTCGTGAGCCAATTCGTGTCCATGGCAACAAGTTAGGCGTCGTCGCCGTCGGCGAAGTGATCGGCGAGACGCTGCAGCGTCTTCTCGATTGCCTCGGCGTTGTCGCGGGGTGCGTTGATGAGCTTGAGTCCGGGCGGGAAGAGCGCTGTGCGCCAGTCGAATTCCTCCGTCACCTTCGTGCGCCCGTCCTCTACTGGTTCGAGTGTGTACCGCCACACGTGCTTGCCCAAGTGCCGCCACGCGATCACTTCGTTCTCGACGAAGTCGACGACGGTGTTGGTGATCGAATACGGCACGCCGTACTTCATCTTCATGCCGAACTTGGCCCCGGGTGACAGGCGATCCGGTGCTGTGGTGCGGGGATCGCGGACGGTGCCCGACCCGTCGATCTCATGGTGTCGACTCGGGTCCGCCAAGAGATCGAAGATCTCTGATGCCGGCGCATTCACGACGATGCTGCGTCGTTCCACTCGATCGGGTGCTTCTTCGACGGTCACGTCAGTCATGAGTTCTCCAGTTCAGTCAGGTACGGGCATTGCGGACGGCTTCGGCGCAACGACGACCCGAGTACAGGGCCCCTTGGATCGAGGCGGTGTCGCGGTGGTCGCCGCACACGAATCGGCCGTCGTCGAGTGCGACAGCTTGCTTTGGCGAGAACGGCGGTGACTGCGACGGCTGGCCATGCGCAATGCGATACGTCGCAAGGTGCTGCCAACCATCGACCTGTGGCCCCCACCACGAGCGGAGCTGCGTACGAGCCAACTCCTCGAGGTCGCCGTCGATCATCGCGGGCAGTGCCGCCGTGATGAGATGCTTGCCCGTCGGTGCATACGACGGAGCGACATTGCTCATGATCGCGACGTTGAGTACCGGGCCGTCGCCGGTGCCGTCCAGGACGACACACTTGGTGTCGCTCGGTGCCTCGTCGGCCGCGAAGTACACGCAGCCCGCTGACTTCGAACCCACCGTCGGCAGGCCGAGTAATGCCGAAGCCGCCGGACCCTCGGTAGCGATCACGACCGCCGACGCGTCGATATCGACGCCGTCGACACGCACCGATGACGCGGTTGCCGACTCGACGCGAGCATCGAGACGAATCGCACCGTCGGGAAGCCGGGCGGCGAGCTGGTCGGGAATGGCCCGCATTCCCGAAGCGGGGACCGCCGAGTCGCCGTCGGCCAACATGCGAAAGATCACGTCGAACATGCGGCGGCTGTCCTGAAGATCCGGGTCGAGCTGGATGCCGCCGACGAGGGGGCGGAAGAACCGGCGGATCATCGTGTCCGAGAAGCCGCCGGCACGCAGGGCCTCGGCGGTCGAGACGTCCTCGCTCTGCAACAGCTTCACGGGGTGAACGCGTCGCAGCTTGGCGCGCAACCACGCGATGCGCGCCTTGTCGAGCACGTTTCCGATCGGCGCGAACGTCGTCGAGAGCAACGAGGTCGGCTTGCGGAAGGGATCCGAGACCTCAGCACCCTTGCCGTCGCGCCACACGAGCGCGCCCGGGTCGAACGCCCGAAGGTCCAGCGCCTCCATGTCGAGTTGGCGGTGCATCTCCGGATAGGCGGTCAACGCGACTTGGAACCCGCGATCCAACGTGAACCCGTCGACGACATCACTGCGGACGCGGCCTCCCACGCCGCTCGACGCTTCGAAGACCTGAACCGGGATCCCAGCATCGTGCAACGTCGTTGCACAGGCGAGACCGGCGAGTCCGGCACCAACGATGGCGACGGGAGCGTCGTTCACTTGTCGAGCAGGTCGCGCAGCGCGCCGTCGAGGTGGGGGAACTCGAACTCGAAGCCGTCGTTCTCGAGGGCCACGGGCAACACGTTCTGGCCTTCGAACAGCAGATTGTCGGCCAGTTCACCGCCGAGCACCAGCTTCGGTGCGAACTTCGGCGTGAACATGAACGTCGGTCGGCTCAGCACCTCGCCCATCGCAGCGGCGAAGCCAGCTTGGGGCACCGGGTTGGGTGCGGTCAGGTTCACTGCACCCTCCAGCTCGCTGGTGAGGAGGTGGACGATCGCAGCGATTTCGTCGTCGATGTGGATCCAGCTCTGCCACTGCTTGCCCGAGCCGAGCTTGCCGCCGAGGCCGAACTTGTAGAGCGGCGTCAGCTTCTTGAGCGCTCCACCCTTGGGCGACAGCACGATGCCGGTGCGCAAGAAGACCAGTCGGGTTCCATCGGCCTGCGCCGGTGCCGCTGAGGACTCCCAGGCTTCGCACACTTCGGCGAGAAAGCCGGTTCCGACGGGCGAGGTCTCGGTGAACGTGGCCTCCACGCTCTCGCCGTAGTAGCCGATGGCCGAGCCCGACAGCAGTACCTTCGGACCGTCCTTGGCGTCGTTCACCGCTTGGGCGACCAGCGCCGTTCCGACGGTGCGGCTCTCGAGGATCTCCTCTTTGTAGTCGTCGGTCCATCGCTTGTCACCGATTCCGGCGCCAGCGAGGTGGACCACTGCATCGATGCCGTCGAACGCTCCGTCGTCGATCCGCTTCTCCTTGATCGACCAACCGATCTCGTTGTCGCCAGGCGCCCGCCGGACGACGGGTACCGGTTCGTGGCCGTCCGCTCTGAGCCGAGCCGAAAGAGCGGTGCCGATGAGGCCAGATGCCCCGGTGATCGCGATGCGCATGTGTTCAGAGTACGGCCAGATCAGGCAGGCCAGAACACCGAGCTGGGTGACGCTGTTGGGTCAGGCTTCGGAGAGGATCTGGTTGAGCAGACTTTCGTCCACCGCTCCCGCCACCGTCTCGATGCTGCCATCGGCTTTCACGATGACCATCGCCGGTTGGAACGCAACGTCGAATCGCCGGAAGATCTCGCCCGGGTCGTCCTGGATCTGCGGGAATGTCAGGCCGTGTTCGTCGACGAAGCTCTGGTAGCTGTCATCGCTACCGGTCCACGTCACGCCGACGAAGTTGACCTGGCCGGCGAAGTTGTTTGCTGCCGCCTCGACCGAGGGGGCTTCACGGTTGCAAATCGTTCAAGTGGGCGACCAGAACCAGAACGCTGTGGGTTTGCCCGCCAACTCGTCGCCGACGAGTTCACCGCCGCCGACCAGCGGCGCCGTGAACTGCAACAGCGGTGGCACCACCGTCGCCGACGCGTCGGCAGGCGCCTCGGTCTCGGATGCTGCAGCCTCGGGTGCGGCGGTCTCGGGTGCGGCTTCGACCGCCGTTGCGGGCGCCGAGACCTGGTCGCTGTCGCTCGCTCCTCCACAGGCCACTCCTGCGAGGCCTGCGACGCAAGCAAACGCAGCGAGGCGAACGGATCGGCGGGTCATGAACGGCACGGTAGCGATGCGAGTCCCGGCCCGCGAGCCGCCGTGGCGAGGGTTTCGTCGGTGTTCACCGGCTGTCGCGTCCTTCAGGCCGGCTCGTAGCCTTGGCGACGCATGAAGACGCGGACGTTGCTGCTCTTGTCGGTCGCTACGGCGCTGATGATCCTCGCCGCCGGGGGTGTGCTGCTGTTCCAACTGTCCAGCCAAGACGCCACGACGGAGCCGACGCCGCTCGGCACGGCGATCGAGGTCGGCGATGCCGACATCACCGTTGCGGGAAGCGCGCTCGAGGGCTCGCTGCTGCGAGTGGAGATCGAGATCGGCGGCGTGGTCGACGAACGTGGCATCGAGACATTCGCGTTGGTGACCGGCGATCAACGTCTCGCTCCGCTCACCGCACCGGCGGACGGCCGATGCGCGGGCATCTCCGAGGCGCCTCAGACCTGCACGATCGACTTCGACGTGAGTGCCACCGAGGGTTCGAGCCGCGTGCTGGTCGTTCGTCGCGGCGACGAGCAGGCCACATGGCGCCTCGTCTGAGTGGCGCCTCGTCTGAAGTGACCGGGGTCATGGTGGCGGCGATACCGGTTACCGGTCGGTCACTTCCAGGCGACCGGCGACGCACGCCCGAGGGAGCGCTACGGTGAATGCCGTGAGCGAACAATCCGACCACTTCGATCTCGTCGTCATCGGCGGCGGCCCAGGCGGTTACTCCGCCGCTCTCTACGGCGCTTCGGCGGGCCTCAACGTCGCCCTCGTCGAGAAGGATGCGCTGGGAGGCACCTGCCTCAACCGTGGGTGCATCCCTGCCAAGGCGTTCCTCGAGACGGCGGCCGTCAAGCGCCACGTCGACCACTCGGCCGACTTCGGCATCGAGACGAACGGCGATGCGAGTGTCGCCTTCGCCAAGACCCAGGAGCGCAAGCAGGGCATCGTCAAGCAACTCGTCGGTGGCATCGGCGCGATGTGCAAGGGCCGCAAGGTCGAGGTCTTCAATGGCGTCGGCTCGCTTGCTGCGGGACGCACCGTGAACGTCGAACTCGGCGACGGTGGCTCCGCAACGATCACCGGCGACCACGTCATGCTCGCCTCCGGCTCCGTGCCGCGACTGATCCCCAACTTCGAACGTGGCGGTCCGATCATGACGAGCGACGAGGTGCTCGACCTCGACACGCTGCCGGCACGAGTCGCCGTCATCGGCGGTGGCGCCATCGGCTGCGAATTCGCCTCGACGTTTGCCGATCTCGGCTCGGAAGTCACGATTCTGGAGGGTCTCCCGAAGATCCTCCCTGGGCTCGACAAGGACGTCGCAAAGGTCGTCGAGCGCTCGTTCAAGAAGAAGAACATCACCATCAAGACCGGTGTGATGGTCAACGGCCACACGCCCGATGGAAACGGCGCGACCACGGTCGCGTTCGGTGACGGCGAGTCCGTGGAAGTCGACGCCGTCGTCGTGTCGGTCGGCCGCCGCCCCTTCGCCGATCAGCTCGGTCTGGAAGGCACCGCCGTCCAGGTCGACGAGCGCGGCTTCGTCGTGGTCGACGAGTACTGCCAGACCGGCGAGCCGGGCGTCTACGCGGTTGGTGACCTGATCAACACCCCGCAGCTCGCACACGTCGGTTACGCCGAGGCGATCCTCGTGATCAAGCATCTGCTCGGTGAGAACCCGATGCCGGTCATGTACGACCGTGTGCCGTGGGCGATCTACTGCCATCCGGAGGTCGCTTGGGCGGGCCCGGACGAGCAGCAGGCAAAGGACGCTGGCCACGATGTCGTCGTGGCGAAGCACCCGTACAAGTTCAACAGTCGAGCGATGATTCTCGGAGAGACTGAGGGACTCGTGAAAGTCATCGCGAAGAAGCGTGCCGACGGCACCGCCGGCCAGATCCTGGGTGTCCACATGGTCGGCCCGTGGGTGACCGAGCAGCTCTCCGGTGGCTACCTCGCAGTGAACTGGGAAGCGACCGTTGACGAGGTCGCGGAATTCATTCAGCCTCATCCGAGTTTGAGTGAGTTGTTCGGTGAGACGGTGCTGTCGCTCACCGGGCGCAGCTTCAACGGCTGACCTTCCACACACGCTTTCAACATCTCGCAACAACGCAACGCACTCTTCGCAACTCTTCGAATACAAGGACAACAACGACATGGCAGACGTCACCCTCCCTCAGCTCGGCGAAACCGTCACCGAAGGCACGATCACGCAGTGGTTCAAAGCAGTCGG
>CALIOL010000124.1 GCA_938044705.1 uncultured Ilumatobacter sp. | reverse complement strand
CGACGCCGCCGCGCTCCGTGCGCTTCGGCCGGTGTTCAGCACTGCGCTGAGCCGCATGCGCACCTGGGATGCCGTCGAGTTGAACGCTCGCATCGATCCGCTGACCGGCTTGATGAATCGTTCCAGCATCATGCACGAGCTCGCCGAACGGTCGTCGGCTGCGCGCGACACCACGGTGCTCTTCATCGATCTCGACGGGTTCAAATCCGTCAACGACCAGCTCGGCCACCGCGCCGGCGACTCCGTGCTCCGAACCGTTGCGGAGCGCATCGCACGCACGCTGGGACCCGACCATCGCCTTGGCCGCCTCGGCGGCGATGAGTTCCTCCTCGTGGTCGACGACATCGACGGCCTCTACCTCGCTGAGCGCCTGCTCGGCCACGTGGAAGAGGTGATCTTGCTCGACTCTCAGGTCATTCAGCTGTCGGCGTCGATCGGCATCGCCCGGCGCCGCGCAGACGAAGACGCAACCGCCTTGCTCGAACGAGCAGACCGACTCATGTTCCAGGCGAAGTCGGTGGGACGCGGTGCGGTCCGCTGCGACACGCTCGAAGAACCACCGTCTCCGGCGCCGACTGCGGAACCCGCGCCCGAGCGCCCGACTCTCGCATCGGTCAAATCGGCAATCGACGGACTACGCATCGTCGTGCAGCCGATCGTCGATGCTGCAACCCACCGACTGCACGGCGTCGAAGCGTTGACCCGCGGTCCCGTCGGACACGAACTGGAGCAGCCCGACCGGCTGTTCACCGCCGCCACCACGTTCGGATTGCTCGGCGAACTCGAACTCGCCGCGAAGACGCTCGCGTTCAGCCTGCCGCTGGACGACACGGTCGAGCTGTTCATCAACCTCGAACCGACCCTGCTCAGCGACGAGGACTGGCTGAGCAGGTTGACCGACGCGTGGAGCCGATCCGGCCAGAAACCCTCGGTGACGGCCGAGGTCACCGAACGCGCCGTCTTGCACTCCCCCGGCCGGCTCTTGAGATCGGTCGAAGTCTGTCGAGAGCTCGGTTGGATGATCGCGCTCGACGATGTCGGGAGCAGATCCGAGAGCCTTGCAGCGTTGCGCTGGATCGACCCGGACGTCGTCAAGCTCGACATGAGCCTCATCACCAACGACAACCCTGCGCACTCGGCTCACGTCGTGGCTGCGATCGCGGCCTATCGGGACATGGCGCGCCATGGTGACGTTCTCGTCATCGCAGAAGGCGTCGAGACACTCGGAGATGCCAAGCACGCTGACGTCCTCGGGGCGGACTTGCTGCAGGGTTACCTCTTCGGCCGCCCGAGTGAGCTGGAAGACCTTCACGTCGTGAATGTGCCTGGCGCCCCGCACGCGTTCGGCAACGCCAACCGACCAGACGGCAGCCGCATCGCGACGAAGCGTGAGCTCCTCGACCTCTCTCGCCATGTCGAGGCATCGGTCGTGTCGTCGGACTGCGTACTGGTCGCTGCAGTCCAACACGTTCGCCATGTCTCCCCGAGTACTCGGCGACAATACGAGGGACTGGCTCGCCGATGTGGCTTCGTCGGCATGATCGGTGTCGACCTCTCACAGATGTCCGGCGCAGCGTTTCACGGAGTGCGCACCGCCGACCTCGAGCTCGACGACCCCCTGGCGATGGAGTGGCAGGTCGTGGCGATGTCCCCAACGGCGTCGATCGGGCTGCTCGCCACTCAGCTCTCGCCACTCGACGACCCCGGCGACACGCCCGACATGGAGCGCCTGTTCAGCTATCGGCTCATCACCAGCGACAGCGAAGTCGAAGCGGCTGTCCGCAACCTGTTGCGCTACTTCTGACTCAGTCTGCGTGCGCTGCCTTTTTGGCAGCTCGGTTCCGAATGGTCGGATCGAGTTCGACCTTGCGGATGCGGATGTTGCTCGGCGTGACCTCGACGCACTCGTCGATCGAGATGAACTCGAGCGCTCCTTCGAGCGACAGCAACTTCGGCGGTGTGACGTTGACGGTCTGGTCTGACGACGAGGCACGCACGTTGGTCTGCTTCTTCTCGCGGCAGATGTTGACGTCCATGTCGCCCGCACGAGAGTTCTCTCCGACGATCATGCCGCAGTACACGTCGTCGCCGGCCTTGACCATCAGGGTCGAGCGCTCTTGCAGGTTGACCATCGAGTAGTTCGTGACCGGACCGGTTCGGTCGGCGACGAGGACACCCTGAGCGCGCGCACGGATCTCGCCGGCCCATGGCTCGTAGCCCTCAGATGTGTGTGACAGCACGCCGGTACCGCGGGTCTCGGTCATGAACTCGGTGCGAAAGCCGATCAGACCGCGGGCTGGGACGAGGTAGTCCAACCGGACCCAACCGGAGCCGCCCATGTTCTGCATGCGGCCCTTGCGGGTGGCGAGCAGCTGCGTGACGGCACCCATGAACTCGTCGGGCACGTCGATCGTGACACGCTCGACGGGCTCGTGCACCTTGCCGTCGATCTCCTTCGTCAGCACGACCGGCTTACCGACGGTCAGCTCGAAGCCTTCGCGACGCATCTGCTCGACGAGAATGGCGAGCTGGAGCTCACCTCGGCCCTGGACTTCCCAGGCATCGGGACGTTCGGTCGGGAGCACGCGCATCGACACGTTGCCGACGAGCTCGCGGTCGAGGCGGTCCTTCACGAGGCGCGCCGTCAACTTCTTGCCTTCGCGCCCGGCGAGCGGCGACGTGTTGATGCCGATGGTCATCGAGAGCGCCGGCTCATCGACTTCGATCACGGGCAGCGCGACAGGGTTTTCCGGGTCGGCGAGGGTCTCACCGATGAAGATGTCTTCGATACCGGCCACTGCGACCAGGTCACCCTGGCGGGCAGAGTCGACGGGGACGCGCGTCAGGTGCTCGGTGAGGAACAGCTCGGCGATCTTGGCGCGGGCGATGGTGCCGTCACGCTTGCACCATGCGACCGATTCGCCCTTCTTGATCTCGCCTTCCATCACCCGCAGCAGCGCCAGGCGACCGAGGTACGGGGAGGCATCGAGGTTGGTGACCCACGCTTGCAGCGGCGCACCTTCCGTGTAGGTCGGCGCTGGGATCGAATCGAGCAGGACTTCGCCGAGCGTCGTGAGGTCTTTGCCGGTCACGTCTCCACGAACGATCGCTTTCGCTTCGTCGAGGTCGGTCGTCGACCAGCCGTCGCGGCCGGAGCAGTACACGATCGGGAACTCGACTTGGTCTTCACGGGCGTCGAGGTCGAAGAACAATTCGTAGACCTCGTCGACGACTTCTTCGACACGTGCGTCGGGACGGTCGATCTTGTTGATGGTCAAGATGACGGGAAGGTCACGAGCGAGAGCCTTGCGAAGGACGAAGCGTGTCTGCGGGAGCGGGCCTTCTGCTGCGTCCACCAGCAGGACGATTCCGTCGACCATGGTCAGCGCTCGTTCGACCTCGCCACCGAAGTCGGCGTGGCCAGGTGTGTCGACGATGTTCAGCGTGACATCGGTACCCGTTCGCTTGTCATTCCAGACCAGCGAGGTGTTCTTCGCAAGGATGGTGATGCCCTTCTCCCGCTCGAGGTCACCGGAGTCCATGACACGTTCCGCGACGTCTTCGTTCGCGCGAAACGCTCCCGACTGATGGAGCATGGAATCGACGAGGGTGGTCTTACCGTGATCGACGTGCGCGACGATCGCGAGATTGCGCAGATCAGCGCGCGACGAGAGGGGTGTTTCGGTGACAGACACGGCCATCCACGCTACCGGTAGGTCACAATCGAACGAGCGATGCGCCCCAGGTCACATGTGCCCTCCCATCCACTCGGATCGAGCGCCTGCACGCCCTCGGCGTACGATCCGATCGTGAATCAACCAGCACCGGGAGCGCCCCTGCCGCCGCCGACACCTCAGGCAGCGCAACGCTCATCAGCGTCCCGGCTCCCGCTGGTGGCGGCGTGCGCAGCTCTCGTCGTCGCACTGGTGATGGCCGCGCTCTGGCTCGGAGCGCGAAGCGACAGCAGTGACGCGATCATCGAACGCGACGCGGTCACTGCCGAGCGAGACGCAGCGAACGCAGCGCGCATCGAGGCCGAGAACGAGCTGCAGGCAGCACTCGACAACAGCGACCGCACGACACAGAGCGGTGCCGGCGAGACGGCCAGCGACGACATCGAGGTCCTCCGCGAGCAAACCGAGGAGCTTGCGGCCGAGATCGACCGGCTCGAAGACGAAAGAGACGAGTTGGCCGCCGAACTCGAGATCGCCCAGGCGGAGTCCCCTACCCCCGCACCGGACGAGTCGACCACCAGCGACGACACGGTTGTCGAGAGCAGCGACGAACCCGACGGCGCGACGTTGCCCGACGACGAGACCAACGCCGACACTGACGGCGAGGACGCCGACAGCGGAGACTCGGTCACGGTCACCTCACCCGAAGACATCGGCGACGCGATCTCCACCCTCTTCCGCGACCCCGTGCTCGGGCCGGGCCAGGAGCTCTGCCTCGGGGAGTACCTCATCGAAGAGCTCGGCGAGGAACGCACGATCGGCGCCATCGAGTCGGAGTCGCCCGGCGACGATGACGAGTTCGTCGACACGCTCGACGACGCGACCGACGCCTGCGGTATCGACCCGAGCGCCGTCTTCGGCTGAGTGCCTCGCCCGCGTTAGTCGTTCAACGCTGCGAGAACCCGAGGTCGAACTTCACGACGGCGCGGGCGAAGATGTTGCTCTCCACCTCGGGCTCCGTCACGGCACGAAGATCGGTGATGCGTTGACTGAGCTGACCAAATGTCGATGCAAGCGTTGCCCGCGCCACGTGCGTGCCGATGCACAGATGCGTGCCGAATCCAAAAGCCAGATGCTGGTTCGGCGATCGGCGGATGTTGAAGCGATACGGGTCGTCAAACACCGATTCATCGCGGTTCGCCGACGGGTAGAGCATCACGACTCGGTCGCCGCGCTGCACCGGCTGGTCACCGATGCGATCATCACTCGCAACACGTCGGAACATGTTGTTCAGCGGCGTAACCCACCGCAGCACCTCCTCGACGGCACTCGGGACCAACTCGGGGTCGGCGGCGACCGCCTCCCATTGCTCCGGGTGGTCCACGAATGCCCGCAGCCCATGCGCGATCGCCGTCCGCGTGGTCTCCGCTCCACCTGAGATGAACAAGCCCACCTCGTGCGCAATCGCTTCGGGCGGCAGCGGCTCGCCGTCGATCCGACCGTGGATCCACGTTGAGATCAGGTCGTCGCCGGGGTTCCCGGACTTGTCCTGCGCGATCTCCTTCAGCGCCTCCATGAACTCCATGTTCGCGGCGACGAAATCGCGAAAGGCTCCGCCGTCACGCTCACGCATGTCCGTACGCATCAATCGTTCCGACCACGACTTCAGATCGGCCCAGCGTTCCTCGGGGTAGCCGAGCAGCCGAGCGGTGAGGCGCGCCGGGATCTGCCCTGCGATCGCATCGACCACCTCCAGCTGGTCGGCTCCGTCAGCAAGCGCTGCGTCGACGACCTCGGTGACGAGCGCGTCCATCTCGGCGCGGCGCTGCTCGACCGACTTCTTCGTGAAGTCGCCTTGGACCAACATTCGCTGCTGGCGGTGACGCGGGTCGTCCTGGGCAATCATGTTGATCTCACCCGCCGAGGGAATTGCTCGGTACGCCTGGGCCGACGCAAACACCGACGAGCGGCGCTCGACGTCCATCAGGTCTGCGTGGCGAGTGACGCCCCACAGACCGTTGCGCTCATCGCGGTACACCGGCTCGTTGGCCCGCATCCACTCCCACACGTCGTGAGGGTTGCGCTGGTACAAGTCGGGATCGAGCAGGTCCGCCACGACACGGCCGCCAGCCCAGCGCGTGTTCTCGAGTGTGACCGCTTCGTCCGTCATCGACATCGGAATATCGTGACAGACAGCGCCCCGTCGCACCGCAGTCGAAGCACGGGTGCGGGCCTCAACGCCCGGCAAACACCGGCGGTCGTTTCTCGATGAACGCGTCGACTGCTTCGGCGTGATCCGCCGAGGCGAAGCAGGTCATCTCCAGCGCCGTCGAGACATCGAACGACGTCAGGAGCGCCTGCTTCACCTGCTGATTCACGGCGATCTTCGTGCCCTGGACCGCCAACGGGGCCTGGTTCGCGATCCGTTCTGCCCAGTTGCCAGCAACCTCGCCAACCTCGTCGGCAGCACACACCTGAGCGGCAACTCCCAGTCGTGCTGCGTCGTCGGCCGTCAGGGGGTCGCCGAGCATCAGATGACGCTTGGCAGCGAGCGGGCCGAGCAGCAGCGGCCAGATGGCGGCACCGCCGTCTCCTGCGACGAGACCCACCTGCACGTGCGGGTCGATGATCGCTGCGGAGTCCGCCATCACGATCACATCGCAGAGCAGCGCGATGGATGCGCCGAGCCCGACGGCGGGGCCGTTCAGTGCGCACACGATCGGGACCTCGACGTCCAGTTGGTCCCAGATGATCTGCTTCGCCTCACGTCGCAAGGCGTGCATGCGAGCCGGGTCACGCAACTGTGGGAACCACGCCATGTCGCCCCCAGCGGAGAACGCTCGGCCCGCACCGGTCAGCACGATTGCTCGCGCCTCCGACTCCTGCTTGAGCGTTCGGAACAGCTCGGCGAGGTCGTGGTGCAACTCCTCGTCGACGGCGTTCATCGCCGAGTCGGGGTGGTCGATCGTGGCCGTGATCACGTGCCCGTTGCGTTCGATGCCGATCGTTCTCATGCTGCGAACCTATTCGAGTCGTCTCGACTCGCCCGCAGGCGCCCGCTCACCCCCAACAGGGCTCAGAACATCGTGACGTCGTCCTCGTGGCCGAACAGCAAGCGTCCGATCTTCTCGTTCAGCTTCGGTGCGGTCTGGATGTGTTGCGTGACGACGTGCGCGTCGCGCAGGCATCGGCCCAGCAGGCTCGTGTCGTAGACCGACGTGCCACCCGCGAGCGTGTAGGCCGCATCTGCAGCGGATGCCGACGCGGTCGCAGCGTGTGTTGCGGCGAGCCGCATCGCGATTCGCTGGTCGAGCGACACCGCATCGCCGCGTTCGATCACGTCCCAGGCCGAACCCACCTCGTCGAGCAGAAACGCACGAGCCGAACGCAACTCCGCTTCGGCGCGAGCGAACTCGATCTGGGTGAAACCGCTCTGGGCAAGGGTCCTCGTGGAGAATTGCGGACGCTTCCCGTGCGCGATGTCCGCGAGTTCGTCGAGTGCGCGGCGTCCGATTCCCAAACCAACCGCTGCGACCGAGCAAGCCAGCAACGTGAAACTCGGGAAACGTGCGATGCCACAGTCGGCGACCGGCCGTGTGGAACCGGGCACGATCGTGTGGTCGAGCGGAACGAACTCGGCGTCGACGCTGTAGTCGAGCGAACCGGACCCGCGCATCCCACCGGTGTGCCACGTGTCGATGAACGACACCGCATCGGAGGGGAACCAACACAACCGCATCGCGCCTGCGCCGATCGCTCCGCCGACGATCCACTGACAGTGTTGCGTGCCGCTCCCCCACGCCCAGCGGCCGCCGATTCGAAACCCATCGACGCCGTCAACGGACTCCGCGACGGCCTGTCCGTTCGGGGCGAAGACCCCACCGGTGACGACTGACGGATCGCCGTAGATCTTGTGCGCGGTCTCTGCGGGGAGCTGCGCGGACATCGAGGAGGTGGTGGAGGCGATCATCGAACACCAACCGGCGGCACCGTCAGCGTGCGAGATCGCCGCAATCGCCTCGAGCATGTCCGGTGGCGGCACTTCGGGCCCGCCATAGACCTTCGGCACGCACATCCGCATCAGGTCGGCGTCCACGAGAGCGGCAACCGTCACCGGTGGAAGCCGACGTGATCGCTCAGCCTCGTCAGCGTGAGCTTCGATCATCTCTGCGATGTCGGCAACGGCCGCAAGAACAGCAGGCATTCGGTTGACCCTAGACGAGCGCGATGAGCAGTGACACATGACGTGCAACTACCCGGTGAATTTCTCGCGGGTGAATCGCCCCGAATCGTCAGCTCGTCTCGGCTCGCTGGCCGGTGACATCCCACAGATGGTGGACCGGGTCGTGGATCAGGTATCGGGCGAACGAGTCGACCGTGAA
>CALIOL010000123.1 GCA_938044705.1 uncultured Ilumatobacter sp. | reverse complement strand
GGCACGATGGAGCGTCTCGGCCTCGGCCCGGACGAGCTGCTCGCTCGGCGGACGTCGCTGGTGATGACACGGATCTCGGGGTTCGGTCAGACCGGCCCGTATGCGAATCGCGCTGGCTTCGCCACGATCGCAGAGGCCATGTCGGGGTTCGCGTCGTTGAATGGTGAACCCGACGGCGCTCCGCTGCTCCCGCCGATCGCCCTGACCGACGAGGTGACGGGGCTTGCTGCAGCGTTCGCGACGATGGTCGCGCTGCATTCTGCGAGGTCGACCGGAACGGGGCAGGTGGTGGACGCGAACCTCCTCGAGACGATGTTCCACCTGATGGGCCCGCTCGCGTCGCTGCAAGCGCTCACCGGTGAACAGCAGCCGCGGCTCGGTTCGGGTCTCCCCTACACGGTCCCGCGCGGGACGTACCGGTGTGCCGACGGCGGGTGGGTTGCCGTGTCGACGAGCAGTGATTCGGTGGCTGCGCGCGTGATGGAACTGCTCGGCGTGGGTGACGACGACCGATTCACCACGTTCGACGGGCGAACGCAGCACCGCGACGAACTCGAAGGGTTGATGAGCGACTGGTGCGCTGCTCGACCGCGCAGCGAGGTGATCGCCATCTTCGACGAAGCGCATGCGGCAATCGGGCCGGTGATGGACATGGCCGACATCGCCGACGACCCTCACTACGCGCAACGGGGTGCCGTCGAACTCGTCGACGACACCCCGATGCAGAGCACGATTGCTCGTTTGTCCGCCACGCCAGGCATCTTGCGCTGGGCGGGGAAGGAGCTCGACGCAGACGGCGACGAGATCCGCTCAAACGGTTGGTGACCGACCGAATTCGGCCGGTCGACAGATCATTCGGCGGGAGCGTCCTCGCCGGGGATGATCTTCTCAGCGGCGTCGCTGGCCTTGTCGTACATGCCCTCGATCTTGTCGGGGATCTTGTCGCTGTGCTTCTCGACCTGGTCGTCGACCACGTCTTTGGCCTTACCAGCAACATCCTTGGCCTTGTCGAAGATGCCCATGATGGTTCTCACTTTCACTATCCGTCGTGTGACGGGTCAGAGGGTTGACTCGCCCACCGAAGTGTGGGTTCGACCCCCACAGTAGTGGACGCGACGCCCAGCGTCGACGGACCGATGGCGACGGTCAGGCGCCTGTGCCGATGGGGCAGCTGACGCCTGTTCCCTTGATCCCGCAGTACCCATTCGGGTTCTTGGCGAGGTACTGCTGGTGATACGGCTCGGCGTAGTAGAAGTCGGTGGCGAAGTCGATCCGGCCCACCTCGGTCGTGATGTCGCCCTTGTTCGCCTCGGTCAGCTTCGCTTGGAACGCGTCACGCGTTGCCTCGATGATCGGGAGCTGGCTGTCCTGCGTGGCCCAGACGCCCGTGCGGTACTGGCTGCCGATGTCGTTGCCCTGACGCATCTCCTGGGTCGGGTCGTGCTCTTCCCAGAACACTTGCATGATCCGCTCGAAGCTGATCACCGACGGGTCGAAGACGATGCCGACCGCTTCCGCATGGCCGGTGCGGCCGGTGCAGTTCTCCTCATAGGTGCAGTTGGGCGTGAATCCGCCGGCGTATCCGACGAAGGTGGAGAACACGCCGTCGAGCTGCCAGAAGAGGCGCTCAGCACCCCAGAAACAGCCCATGCCGACGACGGCGATCTCCATGCCCTCGGGGAACGGAGCGGTGAGCGTGTTGCCGTTGACGAAGTGTGCTTCGGGCACCGGCATCGTCTGGTCCGTGCGGCCCGGCAGCGCGTCTTCGGGGGCGACCATGGTGGCGTTCTTGCGGAACAACATGGTCACAGGATACGCCCACCTGGCTTCTGGCTCCGGTCCGGTCCTGCAGTTTCGGTCGTGTTCTCCGATCGACGGCTACGTTCGCAGCGTGCTGCGAGACATGACCGACGCCGACCTCGATCGGGTTCTGGAGATCAACGAAGCGAACGTGCCTGCGGTCGGGAGCGCGACGATGGAGCATCTGCGCCACCTGGTGTCGCAGAGCGCGATGTCGATCGTGAGCGCCCTGGACGACGACGTGGTCGGCTTCTGCATCGTGTTCGGGCCGGATGCGGACTACGACTCGGTCAACTACGTGTGGTTCATGGAGCACCACCCGTCGTCGATGTATCTCGACCGAGTGGCGTTCGCCGCACGTGCGCAGGGCCGCGGGCTGGGCGCCGAGATGTACGACGAGGTGGATCGGCGACTCCGCCGGGACCACGCCGATGCAACGGCGCTGACGCTCGAGGTGAACGTCGACCCACCGAACGAGCCGTCGCTGGCATTTCATCGCAAGCGTGGCTTCGTGGAGGTCGGGCGTCAGATGTCGAAGGGCATCGAAGTCAGCCTCCAACGCCGCGCCGTCTAGCGGCGGTCTTGGAAGAACTTGAAGTGCGATCGCGTCGAGTCGACGTGGGCAGGGTCGATGTCGGCGAAGAGCACGGTCTCGCCGCCAGCTCCTGACGCGAGCACTTCGCCGAGCGGGTCGATGACCATGCTGTCGCCGCTGTACTCCAACCCGCCGCCACTGCCGACACGATTCACCCCGACGACATACGCCTGGTTCTCGATGGCTCGTGCGCGCAGCAACGTCTGCCAGTGGAGCCTCCGCTTGGCCGGCCAGTTGGCGACGACGAGGTAGGCGTCGGTGTGCTCGGCGAGTGCCCAGAACTCATCGGCGAACCGAAGGTCGTAACAAACGAAGAGACTGAGGCGGACGCCGTCGAGGTCGACGGTGACGAACTCCGTCCCCGGTCGGACGTACTTCTCTTCCTCGGCGTGAGAGAACGGATGGATCTTTCGGTAGCGGTGGATGCTCCCATCGGGCCCGGCGAGGACGAACGAGTTCGACGGTCGCTGGTCGTCGCTCGGGGCGTCCGGTGCGATCTCGGGGCACGAACCGCCGACCCATACTCCGTGCGTCGCCGCTTGTTCAGCGAGGAACTGCGACGATGGTCCGCCTTCGCGTTCGCCGATGCCGGGAGTGTCGAAGGAGAACCCGGTCGAGAAGGTCTCGGTCAGCAGGACGAGCCGGGCGCCTCCCGCCGCAGCACCGTCGATCATCGGCGCGAGCCGCGCGAAGTTCGCCTCGCGGTCGTGCCAGACGATCTCGTGCTGGATCGCAGCAACGCGGAGCTTCGTCACGATGTCGCTCCAGATGGAGTGCTCGATGACGTGCTCCCGAACGCTGACACCAGCTTGTCGACCGCGGCGGTGATGACATCGAGCTGTTTGCAACAGGCGAAGCGGACGAGGTGGTCGCCATGCTCGGGGTGCATGTAGAACGCCGAGGCAGGCACGGCAACCACGCCGGCGGTCGCGGGAAGCGACCGGCAGAAGTCCATCGCGTTGCCGTCGAAGCCGATCGATCTGATGTCGACGGTCACGAAGTAGCTCGCCTCAGGCCGGTACGTGGTGAAGCCCGCTCGTTCCAGGCCGTCGGCGAGGCAATCGCGTGCGGCCTGGAGGTCGGTGACCAGTGTGCGGTAGTAGTCGTCGCCGAGGCGCAACCCGACTGCGGTGGCCGGCTGAAATGGGGCTCCGTTGACGTAGGTCAGGTATTGCTTCGCGAGGCGACCAGCCGTCACCAGTTCTTCGGGTCCGGTCATCCAGCCGATCTTCCAGCCCGTGGTGTGGAAGGTCTTGCCACCCGACGAGATGGTCAACGTCCGCTCGAACATTCCGGGGAGTGTCGCAAGCGGAATGTGCTCGGATCCCTCGAAGACGAGATGTTCGTACACCTCATCGGTCACGACGATGAGGTCGTGCTCGATCGCCACCGCTGCGATCAGCTCGAGTTCGGAGCGGTCGAACACCTTGCCGGTCGGGTTGTGCGGCGTGTTCAACAGGATCAGCTTGGTGCGGTCGGTCACTGCGGCTCGTAGCGCATCGGCGTCGAAGTGCCAGCGGCCGTCGTCGGCGGGAGTGAGCAATACCGGCACGGGAGTCGCGCCTGCCAAGGCGATGCCAGCTTGATAGCTGTCGTAGATCGGCTCGAAGAGCACAACTTCGTCACCGGTATCGAGCATCCCGAGCATCGCGCCGGCAAGCGCCTCGGTGGCTCCCGCCGTGACGACCACTTGCGTATCGGGGTCGACATCGAGTCCGTACCACCGGAGATGATGCTCGGCGATCGCCTGGCGGAGGTCCGGGTCACCGAGGCCCGGCGGGTACTGGTTGACACCTGACCGGATCGCATCCACGGCAGCATCGAGCACGGCGGCAGGACCGTCGGTGTCGGGGAAGCCCTGGCCGAGATTGATCGAGCCGGTCGAGGTCGCCAACGCCGACATCTCCGCGAAGATCGTCGTGCCGAACCCGGCGAGTTTGGTGGTCAAGACATCGCGCGGCACAGCGAGCGAGTCTAGGAGTCCGTGGAGGTCGGGGCCGGTTCGGCAACGGGCGGAGGAAGCGGGGCCGACTTCGGTTGCGGAGGCGGCGGGACCGGGGAACGCCGACGATCGGCACCGACGTAGCTGGCGGAGACGATGCGCTCGTCGAGGCTGTCGCCCGCGCCGGGCTCACCGTCGTCGTCCGTCGCCCCGTCCTGACTGGTCTCTGCGAGCAGCGATTCGTTCACTTCGATCGTGTCCGCGATTCGGTGACTCACACCGGTGCTCTTCGCTTCATACATCGCAACGTCAGCGGCACGCATCAGCGCGTCGAGGCTCGTGCCGTGGCGCGGGAAGATCGCCGCACCGATGCTTGCGCTCATGGTCGTGTCACCGACGACGGGCGTGCCGGACAGGCGATGCCAGATGCGTTCGGCGCTGTTGCGGACCGCTGTGCGCTCGGCGAGCCCGGGAAGCAGGATGACGAATTCGTCGCCGCCCCATCGGCCGACGACGTCGGTGTCGCGGACGGCGTCGACGAGCCGCTCTGCGGAGGCGGCCAGTACGAGGTCACCGAACTGGTGGCCGAGTGTGTCGTTCACCTGCTTGAACCCATTGAGGTCGATGACCATCACACAGAGTCCCGTGTTGAAGCGGTCCGCCATGTCCAGTGCTTCGACGCTGACGCGCTCGAACTCGCGCCGGTTGATCAGGTCGGTCAGTTCATCGGTGGTTGCTCGTCGTTCCAATTGGCGCCGTTCGACCAGGAAGGTCCAACCGGCGAGAGCGAGCAGCACGGTACCGAGGGCCAGCAACATGAGGTAGCGCGCCGTCGCGTCCCCGGCGATGCCGACCGAACGCGTGGATTCGATCGTGACTTCGAGCGAGCCCGACGCGAAGGGAGTCCCGATGGTCTCGGACAACGTCAAGACGTCACCATCACGCACGGCTGACTCGACCACGTCGACCGCGTCTTGGGAACGCGATGCGACGCTCACGACCACGTCGTTGGTGGTCATCGCCGTCTGGGTTCGCTCCGTGAGCAGACTCGCCACCGGAACTCGCATCGCAATCGAACCGACGCCGTCGTCCGTCGTCACCGAACGCACGACGAGCAGCGAGTCGCTGCTGGTGTCGACGCCGATCTGCGCGAGTGCTACTGCGCCCTGGATCGGGTCACCGGACTGCAGTGAGAGCGTTGCGAGGTCGTCGACCTGCGGAAGCGAGAACAGGTTGGCCCCGGTGCAGCCTGCCGCACCTCCCGAGCAGACCTCGGCGTCGGGGAAGAACCGACCGAGTTCGTCCGCGAGCGCCTGGTCATCGACATTCGGATCGCTCGAGGCAAACGCAGCCAAGTGCACATCCTGGCGAAGCCGCGTGATGGTGCTGCGCAGCGATTGTGAGACGAGCAACGACGACTGCTCGACGCCGACGGCCTGATCGTCGCGGATGTCGCCGCGTCGGTTGACGACGGAGATGGCGGTGGCGACGAGGAGCACGAGACTGCCGACCAGCGCGGCGAGTCGGATGAACCTCATGAGCGGCTATCGGCAGATCGGAGCATGGACTTGAGAACAAATCGTGACAGGTTCTCTACGAAAACGAAGCGATCCCCCGCCATGAGGCGGGGGATCGTCGCTGCGCGCCTGGAGAGAGTCGAACTCCCAACCGCTTGATCCGTAATCAAGTGCTCTATCCATTGAGCTACAGGCGCAGTGCCTTGGGCGAGACGAGTCTAGGCCCGAACGTCCGCGATGCGAACTCGAAATCGCGTGGTTCGCGACGAAGGTGGTTCTCGGTGGTCAGAGTGCCCAGGGACCCCAGCCGCCCGCACGCTCGTACAGGGCGTAGGCCGCTCGGGCGTTGGTCTCGGGATCGTAGAGCTGCTGGTCGCTGGTGATGCCGATGTCGGCAAGCCACGACTTGTGGACTTCCCAATAGATCTGGAAGATGCCGTAGCAGCAGAAGTTCTTGGCGGTCGGCACGTAGCGGCTCTCGCGGTAGGCGATCTCCAGCGCACGTTCCTCGAGCTCGTCGGGCCACACGTCGCGGATGATCTGCTGCACCTCTTCGGCCGAGGCATCGGTGTTCGGCGTCGGGTCCGGCGCGGTCGTGGTGGTCGGCGCGGTCGTGGTGGTGGTCGTCGTCTCCGTCGTGGTCGGCGCGGTGGTCGTCACCGGAGTCGATGTGGTCGTCGGAGGAGCCGGCGTCGTCGCGCCCGCTGGGAGGCAGATTTCGGCGCCTGGGTAGAGCGGTGTGTTCACCGAGGCTCCATTGGCCTCGAGCAACTCGGCGAGGGGAACGCCCGCTGCTTCGGCCAAGCGCAGCCAGAAGTCGCCGGCCACGACGGTGTAGTCGATGGCGCAGTTCGTGACGCGCTCGGCGTCGTCGTCCGCGGTCGCTGCGTCGTCGACTCCGGCCGTTGACACTTCTGCGGACTCGCTGTCGTCGTCCTGCATGGTGTCGGACCCGGACGGCGAGTCGGAGGTGCTGGTGCTGTCGGCTTCGTCGGTCTCGGTGGAGTCGGTGTCGGCGACGAGTTCGTCGGCAACGACCTCGGTCGGCGCGGACTGGCTCGAAGATGCGGGCGCCGGGCTCTCGGTGTTGACCGGTACGGCGGGTGGCAGGGTCGCTGGGTCGAGTCCGGCCGGCGTACCTGCGCCTGCCTCGATGTCGGCGGTCGTTCCTTCGGTCGCAGGGGTGGCGTCGAAGGTCGGCGCGGCACTGCTGGCTTCGGTCGTTGCCGAGGCGATCGTGTCGCCGTCGTCTCCACCAGAGCTCAGACCGATGGCGAGGGGAACCAGCAACGTGGTCGCGATCGCGACTGCGCCGACTCGGGCAAGCAGCGGGTCGATCGCTCCGAACCCTCTGCGCTCACTGGGTCCGTCAGGGGCGACTGTGGCGAGCACCTCGTCGTCGAAGACGTCGATCACCGGCACCTCGGTCGTGGGGTGCGAGGTCGGGTCCGAGGTGAATGCTGCGGCTCGGTCGAATGCGTGGAGTTCGGTGGCTTTCGGGGTGGGCCCACTGTCGATGACGTCGAAGTCGTCGTCGATGTCATCGAACATGTCCGGCCCGACGACGGGCTCGGCGGGCTCCGCGGCGGTGGCGTCGAAGACTCCGTGCTCGCGGGTTGCGTCGGCTCCGGCGGTCATGGCCGAGGTCCAGAGTCCTTTGATCGCGCCGGAGACGTCGCCCGATCGCTTCGCGCGACGGGGACGTTGCGGCGTGCCGGTCCAGTCGGGGGTCGCGCCCCAGAAGTCGTCGCCACCGGTTTCACGGTTCATGTCATCGCCGTTCATCTCGTCACCTGTTCGCCTGCTCGTGCCCAACATCGATCATGGGGTTCGGTCTCGAAAGACGCTGATCGGCAGCCTCGGTGGCAGCTCGGATCGCGTGTCCGACCCGTTGTCTAGTCGGTTCGTCATCAAACTGCAACGCGGCTGACATACACACGACATGGATGTCATTTGGACGTCACACACACCACATCGATGTCATTTCTGCAGCCTCAGCGTCAGAAGCTGCAACTGCACGTCGAACGGGGATTCGGCGTCGCGCTAGCTTCGCCCGAGTAACGCCAATGCGAGGGGGAAGTGTGGTGTTTGCCACAGAGATCGTGAACGTCGATTCGGTGAATTTGGGAACGCTGGTGCTGCGCGTCGCGATCGGGCTCACGTTCGCAGCGCATGGCTACGCGAAGTTCTTTTCTGGAGGCAAGATCGCGGGGACGGGTGGATGGTTCGACTCGATCGGCATGCGGCGAGGAAAGATGCACGCGCTGACCGCGGCGTCGACCGAGATCGTCGCAGGCGTCATGTTGGCGGCCGGGCTGCTCACCCCGTTCGCCGCGATGGCCATGGTGGCGACGATGGTGGTCGCCGGTTGGACGGTGCACCGCGACAAGGGGTTCTTCATCGTGGGTGAAGGCTGGGAGTACACCTTCGTCCTCGCGGTGATCGCCGTCGGAGTCGCGACGATCGGGCCAGGTGAGTTCTCCCTCGACTCAGCGATCGGACTCGACGGGCTGCACGGCGTCGCCGGGCTCGTGATCAGCGCCGTCGGCGGAGTCGCGGCGGGTGCCGCCCACCTCGCCGTGTTCTTCCGACCCGGCTCGGTCGAAAACGACTGAAGCCCGCCAGCGTGAACTGACGGGCTTCCGTGGCGGAGAGGGTGGGATTTGAACCCACGGACCCCGGAGGGTCAATGCCTTAGCAGGGCATCCCATTCGGCCGCTCTGGCACCTCTCCATCGGGCCGTCTGGGCAACGACTCGAAGCGGCGAGTGTATCGCTCGCCGTTACGGTCCGGACCATGACGGGCACGATCACTGCGACCCTCGACTCGGCGGCTCCCGACTCCCCCGCCGATCTGACACGCCGACGAGACCTTCGGCGGATGAAGGCGGTGGCCACGACGCTGCTCGTCGTTGCGGCCGGCGTCTTCGTCGTGGCCAAGCTCAACGAAGACTCCGGCGCGTGGGTTGGTTACGTCCGCGCCGTGGCCGAGGCCGCGATGGTCGGAGCGCTCGCCGACTGGTTCGCTGTGACCGCGCTGTTCCGCCACCCGCTGGGCATCCCGATTCCACACACAGCGATCATCCGCAAACGCAAAGACGACATCGGCCGGAGTCTCGGCGACTTCGTCGAGTCGAACTTCCTGACCGCCGAAGTGATCGACGACCGCCTGCGAGGCGCCGCGATCGGCAGACGCGCCGGTGAGTGGCTCGCCGACCCGGCCCACGCCGAACGGGCCGCTGGCGCAATGGCCGACGTGGTGCGTGGCGCGCTCGAAGTGCTCGACGACGACGAGATCCAGCGCGGCCTCGAGAACGTCGTGCAATCCCGGGTCGACGCGGTCGATGCTGCTCCCCTGCTCGGCAAGGTGCTCGAAGCAACGGTGGAAGGTGGACACCATCAGCGGCTGCTCGACTCGGTGCTGGTCAGCCTCGCCCGCTTCATGGAGGACAACCGCCTCACCTTCCAAGAACGGATCTACCAGGAGTCACCGTGGTGGGTTCCCGAGGGCATCGACGACCGGGTGCTCGACAAGATCTACACCGCAGTCGGCCGGTTCATGAACGACATCTCGGCGTCGCCGCACCACGAGGTCCGTCGCACGGTCGACCAGCGCGCACGCGAGTTCTCGGCACGGCTGCACAGCGACCCGTCGCTCGCTGTCAAGGGTGAGGAGTTGAAGGCCGAGCTGTTGGCGCATCCCGAGGTGCGCCGCTGGATCGACTCCCTGTGGAGCGAGGCGAAGCGGGCCTTGGTCGACGCGGCCGACGACGAGCACAGCGAACTGCGCCAGCGCGTCGCGGCGTCGGTCCAGCAGCTCGGTACCCGCCTGTCGACCGAGCCCGAGCTGCAGGCGAAGGTCGACGCGTGGGTCGCTCAGGCCGCCGGTCACCTCGTTGCGAACTACCGCGCCGAGGTGAGCGACATCATCTCATCGACGGTGGAGAAGTGGGATGCCGAGTCCACGGCCGACAAGCTCGAACTCCAGGTCGGTCGCGATCTTCAGTTCATTCGCATCAACGGCACGATCGTCGGAGGTCTCGCCGGCTTCCTGATCCACGCGGTCGGCCAACTGCTCTGACCGTTCCTCGATCCCCCCGTTATCGTGGTCGACGGAACGGTGGCAGAGCGGACGAATGCACCCGCCTTGAAAGCGGACGACCTTCACGGGTCCGGGGGTTCGAATCCCCCCCGTTCCGCCAAT
>CALIOL010000122.1 GCA_938044705.1 uncultured Ilumatobacter sp. | reverse complement strand
TCACGCGCTGCTTCGTCGTGATGGTTTGACCAAGTCGGCGACGTTGCCGATCAGCGCTGGCATCGTCTCCCAGAAGCATCGCTACATCGAAGCATTGACCGAGTACCGCCGTGGCGACTTCGTTCCGATCGTCGAGCTCGGCGCCGACGCCACGTTCGCAGCGCTGCGCAACGCCAGTCACCTCTTCGACGACGTGGTCAAGATCCAGGAGCAGTGGCGAGAGCAGATCGAGGATGTCCGGGCCGACGCAGTCGCCCACCGAATCGTCGCGGCTCTGCTCAGTCACCCCGTGGTCGACAGCGAACTCCTCGCGGACAAGGTCGGCGCGGCGACCTCGACGGTGAGCGTGGCGTTGGGCGACCTCGCGACTCGTGGAGTGTTGCGCCCAATCGAGCGAAGCGGCCGTGGTCCCCAACGTTTCGTGGCGCATCATGTCGTGCGGGCCCTCGATGCGTTCACCTCTCGCTCGATCAATCCGTTCGGACGTCACTAGCCGGAGCTTCCCGGTTCGACGCGCCGCTGCGGGCACCCTCGGACCCGGCTCATCGCAGAGGGGAAGGATCAGTCTCCAGCGTCGATGAGTCGCTGCTTCAGGATCTTGCGGGTCACGTGCTCGCCTGACGTGATGGGCTCGTGCTGCGGTGGGTCGTCGCTGTCCGTGCACGTGGGGATGCATTCGATGACGGCGTCATAGTTGGGCTGGTGGAAGAAGATCAGTGAGGTCTTCTCGGCGCCCGCAGCTTCTTGCGGGGGATTGACCACCCGATGCAGCGTCGAAACCCATCGGTGGTTTGTCCAGTCGGCCATGAGGTCGCCCAAGTTGACGACAAATGTGTCTGGAATGCACGGCACACCCACCCAGTCGCCAGAAGGGGTCATCACCTCCAAGCCGCCAATGTCGGAGTCGGTGTGGACGATCGTCAGGCTGCCGTAGTCGGAATGGGCACCGGCGCGCAGCTGACCCGGCACCGGTGGGGTATCGGCTTGGCTTGGGTAGAAGATCGCGGAGAAGTTGGCGATCTGGCGGTCGATCTTGTCGTCGAACCAGCCCTCGTCGACGCCGAGTGCGAGCGCGAACAGGCGCATCAGATCGCTTGAGAGGCTCTCCATTGCCGCGTAGTACGCCTCGAAGACCTTGCGCATGCCCCGCGGCCGCTCCGGCCATGCGTTGGGCGCGAAGAACCGGCTTCCGTCGGATCCGAAGTGATACTCGTCGAACGGGTGGTCGAAGGGGCCAATCGAGAACGACTCCTTCAGGTCCAACGGGGCAACCTCGTCGAGGCTGCCGGCCAGACCTTCTGACGCGGGCGGCACATAGCCGCGGTAGCGATCTTCGGGCATCTTGAATCGCATCTTCTCCCAATGGGGGAGCGCGAAGTACTCGGCGACGATGCGGTGCATGTCGGCGACGAGCTGCGGGTCGACTCCGTGGCCTTCGATCACGAGGAAGCCGATTTCTCGGCATGCGACGTCAATCTGCTCGGCAAGGTTTCCGTGGTCCCCGGTGCGGTCGGATCGATAGTCGCCGACGTCGATGAGCGGAACGGTCGTAAGTGTCGAAGAGGTCATAGAGCCTTCCTTGTTGACGATCGTCAACAAGGTACGGAACGCCTGTTTGGCTGGCGAGTCGATGCCGTTACACATCGATGAACTCACCTGGGGTCCGATTTACGCGCGCCGCCGGAGATGCCCGGTCGCGGCGCGCCGCTGTCACGGGTCCGTAGCGTTCGTGGCATGAGTTCTCAGAGCGTCACGCCCGACAACCTTCGTCGCTTGCGCGACGACTGGCACATGTCGCCGGGCCTTGCGACCAACGGGCTGCTCTTCCTGACGGGTATGACGGGGAGCCGGAGCGACGGTACGTGTGCGAGCGAGCCTGCGCAACAGATCCGCGAGGCCTTCGCCAAGGTGGCAGATGTGCTCGCCGAAGCAGGGCTCGATCACTCCCACGTCGTCGAGATGACCAGCTATCACGTCGGGATCCACGACCATCTCGACCTCTTCCGGTCGATCCGAGACGAGTTCGTCGCGGAGCCCTACCCGGCCTGGACTGCGATCGAGGTCGTGGGCTTCATCCCGCGGGATGCCATCGTCGAGCTTCGTGTCGTGGCTGATTGCTCGTCGCTCGGATAGCGAGATCTTTGCCGAAACCGGACAGGAGATGACCGGTTCAGGTCGTCATGGTGGGATCCATGCAGACACAGAGCACCCACCACACTCACCAACCCGCTGATCCCCGGCGGATCCTCGACCGTGCCGTTGCGAGCGGCGAAGCAGTGATCGCCGCCGTGCGCCCCGAACAGCTGACGGACCCCACTCCGTGCTCAGAGATGGACGTTCGGGCAATGCTGACCCACCTCGTCGGCGTGCTCGACCGCATGGCGGCGCTCGGCAACGGCGAGGACCCGTTTGCGGTCGTCGAGGTTCCGGCATCCGATGACGGATGGGTTGGCGCATGGACCGCTGCAGGGCGGCGCACAGCTGACGCCTGGAGCGACGATGCCGTCCTCGAACGACCGACCGCGCTGCCGTGGGTGCAGGGCAGCGGCGCAGAGGTGCTCGCCACCTACTTCTCCGAGTTGACCGTCCACACATGGGATCTCGCAACGGCGACCGGCCAGTCACCCGTCTGGGACGACGCCGTGGTCGAGGCCGCGCTCAACGCGACTCCGATTCTGCCGCCTGAGAACCGCCGGGCGCTCTTCGAGGAGGTGTCGGCAGCGATGGGCCTCGACGAGGTCACCATCCCGTTCGGCGAAGCGATTGTGGTCGCAGATGATGCAGCCCCAATCGATCGGCTCGTCGCATGGAACGGTCGGGATCCGCAAAGCTGAGCGGCCTCGGGACTCAGCTCAGCATGTCCGTGGCGATGCCGTGGAAGTACTGCGCTGAGAGGCCGAGCGACTCGACATCGATGCGTTCGTTGTGACCGTGGAATCGTGAACCGAAGGTCGCGAAGTCCATGGAGCGAGAGAACAGTCCTGCCCCGTACGCGGTGGTGCCGCGCTCGCGGTAGAAGCGGGCGTCCGTGCCGCCGACGATCAGGCCGGGCACGAGCTTCGCCCCCGGGTACGCGATCTGCGTGTGGGTCTTGACGGACTCCCAGAGTGGGTTGCTTGCACCGAATGGCGAGGCCGTTGGCTCGGAGTTCTGAAGGTCGCTCACCTCGATGTGATCGAAGAGTTCACCCAGCGCTTCGCGGAGGTGTCCGCTCACGTCTTCCTGTGTCGTGCCGGGCACGGTTCGGATGTCGACCTCGACGTCGATCGTGTCGGGCACGATGTTGGTCTTCTGGCCTCCGTGGATGACGTTGGGCGAGAAGGTCGTGTGCGTGCAGGCGTGGCAGGTGCGAGCCCGCGGCACGGACATGCCTTCGAGCGTGGACCAGATCGCGGCCGGGTCCAGCAGGCCGTCGCGTTGCTCATCGGTGAGGTTCATCGACGCGACCTGGGCTCCCCAGACCTCGTCGAGGTTGGGTGCAGGTCGGTACTCGCTGAGGCGACGGACGATTTCGGCCGCCTTGATCAGCGCATTGTCCGCGCCAAACGGCATCGAGCCATGGCCCGGCGTGCCCTTGACCCGAAGTCGACGCCATGACATGCCCTTCTCGGCGACGTTCACGGTGACGTGCCGGTCGCCGTCGGGTCCCTCATGGGACCACCCACCGAGCTCGGTGAGCACGTAGTCCGCCTTCATGGCGTCCCAATGATGCTCGGCCATCCACTCCGCACCCCACACGCCGCCGGCTTCCTCGTCCGCGACGCCGAAGTAGATCAGGTCACCCTTCGGAGTGAAGCCAGAGTCGGCGAGCGCACGAAACGCCACGGCCATCGACGACGTCAGGTTCAGCATGTCGATGGCCCCTCGTCCCCAGACCTCGTCGACACCGTCATCGGACCGGATCACCTCGCCCCCGAAGGGGTCGTTGTTCCAGCCAGCCTCGTTGACGGGCACGACGTCGGTGTGGCCCATCAAGCACAGCGACGGGGCGTCTGGATCCGATCCAGCGATACGCGCGATCATCGAATCGCGCCCGGCTCGCGGCGTGAATGTCTCGATGTCGACACCGGGTCCGTCGAGGTACGAAATCAACGTGTCCGAGTTGCGTGTCTCGCCGCCCGTGTCTCCGGTGCCGTCGTTGACGCACTCGTTGCGGATCAGCGCCTGCAACAACTCGGTCGTGGGGCCTTCGAACTCCTCGGCAGTCGTCATGGTCGCACCATAACGAACGTGCCCGGTCCGGGCGCTGCGAGCGCGAGTTTCGGTGCTGACGCTGCTCAGCCGAGCGGGTCGGGGCGCCCGATACCCGTGGACAC
>CALIOL010000121.1 GCA_938044705.1 uncultured Ilumatobacter sp. | reverse complement strand
CACCACGATCTCCCAGCAGGCGGTACCCGGCTCATCCAACCGGTGGCCGGCTATCGAGCAACCCTGTGCAACGGCGTGGTGACCCGGCTCGACGATGCAGACACAGGCGCACGGCCGGGACGACTGGTTCGGTCACGGTCGTAGCCACCCTCAGGACGATCGCCGGGTCTTCCAGCGGATCGGCAAGGTGGTGAGACCGCGAAGGATGAACGGTTCGTTGATCCCCACGTCTCCGATGCGCTCGACGTTGTCGAACCGCTCGATGATCGAGCGCAACGCGATCTGTCCTTCGGAGCGAGCCAACGCCGCACCGATGCAGTGGTGCACGCCCCAACCGAACGCGAGGTGCGACCTGCTGCCCGGCCCGAATCGATCGAGGCGGATTTCGTCAGGTTGGTCGTACACCTCGGCGTCGCGATTGGCTGACGCGAAGAGCGCCTGAACGCGGGAGTTCGCTGGCAGGTCTCTTCCGCAGACGCTGCTCGGTTCCGGATTCGTTCGGAACAGTCCCTGCACCGGTGCGTCATAGCGGAGAAACTCCTCCACTGCGGCGGGGACGAGATCGGGGTCTGCTCGCAGCTGAGTCATCAGCTCTGGCTGCTCGATGATCCGATACAGCATCAAGGAGATCAGGCTCGCTGTGGTTTCGTGGCCAGCGACGAGCAACTGTTGACTGAGCCGCCTCACTTCGTGGTGGGAGAGCACGCCGTCGATCTCGGCGCGTGTCATCACGCTGAGCACGTCGTCGGGCAGTGGTTCTCCGCGCTCGTGCAGTTCTTTGCGCACGTCGACCAGCTCATCGACGAGGGCGAAGATGTGACGGTTCGCAGCCTCGGCGAGTGCCGGGTCAGCACCGCCGAGCGTGTTGACGATGTCGTCGGACCAGCGGCCGAAGTCGTCGCGCCGCTCGCGCGGCACGCCGAGCAGCACGGCGATCACGATGGCCGGAAACGGAAAGGCGAAGAGCCGCACGAAGTCCCCTTCGCCGTCTTCGCCGAACGCGCTCGTCCAGAGTTCGTCGCAGACCTGGTGCACCTCGTCGTCCAGGCGAGCGATCGACGCTGGACGGAACGCATCTTGCAGGACGCGGCGCTGCCGGCGATGGTCCGGGTCATCCGCGGTACCGAGGACGCCTCCTGGCTGCGGGTTGATGCCGACCCCGAACCCGTTGCGCCACTCGGCTGGCCGCATCAACAGATCGAACACGTCACCGTGGCGACTCACGACATGGAACGGCGGCTCGGCGGCCTCTTCGGTGTGGAACGGACACTGCTCGCGAAGATGAGCATGACCGACCGACGGTTCGACGTCGTTCGCGTGCTCGAGGTGCGAGTAGGTCATGTCATGGCGACAGCGACGTCAGTACGGCATGGTCCCGCCGTCGACGGGGAACATGCACCCGGTCATGTTCTTCGCCGCATCGGAAGCCATCAGCACAGCGACGGCTGCGACTTCTTCGACCTTGTTCGGACGCTTGATCGCCGACTCCTGGCTGAAGGTCTCGATGAGCTCGTCGTAACCGCTCATGCCCATTGCCACCGCCGAGTCGGGCCCGGTGGCGCGCACGATGTCGGTCTCGATGAGACCGGGCAGGATCGCGTTGACCGTGATCCCCATCGTGCCGACTTCGTGAGCCGCAGCTTTGACCAGGCCGTTGACGGCATGCTTCGTGGCGGCGTAGCCGGGGATGCCCGGCTTGCCGAGCTTGCCCTCGACCGACGAGGTGACGATGATTCGTCCGGATTCACGCGGGATCATGTGCTGCAGGGCGCGGCGCATCCCCCAGAACACGTGATTCAGGTTCCAGTTGACTTCGAGTTCCCACTCCTCGTCGGTCATCTGGAACACCGGCGCGGTCATCTGCACGCCGCCCGAGTTCAGACAGCAGACGTCGAGCTGGCCGTATTTCTCGATCGTGTAATCGATCAGGCCTTCGACGGCCTCCTGTGTCGATGCGTCGCCAGCGAAGAACGCCGCGTTGTCACCGGCGTCCATCTCCTCGAGGCACTGCTGACCTTTGGCTTCGTCGCGGCCGTTGACCACGACCTTTCCGCCTTCGGCAACAAACGACTCCGCCATCGCGCGGCCGATGCTTCGTGTGCCGCCCGTGATGCAGGCGACCTTTCCGTCGAGCTTTCCCATGATTTCTCTCCGTTCCTTTTCTCGGCTCAGTACGGAGCCGTGCCGCCGTCGATCGAGATGAGTGAGCCGGTGATTCCAGCGCCTGCCTCCGACGCCAAGAGCGTCGCCACCGCTGCGACGTCTTCGACGTCGTTCAGCTTCTTGATCGCGGACTCCGAGGCGAACATCTCCAGCAAGCCGTCGTAGTCCATGCCCATCGACTCAGCAGCCGGCGGGCCTTCCGCCATCATGATGTCGGTCTCGATGGCACCCGGGCACAGCGCATTGACCGTGATCCCCAGCGTGCCGACTTCATGCGAGGCCGACTTCACCAGGCCATTGATCGCGTGCTTGGCGGCGACGTAGATCGAGATGCCTGGCTTGCCGACCTTGCCTTCGAGCGAGCTGACGGCCATGACGCGCCCTGACTCCTGCGGGATCATGTAGTGGAAGGCTCGCCGCATCGTCCAGAAGGTGTGCCAGAAGTTCCACACGAGTGAGTCCTGCATCGCCTCGTCGGTGAGCTCGGCGATCGGTGCGTGACCGGATGCGCCACCAGCGTTCGCAACGAGGATGTCGATGCGTCCGAAGTGGTCGACCGTGCCGTCGACGATCGCTTCACACGACTCCCGCTGCTTCACATCGCCAGCGATGTAGTGCGCCCGATCGCCGGCGTCGAGCTCCGCGAGCGTCCGCTCCGCCTTGCTCTGGTCGCGACCGTTGATGACGACCTTGGCGCCTTCGGCGAGGAAGTCCTTGGCGATGCCGAGGCCGATACCTCGCGTTCCGCCGGTGATGCAGGCGACTTGCCCGTCCAGTTGTCCCATTGAGCAACCCCCTTGTTCGTGCTCGGAAGGGAAACTAGATCGGCCGATCTCACCGACGAGAGTCGGAGCGTCGATGTTGTCAGCGCGGACCGAACAGCTCGCCGCGCAGCATCATCTTGATCGCCTCGATCGCGCGCGCGTGCACGTCGGGGTCGTACGACTCGCCATCGGTGAGACCCGTCAGCAACGTCAGCACGAACTCGGTGACGAAACCCGCGCGGTCGTCGGGAATCTCGCCGGCGTCGACGCCCGCAGCGACGATCCGGGCGAAGAAGTCGCGCTCCCGGGCGCGATTGAGCGGCATGGCCTCCGCGATCTCCGAGTGCCGACGGATGTCGGTTCGTCGTGCTCCGAGGAAGGTGGCGAGCGACGGGTCTTCGGCGTTGAGCTCGCGAGAGACATCGAGCACCGCTTCGAACTTGGCGAAGAACCCGTCAACGGCGTCCACGGCCTCGTTCATCCGGAGATACACGCATCGTTCAACATCGGCGTCGACCGCGAGATAGAGGTCAAGCTTGGATCCGAAATAGTGGTAGAGCGCACCAGCGGTCACGCCGACGTCGGCAGCGAGACTCCGATTCGTCGTTGCATCAAACCCGTCGGTGGCAAAGGCCACGCGGGCCCGATCGATGATGCGCCGGCGCGTTTCGGCCGAGTCCGTCGCCGGCGGTCGGCCGATCCGGCGACTGGGTAGAGGGGTAGCGGCCATGTGATCAGTATGGGCGATTCAACGCCCCCTCCGCCGCAGACGTGTCAGCCGACCAGCATCAACCGCGGCTGCCGGGCGAAAACTGCCCGGTGTTGGCCGTGATGCCCCCGTCGACGGGAATGACCGCGCCATTGACGAACGATGCGTCCGCCGACGCCACGAACGCGATCATGGCGGCGACTTCTTCCGGGCGCCCCCAGCGCTGCAGCGGGATTCGCCGCCGCAGTTCGTCGTGCACTTCCGGCATCGCCGCGAGCCCGCTGGTCATTGCGGTCTCGGTCGGGCCAGGACACACCGCGTTGACCGTGATGCCGTCAGCGCCCAGGTCGACCGCTGCCGAACGCGCGAGGTTGATCACCGCTGCCTTCGACGTGTTGTACGCCCACATCCGCGGGTCGGCACCGATTCCCGACGTCGATGCGGTGACCACGATTCGGCCGCCATCACCTTGGGTTCGCAGCATCGGCGTGACCGCTCGGATGCCGAGCGCCACGGCGCGGACGTTGACGTCCATCGTTCGGTCGAATTCCTCGATCGGGAGGTCGAGCAGGTCACCACCCATCGAGATCCCCGCGTTGAACACGGCGACATCCAGGCGCCCGAATCGATCGACAGCAGCTGCGACTGCGTCCTCGTTCGTCGCCGAATTCGTGACGTCGCCGGCGAGGCGAAGGACGTCGGCTTCCTCGCCGAGCCAGTCGAACGCATCTGTGCTGCGATCCACTGCGACGACGCCGTAGCCCTGCGCGGCGAACCGCTCGACGCATGCGCGTCCGATTCCCGACGCCGCCCCGGTCACGATCGCCACTCGAGAGCTCATGCGTTCATGTAGTCCTTGTAGTACGTGAGCTTGCCGTTGCTCACCCGATATACCCCGACGCCTTGGCGAGGTTCACGACCGTCGGTCGTGGTGACTTCCCACTGTGCCCAGGCCGTCTCGTCGTCGCCGGACAGTTCAACCAGGCGGAACGTGGCGCCGATCTTGGCCATCTCGCCATTCATCATCGTGAAGAATCCGGCGATTGCCTCGCCACCCGTGAAGGTCCCGTAGATCGGGTCGACGACTTGCGCGTCGTCGGCGAAGAGTTCGGCGAGCGGTGCGTAGTCACCGTCGTCCTGGATCTTCCAGAAGCGGGTGATCGTGTCGAATGCGTCTCCGGCCATGACGGCGACGGTACGACGCCGACCGTCCTCGTGGCGATCCGTGGCGACGCGAGTCGCTCCGGCTAGTTCCCGTATTGATCGAGCGATTAGTTTCGTGACGCGGCACGACGGTCGACCTGCAAGGGCGCTCGTCGACGCAACGACACCACTCGAACACAGGAGCAATCATGGATCTCGGACTCAGCGGCAAGAAGGCCCTCATCACCGGCTCGACGAAGGGGCTCGGTCGCGCGATCGCCGAGACGCTCGTCGCCGAGGGCGCATCCGTCGCGATCTGCTCGCGCACCCAGGACGACGTCGACGCTGCGGTGGCAGCCATGTCCGAGGGCGCGGCCGGCACCGTCGTCGGCTCGGTGTGCGACGCTGCCGACCCCGACGCCGTTCGTGCATGGATCGCCGAGTCCTCCGAAGCACTCGGTGGCATCGACATCTACGTCCACAACACCTCCGGCAAGCCGGCGCGTTCGTTCGACAAGTGGCAGAACAACATGGACATCGACCTGATGTCGCTGATCCACGGCGCTGATGCGGCCAAGGAAGCGCTCGCTGACGGCGGCGGGGCACTGATCTCGATCAGCACGACAGCGGTGAACGAGCACTTTGCGTCCGGGTCCGGCAGCTACTCGGCCTTCAAGGCTGCTGTGACCAACTGGACCCTCGGCCAAGCACAGGTGCTCGGCGCTCAGGGGATCCGTTGCAACGTCGTGTCGCCCGGGCCGATCTACGTCGAAGGCGGCGACTGGAACATGATCAAGGACAACATGGCCGACTTCTACGCCGCCACGCAGAAGAACCATCCGCAAGGCGAACTCGGCGAGCCGCAAGACGTCGCGAACACCGTCGCATTCCTCGCCAGCGACGCAGCCAAGCACATCAACGGCGTCAACGTCACCGTCGACGGTGGGTTCCTCAAGCGGGTCGACTTCTGACGATGGCCGGCTCTCGGATCGACGTCACGTTCGTGGCGGGCGGGATGTACCACGACGTGGACTACGCGCGCCGCGAAGTGCTCAACCTGCTCGGCGAGCACGAGGAGTACCGCGTCCGCGTGCAGCCGGACTACGAAGACACCGACGCGATCGCGGCCGGCTCGATCCTCGTCAGCTACACCTGCAACCTGCGCCCCACGGAAGCGGCGCAGCAAGCCATCCGGGACTGGGTGAGCGCTGGCGGCCGATGGGTCGCGCTGCACGGCACCAACTCTGCGCTCGACATCGGCACGCCCAACGGTGTGGATGCGCCGCGCGTCTTTCCCCTGTGGGCCGACACCCTGGGCTCACAGTTCGTCGCGCATCCGCCGATCATGCCCTACCGGGTCGAACGGAGCACCGAGGACCACTGGTTGGTCGACGGCATCGAACCATTCGAAACCGATGACGAGCTGTACTGCTGCGAGTACGCCGACCGCGCGTCACTGCAGCCGCTGCTCCACACGAATTGGAGCGGCGACGCACGCGGCTTCGTCGAACACGACTGGACCGACACCAGTGGTGAATACGGCGACCAGCACTTGGTCATGTATCTCCGCGAACTCGGCGAGGGCGCGGTGCTCTACAACACGCTCGGCCACTGCCGCGGCCACTACGACATGGTCCCGGTCGTGGACTACTACCCGAACATCGAACGCGGTTCGTGGGAACACCCCGCGTACTACGAGTTGCTCCGACGGTCGCTGCGCTGGGCTCGCGGCGCCACCGCCTGAGCAACGACTCACATCAGACCGACCGACATCCGACACGGAGCCACATGACTGCATCCACTGCCAACCAGACCCTCGTCGCCGACGGCGTCTTCCGTCTCGACGACGACGGCCGACCCATCCTCTTCGGAAGCCGTTGCAACAACTGTGGCAACCACATGTACCCACGCCAGTCGGGATGCCCGAAGTGCATGTTCGACGGCGCCGAGGACATCGAACTCGCGCAGACCGGCACGCTGTGGACGTGGACCGTGCAGGCGTTCCCGCCAAAGGCCCCGCCGTACCTCGGCCCGGTCGGAGCGGACTTCGAGCCGTACGGCGTCGGATACGTCGAACTCGACAACCAGGTACGAGTCGAAACCCGGCTCACGGTCGGAACCCCCGAAGAACTCGAGATCGGCATGGAGATGGAGATCGTTGCTCAGGTCCTCGGTACCGACGACGACGGCAACGACATCGTCACCTACGCATTCGCACCTACGGGTGACTCGTCGAACAACCAGGAGAACGGAGACGCATCATGAACGACGTCGCAATCGTTGGCATCGGTATGCACGAATTCGGGCGCCACGACGGCGTGTCCGGCAAGCGAATGGGAGTCGTTGCGGTGCGCCGTGCACTCGCCGACTGCGGTCTCGACTGGTCGGACATGCAGTTCGCTGTCGGCGGATCGATGGACGCCGGCGCCGCAGACACCATGGTCAGCGAGGTCGGGTTGACCGGGCTGCCGTTCACCAACGTCGTGAACGGATGCGCCACGGGCGGCACTGCGCTCTCGCAGTCGGTGAACACCATCAAGTCCGGTGCTGCCGATCTGGGTATCGCGATCGGATTCGACAAGCACGAAAAGGGTGCGTTCCGGATCAAGGGACCGCGGGGCAAGGACTGGTACGGCGGGTCGGGCCTCGCACTCACCACGCAGTTCTTCGGCATGAAGATCACTCGCTACATGCACGACCACGGGATCACCCAGGACGCGCTGGCCAGAGTGTCGGCCAAGGCGTTCCGCAACGGTGCGATGAACCCGATGGCGTGGCGGCGCAAGCCGATGACCGAAGAGCAGGTGCTCGAGTCGATGATGCTGTCGTGGCCGCTCACCCAGTACATGTTCTGCTCGCCGGGTGAAGGCGGCGTGGCCATGATCGTGTGCCGGGCTGACAAGGCCAAGGAGTACACCGACACGCCGATCTACATCAAGGCTGCCGCGATGCGAACACGCCAGTTCGGCTCGTTCGAAGTGCTCGCCCCCTCCACCGCGATCGATCGCGACCCCGGGCCGACCACCGACGCCTCGAAGGCGGCGTTCGAGATGGCCGGTCTCGGCCCGCAGGACGTCGACATCGCACAGCTGCAGGACACCGAGTCGGGTGCCGAGATCATGCACATGGCCGAGAACGGCTTCTGCGAGCACGGTGAGCAGGAGGACATGCTCGCTCGCGGCGACACCGAGATCAACGGCCGCTTGCCCGTCAACACCGACGGCGGCTGCCTCGCCAACGGCGAACCGATCGGGGCGTCGGGCCTTCGCCAGGTCTACGAGAACGTGCTGCAGTTGCGCGGTCAGGCCGGCGAGCGCCAGGTCCCGAACGACCCGAAGGTCGCCTACACCCACGTTTACGGTGCTCCCGGAATCTCCGGCGTCACCATCCTCTCCCGCTGAACCGACCGTGGCGGGCTCGACTCGTCATGGAACCCCACACGAACAAGGACATACATGGACTTCTCGACCGACGTGTTGATGGACATGCACCGACGCATGGTGCGGATCCGGCTCTTCGAAGAGGCCGCAGGCCAATTGGCCGAAGCCGCCAAGCTTCCCGGCTTCCTCCACCTCTACGTGGGCCAGGAGGCGGTGGCCTCGGGCGTGTGCGCAGCCCTGACCGACGAGGATCAGATCACCTCGACGCACCGCGGTCACGGGCACCTCGTCGCCAAGGGCGGCGAGTTCAAGCCGATGATGGCCGAGCTGATGGCGAAGTCGACCGGCTACAACAAGGGCAAAGGAGGTTCGATGCACATCTCGAATCTCGACGTCGGCATGCTCGGTGCGAATGGCATCGTTGGAGCCGGTGCGCCGATCGCGGTCGGGGCTGGATTCGCCAACAAGTACCGAGACAACGGCGTCGTCTCCGCGTCGTTCTTCGGTGACGGCTCGACCAACATCGGCGCATTCCACGAGGCCGCCAACATGGCGTGCGCGCTCAAGTTGCCGGTGCTGTTCATCTGCGAGAACAACGAGTACGGCGAGTTCACGCCGCGCGACAAGACCATGGCGATCACCGACATCGTCGACCGAGCCGCCGGATACGGCATGCCCGGTGTGATCGTCGACGGTATGGACGTCGTGGCCATTCACGAAGCAGCACTCGAAGCCAAGAAGCGAGCGCTGGCCGGCGACGGCCCGTCGCTGATCGAAGCCAAGACGTACCGGTTCTACAACCACCACGGCGTTCAGAACCTCGGCTTGAAGTACCGCACCGACGACGAAGTCGAAGTGTGGAAGCAGCGCGACCCGATCTTCACGTTCGAAGACCGGATGATCGAGGCGGGCACTGCCAGCCGTGACGACTTCGACAACGTGTGGGCCGAGCTTCGCGCCGACATCGCCGAGGCAATTCAGTTCGCCGAAGACTCACCCGTCCCCGAGGTCGACCAGATCCTTGTCGATGTGTACTCAGCAACGCCAGGAGCAGCATCATGACGCGCAAGATCGGTTACGTGCAGGCCTTCAACGAAGCGGTCCGCCAGGAGATGGCAGCCAACGAGGACGTGTTCTGCGCAGGTGAGGACATCGGCGCCTTCGGTGGCGTGTTCCAGAGCTATGCGGGACTCCAGAAAGAGTTCGGTGAGCGTCGCGTGGTCGACACGCCCATCAGCGAGCAGGCAATCATCGGCCTCGGCGTCGGTGCAGCGGTCGCTGGCCTGCGCCCGATCGTGGACATCATGTTCATGGACTTCATCGCCGTGGCGTTCGATCAGATCATCAACCAGGCCGCGAAGGTCAAGTACATGTTCGGTGGCTCGGCGACGGTGCCGATGACCATCACGACCGGTGGTGGCGGCGGCCTGTCGGCAGCAGCGCAGCACAGCCAGTCGTTGGAAGCGTTGATCTGCCACATCCCCGGCTTGAAGGTCGTCTACCCGTCGAACCCGTATGACATGAAGGGGTTGATGACCTCGTGCATTCGGGAGAACAACCCGACGATCATGATCAAGCACAAGCGTCTGCTGGGCATGCAAGGTGAAGTGCCCGAAGAGCCGTACGCGATTCCGCTCGGCAAGGCAAACGTGTTGCGTGAGGGCACGGACGTGACCATCGTGTCGTGGGCCAAGATGGCCAACGATTGCGTCGACGTCGCGGACAAGCTGGCAAGCGAAGGCATCAGCGTGGAGGTCATCGACCCGCGCACCATGCAGCCGCTCGACACCGAGACGATCATCGAGTCGGTCAAGAAGACCAACCGGGTGATCGTCGTCCACGAAGCGGTGCGCTTCGCCGGTTTGGGCGCTGAAGTCGCTGCCCAGATCCAGGAAGAGGCGTTCGACTACCTCGATGCTCCCGTTGGACGTGTGGCCGCACCGTTCTCACCGGTGCCGTTCAGTCCGGTGCTGGAAGCGCACTACCAGCCGTCGCCCGAGAAGATCACCGACGCTGTTCGCAGCGTGCTCGCTCGCCCTGGGGCCTGACGTCAACGTGGCCGATGTCGACCGCTGCCGGGAGAGCTGAGGTGTCGACCGTCGGCATCATCGTGAACCCTCACGCGGGCAAGGACATCCGTCGGCTGGTGTCGGCAGCGGGCCACACGTCGGATTCGGTGAAGATCGGAATCATGCGTCGTGTCGCAGCGGGAGCGTTGGAGCAGGGTGTCGAACGGGTGTTGATGAGCACCGACACGCACCACTTGGCCGAACGCGCCGTCGAGGGACTGGACGGCAACATCGAGTTCGTCGACGGACCGAAGACCGGGTCACATTTCGACACGGTGGCCGCAGCCCACGAGATGCTGAAAGCCGAAGCTGGTGCGGTCGTGGCGCTCGGCGGTGACGGGACGTGTCGAGACGTCGCGACCGGCTGGCCCGACGTTGCGTTGATTCCCATCTCGACCGGAACGAACAACGTGTTCCCGTCTGCGGTCGATGGCACCACAGCCGGCGTCGCCGCGGCGCTGGTCGCGACCGGAGCCGTCGAGACGCCACTCACGCCTGCGAAGCGCGTCGAGTTGACGATCGACGAGCCCGGCAAGGACGCCGTCTCGCACGACGCGGCGCTCGTGGAAGCGGCGCTCATCGACACTGCGTTCGTCGGTGCTCGCGCGGTCAACGACCCCGCTTCGATCCGCTGGGTGGTGGCGTGTATTGCCAACCCGGCAAGCACCGGCCTGGCGAGCATCGCCGGGCGCGTGCACCCGGTTCGCCGCGACGCCGTCGGTGGGGTCGTGATTCGTCTCGCCGCGCCCGGCGCCACGGCAGCGCGACAGGTTCGAGTACCGCTTGCGCCCGGCACGTTCGCAACGCTCGAGGTCGAGTCGATCGAGCCCATCGACGAGTCGACGACGATCACGCTTCCCGGTGGTGGCGTGCTGGCCTACGACGGCGAACGTGACACACCGGTGTCGAGCGACGCGACGATCAGCGTGTCGGTCACACCCTCGGGTCCTCGACTCATCGACGTCGAGGCGACGCTGTCGGCGGCAGCACTCGACCACCAGTTCGACGTCAAGACATCGCACTCCCCCACCTCTCTGTCTCGAAAGGACAACCATGGCGACTGAGTTCCTCATGCCAAAGCTCGGCCTCACGATGGAGGAAGGAACGATCACCGAATGGCTCGTTGCCGACGGTGACGAGGTGAGCGCAGGCGCTCCGCTGCTCGTGATCGAGACCGACAAGACCGAGACCGAGGTCGAGTCCGCCGGCACCGGGCGGATCAGCATCGAAGCCGAGGTCGGTGCGACGTTCGCCTGCGGTGAACGCATCGGCTGGATTCTCGCCGATGGCGAGTCGGCTCCGGCGAGCAGTGCCCCAGCGGCACCGGCGGCGGCACCCGCAGCTGCGCCTGCCGCTGCCCCGACTCCCGCACCGGTGGCTGCGGCGGCAACGGCTGCCACACTGCCCGGCGGGCGGATCATCGCATCGCCGATGGCCAAGCGTCTCGCTTCGGAACGCGGCATCGACCTCGCGACCGTGGCTGGCACGGGCCCTGGCGGGCGCATCACGTCTGAGGACCTCGAAGGACTCACCGCGACACCTGCGCCAGCCGCTGCCGCCCCGGGTTCGACCAGCGCACCCGCTGCGGGCGGACACGTCCCGGCAACCGCCGCCGCGCGGCAACTCGCAGATCTGCTGGGCGTCGACGTCTCCGCCGTGTCGATCGAACCGTCCGATGGTCGCGCGACTCGCGAGACCGTTGCGCAGTACGTGCGGTCGATGCTCGACGATCGGACCGCTCCCGCGCCGACCACGGCACCGAAGCCCGCCGCACCGGCAGCGGCCGCACCGCCAGCGCTGCCGCCTGCCCTTCAGACGCCGACGAGTGTGACGCCGATGCGCGGCATGCGCGGCACGATTGCGAAGCGGATGCACGAGTCGCTGCAGTCGATGGCGCAACTCACCTTGCACATGGACGCAGACCTCGATGCGGTGGTCGCTGACCGCGAAGCTCGCAAAGCGTCCGGCTCTGCACCGGGGTACACCGACTACGTCATCGCTGCGGCCGCTCGCGCCCTGCGGGCGCATCCGTACGTCAACTCACAGATCACCGACGACGGGCTCGCGATGCTGCCCGAGGTGCATGTCGGTATGGCGGTGGCACTGGACGATGGTTTGATCGTTCCGGTCATCTCCAACACACTGGGCCGCGATCTCGCCGACTTGGGCGCCGAGACGTCACGCCTGGCCGAGGCGGCTCGTTCCGGTTCGCTGGGTCTCGCCGATCTGGAAGGCGGCACGTTCTCGGTGTCGACGCTGGGGATGTACGGCGTCGACGGGTTCACGCCCGTGATCAATCCGCCGAACACGGCGATCCTCGGTGTGGGCCGGCTCCGCGACGACCTGGCGCTCGACGCCGACGGGAACGTCACGTCCATCAAGCGCATGACGCTCAGCCTCACGTGGGATCACCGGGCATTCGACGGCGCACCGGCGGCGGAGTTCTGCCGGACGATCTGCACGTTGCTCGGCGACCCGGCCGGCCTGAACGCGACCTCATGATCAACTACCAGGACCAGTTCCACATCGGGATCCGCGTCCCGGACCTCGACGTTGCAATGGACGAGTTGGGTTCGGGGCTGAACGTCACGTGGGCAGAGGCTCGCGACAACCCGGCCCAGGCGTTGTGGACGCCGGAGGCGGGCCTGCAGGAGTACCACCTGAAGTTCGTGTACTCGGCGGAGGGTCCACAACATCTCGAACTGTTGCAGGGACCGGCCGGGAGCTTCTGGGACGCTGCCGATGGTTCCGGTGCGCACCACATCGGACTGTGGACCGACGACGTGACCGGCGAAACGACACGGTTGGTCGATGCTGGCTGGACCCTCGTTGGCGCCCAACACGACCCGGCCGACGGCAACGGGTTCGGCGTGTTCAGCTACGTCCAACCACCGAGCGGGTTGATCGTCGAACTGGTCGACCGCCGGGTCGAAGCCTCATTCCTCGAGTGGTGGGGCGCCGCGCTCACGCCGAGCTAACTCAGCCGACACGTATCACCCTGCACTCGGCCGCCTGCGCGACCGGCCACTTCTCACCCCGGTCTCAGACCATCCGTCGACGAACCGGCGCGGATCGAGCCGCGCCCCGGACATGGTCGAACGTCGTCACCACCGCGAGTCGCCGTCTCCCCGGAGATCCTGAGTCCGTTCACAGGCCGCTGCCAAGTTCCGATCGTAGAACGAACATGCGAGTACACGCAGCGACCGAGAAGCTCAAAGCAGGGCGGAGCCGGCGTGGCGATGTGCTCGGAGTTGTTCACGATTCGACGAACGGATCGACACCTACGACAAGGAGCCAACATTGAGAAGACGACTCGAAATGCGAAGCGACATACGGACGAAGACGCCGTTGTTCCTCGGCACGGCGTTGGCAGCCACCATGCTGATCAGCTGCGGCAGTGACGCCCAGGAATCGACCGCCAACGACGTCGAACAGGACAACGTCGAACAGCAGGAAGAACCGACCGGCCAGGAAGACGACGGCATCGAACAAGAGCCCGAGGAAGCGGCCGAACCGGTCGCCGATGAGACGACCGATTCCGATGACGACGACCACAGTCACGACGACGATGAGGATCACGACCACGAGGAGGTCACCGACCTCTCGGGGGTCGATCTGTTCGGTGAGTACTCAGCCGAGATCCCCGAGTACGGCACGATGGTCACCGTCACGATCGACGAGGAAGCGAACACTCGCACGATCACGTCGAATGCGCTGCCCGATCACGAGACCGGCGAGTTCCCGAACGAGGCGAACCCGAACACGATCTCCGCCCAGGACCAGTCCTACACCTTCCCGCTCGTACCCGAGTACGTCGGTGAGCCGACCCAGGCCCAGATTCCGGCGATCGTGTTCAACGGCGTCAAGTTCGAGCCGGGCACCGCAGAACGAGCGGTGTGCGACAACGGGATCACCTACAACATCCAGGCCGTCGGTCTTTCCGACCTGGTCGATATCCCACTGGGGCTCGACTTCAACAATGCCCACGTCCAGCCGTGGGGCGAGTACCACTACCACGGCACCCCCGAGTCGGTGGTCGACAACGCTGTGGCGATGTCTGGGGCCGATGAGGATCTCGCCTTCCTCGGTTTCGCTGCTGACGGCCACATGATCTACCACTCGCTGAGCGAGGCCTATTCGTCCAGCTACCAGCTCGGAACCGACGAGCGGGAGGGAACCAACTGCGTCCACGAGGCCCGCAGCGACGCCGAGGAGGCGGTGTTCTTCGGTCCCGAGAAGGACGGCTCGCTCGCCCAGGACTGGGATTTCGACGAAAGCTACGGTGACCTCGACGAGTGCAATGGCATCGAGATCGACGGCGAGTACTTGTACGTCGTGACCGACGCATACCCCTACGTGCCCCGCTGTTTGATGGGCACCTACGAGGCACCGGCTCGCGACGACGCCGACGCGGAGGGCCAGGCTGGCCAGGGCGGTCAGGGCGGCGAGGCCCCGGTCGAAGGCGATCGGCCGGAACGTCCCGCACCAGGCGAGGACGGCGAAGCCCCCGCCGAAGGCGAGGACCGCCCGGAGCGTCCCGCACCGGGCGAAGACGACGAAGCCCCTGCACCGGGTGAAGACGGGCCGTAAACGAACCCGGTGACGTTCGGCCCGACGCCGGCTCCTGTCGCATGACGGGCGCTGGCGTCGAGGCCGGTTGTCGTCCTCACACGGGAGAAACCTTGGCCATCAGAAGCAGGTCGCGATACTGGCCGCCCCACCGAGCCGCCTGTCGAAGCCGTCCTTCGTACTCGAATCCAAGACGCTCAAGTAACCCCTTCGATGGCGAGTTCGATGGATGAACAAGCGCCTCCACTCGATTCAGCGACATGTTGTCCGCACCCCACTCGAGTACCGCCGACATCGCCTCGGTCATATATCCCTGACCACTACGCCAGGTCGCGATCTCGTAGCTCGTTGAACACGAGTCCCAGTTGCGATTCCATTTGAACAGTCCGCATGTGCCGACGAGTTCGCTCTCACCTGCGATCTGAAGGCCCCACCGAACCCCTGGGTTCGGAGTGCGCCGCCAGGACTTCCACGCGTCGATGAGTTGCCGTGTTTCCTCGACATCGATGGGAACATCGGCGCCCCACCATTCCATCCAACGCTGATCCCAGTGGATCTCGAAGAGGCGCTCCGCGTCACCATCGACCACTTCGCGAAGGACGAGCCGTTCAGTCTCGATCACCGGGAAGGGGCTCTGGTCGGGCATCACTGACGCAACCTACGCGCCGTACGGGCCAACCGCCCGAGATCACCACGAGTCGAAGCGACCCCTCCCGGCACGGCGCTATCGGGCCGTCGCGTCCGCTGACCATCGTCCGGTGTTCCGGTCGACGCGCGACCGACTCCAGCGAGACGCGTCGTACCCTCGAAGGGTGATGAAGTTTCCGTCGCCAGCCGGAATCGAGGCCCCGGCCGGCTCTCTGCCTGCATGGAACTGGGCACCGCCGGGAGGATTGACCCCTCGACTCGATCGCTGCCCCATCTGGGTTCGAGCATGGTTTCGTACGCCACTCATCGACCGCTGGGCTCACGCATGGATGTGGAACCACGGCGGGTGGGATGTCACACCGATGTTCAGGTCTGGGCCGCCTCCAGCTGCGGGGGTTCGCGAGCCGCGACAGCCACGCCCGTCATCGCCAACGACTTCGAGATCACAGCCAAGCGAAACGACCGACAGCTGACTTCCATGGCCCGCCGAGCACGCCCAGCAATGAGCCCCGATCTCGGAGGCACGCGTGCATGACCCGCTGGAGGGCCTGACCGAGAGCGGCAAGATCCGAACCGGCGTGAGCAGGACCCGCATTCCCGGTCGCTACACACCGCTGCTCGACGCCTCGATGAAGACCATCATCGAGGCCGTGCCAGAGGCGTCGATCTATCTCTATGGTTCAGTCGCGACGGGCACAGCCCAGGTTCCCGATTCCGACGTCGACCTCCTCGCAGTCGGCGTGCCAGCCGAAGCTGCATCCTCAATCGCTGACGCACTCTCGGACGAATTCGCTGATCTGTGCCGCGGTGTCGAGATCGGGGCCGCAGCGGCCGGTGACTTCGCGGGAACGACCGATGAGACACACGGCAACCGCGTGTTCCTCCATCACTATTGCGTTCTGCTCGCCGGCGCCGAAGTCGATCGAGCGACACTGCCGTTTTCGGGTGACCACCGCGCGGCTCGCGGCTTCAACGGCGACATCGGGCGACACCTGGAGAGCTGGCGCGAGCGCGTCAACGAGCTCGACGCGAAGATTCTGGGTCGGCGCGCCGCACGCAAAACCCTGCTCGCCGTCGCAGGACTCGTCAGCGTGCACGATTCGACCTGGACGACCGACCGGCACCGCGCGGCCGCACGTTGGGGCGAGCTCCACCCCGACCTCGCCGGCGGTCTCGATGAACTCCTCGACTGGTCCTCGCAACGTACGAGACCCACCGACGATCGCGTCACACGGCACCTCGACACGACGATCGGGCAGATCGTCGACCAGTTCATCGCTGACATCGGCCTCTGGCGAACCTGACCGCAGAGACCTCGCTCGACCGTTCGAAACGGCGCAGCCGAACGCTTCGATCCCGCGTTTCCGCGGCGCACGGGGCCCCGCGTCGAGGGAGTCACCTTCTTCCGTTATAGTGGCGTACGTAACTATTGCGTACGCCATCATCAAGGAGAACCCCGTGCTCGTAGCTCGTGTCCAAGTCACCGCAACCGACGAGGGTCGTGACACCCTCATCGACACACTCACATCGGAGGCCGGTCGGATCCAATCGTTGTTCGAAGGGTGCGAGCTGTTCGTCGTGTCCGTCGACACGCACAACCCGAACACGGTGATGATCGCCGAGGAATGGACGACCAAGGAGCAGTTCGACAACTACACCGCGTCGCAGCACTTCGCTGACACGATGGCTGTTGCAGGACCGTGCCTCGCGGCGCCACCCAACTCGGCCTACTACGAAGCCGAACGCGTTGGCCCGTGAAACCCAGACCAGGCGAACCGGGTGTCGGCGAGAGCGTCCACGAAGCACAACGTCTCGAAGACGCGGTTGCCTACCGACTCCACCGCACGAACCGGCTGCTGCTGACACACCTCGCCAGATTCCTGGAAACCAGTCGCCACGGCCTCACTCCGGAGAAGTGGTTCGTTCTCGCACGGCTGCGCGAAGGCGGAGCAACCCGCCAGGTCGAGCTCACTGAACCTGCACTCGAAGACGCGCCCAACGTCAGCCGTCTGGTCGAGAGCCTCGTCGCCGCGGAACTCGTTGAGCGACGACCCGACCCGGACGATCGTCGTGGTCGAATCCTGCAATTGTCGGTGGCCGGCAAGCAGTTGGCAGACGAGCTTCACGAGCGCGCCGTGATCGAGCGATTCCGAGTCTTCGACGGGTTCACCGAATCCGAACTCGCCGCGCTCACCGCGGCACTCGACCGCCTCGACAGCAACGTTCGCCCCCTGCTCACACAAGAACCGCTCGAGTAGCCCGACCAACTCTGGCAATCCCCACACTCGCGCAGGATCGCTTGGCTCACGCAAGGGGGAGAAGTCCGCGTTCCTCGAACACGGCGCGGGCCGTGAACACGGCGTTGAGAGCCCGCGGGAATCCTGCGTACACGGCGCTGTGGATCAACGCCTCGACGATCTCTTCGGCTGAGAGTCCGACATTGAGTGATGCGTTCACGTGCACAGACAGTTGCGCTTCGCATCCACCCAGCGCTGCCAGCACGCCGAGCGTGACGAGTTGACGTTGCTCGGGCGCAAGCCCGTCGCGGGCGTAGACGTCGCCGAACCCGTACTCGATGATGTGGCGTCCGAGGTCGGGGGCGATGTCAGCGAGCGAATCGATCACGCGTTGACCTGCATCTCCGTCGACAGCGTCGAGGACAGCTCGTCCGTGATCGAGGCGGGCGTCATCGGTAACCGGTCGTGGTGGCAGGGTGATCATGTGACGTTCTCCATGTGGTCGGTGGTCTCAGTGGCGACGAGGTCCTCGTAGTACGCGATCTTCTCGTCGATGGCAGCGAGGTTGTCGGCGAGGCGCGCTTGCTCCGCGCGCACACGGCGTCGGTGGGCATTGAGCATCTGCTGGCGGTCAACCGCCGTGGGCGGGCCGTCACGACGCAGCTGGGCGAATCGACGCATTTCCTCGACGGGCATTCCGGTCTCGCGGAGTCGCAGGAGGAACTCGACCCACTTCACGTCCGCAGGTGAATACGAACGATGACCCGATGGTGAACGTTCGACATCGGTGATCAGCCCGAGGTCTTCGTAGTAGCGCAGCGTGTGGCTCGTCAGCCCTGTCGCGGCTGCGACGGCAGAGATGGGAGCGCCCACGGCGACGCGGTCGGTGGTCGGCATGTCGCCGACGGTACGACTTCGAGTGCACTCGAAGTCAAGACACTTCTTCGGTCCCTCGGAGCGGCAGACCGGTCAGTCGGGCGGCGTGCGATGCGTCGCAACCGTTGTTCCCGCGCCCCACGTGTTGGCTTCGAGCACTTTGAGGAAGCCGACGAGATTTGCGTCGCGGATTCGTTCGAGCTCGCGGACCGAATGGTCGCCGGACTGTGCATCGGATTGCTCGACGATCGTGTCGACCAGCTCCGGGGTGAATTCCGGCGTGTCCATCAGCTTCGTCCACGGCAGGTCGAGCGCCGGGCCGAACTGTTCCATGAAGTGGCGGAACCCACCAGCTCCGCCAGCAACCCGGTACGTCTCGAAGAGGCCCATCTGTGCCCATCGCAGCCCGAAGCCGTGCGTGATCACGGTGTCGATCTCCTCGGTGGTGGCCACGCCATCGGCCACCAGCCACAGCGCCTCGCGCCAGACCGCTTCGAGCAGTCGATCACCGATGAAGGCATCGATCTCGACGCGGACGTGCACCGGCTTCATACCGATCGACGAGTACAACGCCATCGCTCGGTCGATCGACCCCAGCGACGTTCGGTCGCCGCCCACGACCTCGACGACCGGAAGGAGGTACACCGGGTTGTACGGGTGGCCGACCAGGAGTCGTTCCGGATGCGCCATCTCCGCCTGCATCTCGGTGGGGAGCAAGCCCGAGGTCGACGAGGCGATCAACGCATCAACCGACGCCGCCGCTTCGATCTCGGCGAGCACGGCGACCTTCACGTCGATGCGCTCGGGGACACTCTCCTGCACGAACTCCGCATCACGCACGGCGTCGGAGATCGACGTCGCGAAACGCACCGTGCCGCGCCGATCGGTGGCCAACCCGAGGTCGTCGTAGGCGGCGACGGCGTTCGCCAGCACCGCCTCGAACGTGGCCGAGGCGTCCGGGGTCGGGTCGCTGATCGCCACGTCCACACCGTGCAACACCAACCGAGCCGCCCACGCCGCGCCGATCACACCGCACCCGACCACCGCGGCGCGCTCGATGATGGCAGTCATGCGTGCTTGGTCAACTGCAGGTTGTCACGCACCTGAGCTGGTGTCAGCACGGTGTAGTTCTGGGCTTCGAGGATCGTCTTCGCCCGAGCCACCAGGTCGCCATTTGAAGCCAGCACGCCGCGATCGAGGTACAGGTTGTCCTCGAGGCCGACGCGGACGTTGCCCCCGGCCATCGCCGCGAGCGACACGTACTTCAACTGGTTGCGGCCGATGCTGAACGCCGAGAACGTCCAGTCGTCAGGAATGTTGTTCCGCATCGCCATGAAGGTGTTGAGGTCGTCGGGTGCACCCCACGGGATACCCATACAGAGCTGCACCATGACCGGGTCGGGAATGACACCCCGCTTCGCCAGGTCCTTCGCGTGAGCCAGGTGACCAGTGTCGAACGCTTCGATCTCGATGCGGGTGCCCGCCGCGTTCATCAGTTCGGCCATCGCTTCGAGCTGGCTCGGTGTGTTGGTCATGATGTAGTCACCGGCACCGAAGTTCATGGTGCCGCAGTCGAGCGTGCAGATCTCGGGACGTAGCTCGGTCACATGGGCAACCCGCTCGGTCGCGCCGACCATGTCGGTGCCGTCAGCCGACACCGGGAACGGCGCTTCGGCGCTCCCGAGCACGATGTCGCCGCCCATCCCTGCGGTGAGGTTGATGACCACATCGGTGTCGCTCGCTCGCACTCGCTCGACGACCTCGGCGTACTTGCCGACGTCACGCGACGCCGACCCATCATCGTCTCGAACGTGGATGTGGGTGATCGCCGCTCCGGCCTGAGCTGCTTCGATGCAGGCATCGGCGATCTGCTCGGGGGTGACGGGCACCTTGTCGGACTTGCCGACGGTGTCCCCGCCGCCGGTGACAGCGCAGGTGATGAACACGCCGGGATGCTGCTGAGTCTGCATATGAGAGGTCCTCTACGAAACGGAAGTTGGTGAAGTCTGGTCGAGACGCCGGTTCGCGACACGGACCGTCGACCGGACGTCGTCGTGGTCGATGTAGAAGCCTCGGAGGTGGCGATGGCCTCCGGACTCGAAGGCATCGCGACCGTGCAGGATGCGACGGTTGTCGAACCCGACGACATCGCCCGGAACGAACGCCGATGCGAGCTTGAAGCGATCGCTGTCGGCGAGCCGACTGAAGCACGCCATCGCTGCATACGCACGCGGCATGTCGTCGGGTTCCATGTCGGGGAACCCGCGAACGGGATAGAACGCCCGCAGCGTCAAGGGAGCGCCCTCGACACCGAGATCGATCATCGGCGCAGACCATCGGTGATCGATGCCCGGCCCACGATTGAAGAACACCCAGCGCAACGTGGTGAGTGCCTCGTAGTGCTCGGGGTGTTCGGCCCGCAACGCCTCCACGACGGCCGCACCATCGGCCATCGTGGAGAAACCACCGCCCGCTTCGTTCGCGATGCAATGCAGGAACTGGAACCCGGGTGGCGTCTCCCGCGTCGGCAGGTCGGTGTGCGGGCCGAGGCGACGGTTGGTGTTCGCGGTGCTGTTCGTCAACGCGTCCCCAGCCAGCGACACGTCGGCCTTGACATCCCAGTGGGCACCGAAGTTCGTGTCGCGAACCGCACCGATTCGAGCGGCGAGCGACACGTTGAAGTCGGCGTCGACCGGGCAACCGCGCAACCGGCTGACACCGAAGCGGAACATGTCGTTCAGCCATGCCGCGAACGTCTCGTCGTCACCGAGCACCTGTGATCCGTCGTGGGTCGGGAGATCCGACATCGTCGAGGACGTCCACGGCGACATCGACGGAATCCAGCTGCCCGGGTGATGTCGCCCTTGGGCGACATGACGAAGCCAACCAGGGTGATACGTGGCATCGGCACCGTCCAGTGCCCACCTGATCCGTAGCGCACCGCCGTCGTCGACGGTGGCTGATTCGATGGCGATGTCGTCGGTCAGTTCCGCTGGGTCGAACAGTCCCTCGCGCGTTGCGGGGTCGACCCCACCGGCACCGACCGCGTTCTCCCGGAGCCACAGATCGAACGCACGCAGCGTCATCCCGTCAGCCCAACCGATGGTGAGAAAGCAACCGTCGCGCTCGACGCTGACGATCGGTTCCCACGCATACGTGTAGAAGTCCGGAGCAGCCACGTCGCGACCGCTCATCCGTCAGGCTCTCCCCAATCGCACGGCCAGACTCTGTCACATCGAATCGTCGATGCGCGCCCGAACCGCACCGACGCCGTGAGCTACGACGAAGGTACGGCTGGCACGGTCTCTCGCTCGACCGACGTGACCGACCCGTTCTCGAGCGTCGTCGTGGTCACGTTGGTCTCGCCCGTGACGGCATCGAACTCGGTGGACGTGACGGTCGTGACGTCGGTGAACCAGCCTTCGTCCGTCACGGTCTCGGTGGTCTCGAAGCTTCCGTCAGGATGCTGAACCGAGTTGGTCGATCCGTTCGTGTCCGCCACGAACAGGCCGTCGGTGTTGGTGGTCGTCGACGTGGTCACGGTGCCATCGGGGGACGTGACCGTCTGGGTCGTGGTGTCGGTGTTGTAGCCCGGCGCGTCGAGCATCGTCGTCGACGTCTCGGTGGTGCTTCCGTTCGCATTCTCCTGGGTGCTCTCAGTCGTCGTCGCGTCAGCGATCGGCGAGTTGATCTGCCGTGTCGTCTCCGTTCCGACGACTTCACCGTCCTGCATCGTCACCTGCTCGGTCGTCGTTTCTTCGTAGAGCGTGACGCTGGCACCGACGTCGACCGAGCCCCCCGTCGTGGTCGACGGGCTGGTCCCACCCGGTTCGGTGATCGAACCGCCGAGGCCGCCGCTGGCCGCCAACGACACGTTCGTGGTCGTGGTGGTCTCGATCACTTCTTGGCCGGGCCGAGCGTCATTGGTCGCAATCGTCTCCGTCGTCGCCTGGGTGACAGCGACTCCCGCGCCGACTTCGACCTCGGCACCGGCTTCGTAGCCGGTGGGGTTGTCCGTGTCTGGGAGGTCGGCTCCTCGCGTCAGCTGCACCGTGGTGGTGCGCTCCATCGTGGTGCCGACGATGGTCGTCGTGCTGCCATCGTCGTTGACCTGCGTGCTCTCCGTGTCGAGCTCGGTTTCGCTGACCTGGAGTTCTCCACCGATCGTCTGGCCACCGACGCCGACCTGAACGTCCACTTCTCCCTGCGCGAACGTCCCGTCTCCCGTTGTGATCGCACCCGACGGATCCACCGTCGTGGTCGTGGTCTCGCCCGCCTGGAACTCCAGCGACACCGAGCTTCCCTTGGCCTCACCTTCCACGTTCACGACAACACCGGTATCGGTTCGCTCGGTGCGCGAGCCGTCGGTCCCGAACTGGGTTTGGCCGGTGGTCACCGTTCCCTGTGAAACGGTGAACTCGAGTCCAGGAGCGAGCTCGACTTCTTTGTCCACCGTCGCCGTCACCGTGCCGCCGTAGGTACCGGTGGCCGCAGGTGGGGCAGCCGGGGTCGAGACCGGCGTGGCGGGTGGGGCGACCTCGGCTTCGGGTGTCGGAGGCTGGGCAGGGGCCGGCTGCTGCACCGGCGGAGTGGACGCACCGGGTACGGGGGTCTTGCCCGCATCGGGGATCTCCGGACTCACCGGCTGCTCGGGAGCGTCGCCAACCTCAGGCGGCGCTGCCGGACCCTCCGGCACCACCGGCGGCTCATCAGCCTCGGGCTCGACCGGCTGCTCCGGAACCGACGGACGATCAGGCCCATCATCGGAACCGCCGGCAACCTCAGGCGATTCATCGACGTCCGGACTCACCGGCTGCTCGGGAGCATCCCCAACCTCAGGCGCCGACCCTGGACCCTCCGGAGTCGCGGGCGGTTCGTCAGCATCGGGCGCCACGGGCTGAGCCGGTGCATCGCCCGTCTCGGGGGCAGACTCCGAATCTCCGGAAACTTCAGGCGACTCATCGACATCAGGCGCCACCGGCTGCTCGGGAGCATCCCCAACCTCAGGCGCCGCGCCCGAGTCCTCGGGAGCATCCGGCGACTCATCGACATCGGGCTCAGCTGGTTGCTCCGGATCCGATGGCCGATTGGGACCATCGCTATCGGAAAGACCCGGGATCACGGGGGACTCGCCAACATCGGGAGGTGACGGCTGCTCCGGCGCGTCGCCGATGTCAGGCCCAGACTCGGGCTCAGGCCGCGCCTCGGGACGAACCGACGTCTCAGGCGCAGCATCCGAACCCGAATCCGAATCAGGCCGCGCCTCCGGACGAACCGACGTCTCAGGCGCAGCATCCGAACCCGAATCCGAATCAGGCCGCGCCTCCGGACGAACCGACGTCTCAGGCGCAGCATCCGAACCCGAATCCGAATCAGGCCGCGCCTCGGGACGAACC
>CALIOL010000120.1 GCA_938044705.1 uncultured Ilumatobacter sp. | reverse complement strand
CGGTTGTCGGAAGGCTCCAACGAGCGCTCGATCACCGAGGCCGTGCTGCGGCTCGCGGACGACCTCGGCGTGGGCGTCGTCGCCGAAGGCGTCGAGACCACGGAACAACTCGAGCAGGTCCGCTCGTTGGGCTTCTCGACCGTGCAGGGCTGGTACTACTCCCGCGCGCTGCCGCTGACCGAGTGCGTGCAAGCGTGGGTGAACGACCACGGCGCTCCCGCCCGGTCGTGACCGCCAACGCTGGTCTTCAGCCGTCGTGGACGATGTCGACGATGCGCAGTACGGCTCGACCCTGTTCGATCGACGCATCGGTGTCGACGGTGGCTTCGATACGCCATTCATTGGTGTCACCCGGGTCGAGCAGCACCTGAGCGACGCGCCCGGATGACGGCTCGTAGATGAAGAACTCAGGGCTTCGAGCGTTCGGACCGAGGTCGATCGCGTCGAATTGCTCCCAATATGAATCCATCGCGTCACTGAGGTGCTCCGCGTCGACCAGTCGCGAGTCCTCGGCAGCGTTGGTGACGATCGCGGCGTAGCCGTCGCGTCGTGCGAGTCGCTGGACCCATTCGAAGATGGCGTTGCGAACCATCACTCGGAACGCTCGTGCGTCATCCATGATCGTCACGGGAGCACCGGAACGAATCGGCGCCTCGGGAGCGTCCGCCGATGAGTCGATCAGCCGCTCCCACTCGTCGATCAAGCTGGAGTCGACCTGTCGGACCAGGGCGCCGAGCCACGCCGTCAGGTCCTCGATCTCTTCGGTGCGGAGCTCCTCGGCGACGTTCTGTATCAAGCCTTTGTACACATCCGACAGGTAGCGGAGTACGGCGCCTTCGGACCGCTTGAGCCCGTAGTGAGCGACGTATTCGCCGAAGGTCATCGACCGTTCGTACAACTCGCGTACGACCGACTTCGGCTTGACCGTGTCCCCACCGACCCACGGATGTTGCATGCGGAAGCGGTTGAAGCTCGAGTAGGTCCAGTCCTTGTTCGGCTTGGGCGCCTCCACCTCGGCGAGTCGCTCCATTCGCTCCTCGTACTCCACGTACGCAGCCTTCATCTCGGCCATCAGCGTCGACTTTGCTTCGTTGACCTGTGCGGCGATGATCACGCCCGGGTTCTCCTGGACCGCTTCGATGACGCTCAGGACGTTCAGTGCGTGATCGACCTCGTTGGATCGGACCGGGGCGAACACCTCCGGCTCCGCCATGTCGTCGGACTCGCCCCCTTGGTCATCGTCGAGGTCCTGCTCTTCGTCGCTGGTGCTGTCAGCGGCTGTCTCGTTCTCGGGCTGGCCGCTTCCTTCGGTCAGCTCGAGGATCGCTTGGAGCGCCCAGAGCGAGAGGGGCTGATGCAGCGCGAACTCGTCCTGTAGATCGACGGTCACCCGAACCTTGCGCCCTGCTTCGTCGGGTTCGTCGAGGAACTCGAGGATCCCTGCATCGGCGAGCGATCGATAGATGGCGATGGTGCGACGGATGTGCCCGCGCTGACGTTTGCGCGTCTCGTGATTGGTCGTCAGGAGTCGCCGGATCGAGGCGCAGCCGTCGACGCCGTCTCCGTTCGCATCGCGCACGACTGGCCGATCGAGCATCGACATCACCATCTGATGGTTGACGTGAAAGTGAGAGCGCAGCTCCTCGGGCGTGCCGTTGACCAGTTTCTCGAAGACGTTCTTGTCCCACATCGCGAAGTTGCGTTCGGGTGCCTTCTTCTTCACGATCTTCTTCTTGCCGCTCGCTTCGGCCTTCTCGGTGAGGCGCAGGTTCTCGACCACGTGCTCGGGTGCTTGCACCCACACGTCACCGCGCTCGTCGAAGCCCTTTCGGCCGGCCCGCCCAGCGATCTGAGCGAACTCTCGATTCGAGAGAATCCGGACCGACGTACCGTCGTACTTGCAGAGTTGAGTGAACAGCACCGAGCGAATGGGCACGTTCACGCCGACTCCGAGCGTGTCGGTGCCGCAGATGATCTTGAGGAGGCCGTCTTGGGCGAGCTTCTCGACCAACAGTCGATACTTGGGGAGGAGCCCAGCGTGATGCACGCCGATGCCCGCCGACAGGAAGCGCTTGAGGTCCTTGCCGATGGGGGAGTCGAACCTGAAGCCGCCAACGATCTCTTTGATCCGGCCCTTTTCCTCCTTCGTCAACGGATCCAACGCGAGGTAGTTCTGAGCGGCGTCGGTGGCGTCTTTCTGCGTGAAGTGGACGACGTAGATCGGTGCTCGATCGGATTCGAGGAGCTGTTCGATCGACTGATGCAACGTCGACGTTCGAAACTCGAAGTGCAATGGAACCGGGCGATTGACCGACTTCACCACGGACGTTTCCCTGCCGGTTCGTTCGCTGAGATCGCGTTGGAAGAACCCGACGTCACCGAGCGTCGCTGACATCAGGATGAACTGCACGTGCGGCAGTTCGAGGAGAGGTACCTGCCACGCCCAGCCGCGTTGCGGGTCGCCGTAGTAGTGGAACTCGTCGACGATGACCACGTCGACATCGGTGTTCGGGCCGTCACGGAGCGCCTGGTTCGCGAGGATCTCCGCCGTGCAACAGATGATCGGGGCGTCGGGGTTCACCGCGGCGTCACCGGTGATCATCCCGACATGTTCCGACCCGAAGTCCCTGCACAGCGCGAAGAACTTCTCACTCACGAGCGCCTTGATCGGGGCCGTGTAATAGCTCCGTCGCCCAGAAGCGAGCGCAGCGAAATGGGCGGCGGTGGCAACGAGCGACTTGCCGGATCCGGTCGGAGTGTTGAGGATCACGTGGTTTCCGACGAGCAGTTCGAACACCGCCTCTTCTTGGGCGGGATACATCTCGATGTTCAGCTCGTCGCAGTACGCCGCAAAACCGTCGAAGACGGCGTCGGCATCGATGCCCGACTCGCGGTTCGCCTGCGGAAGGTGGCGGATCAGCAGCGGTTCACTCATGGTTGCTCCACCATCACGTCGCCGCGGCGACCGCTCGGAAGATGTCGTCGACACTCGGGCGGTCGGTGGACCGCACACTCCAGTGCCCCCAGGCCAGTCGCCCGTCAGGACGGATCACGACGTCAGCACCGAGTTGTCGGGTGTCGTCCGTCGCTGCAGCGAGATCGCGGAGCCGACCGGGCCCTGACGGACGAAGAATCTGCCAGTAGCGCCGCATCGCACGCCCGCCCCACACGTCGAGAAATCCGCCGCGGCCCAGTCCGTAAGCGTCGTACACCGCGCGGTCCGGGTCGCGGAGCATCGGGAACGAGAGCTGGCGTCGGTGCCGGTAGCGCGCCAGTTGCTCATCTGTCGTGAACGTGATGAGTGCAACGTGGGGTGGCTCATTGCCGTGCAGTGCGAGATCGGCGAGGCGGCCGCTCACGGCAGCTGCGTGTTCGGCACAGGGGAGTCAATGGATGTGCCGATGAAAGATGAGCACGACGGCGCGGTCGCTGCCGAGATGGTCGTCGAGAGCCCAGCGAGCCTGACCACTCGAATCGTCGTCGAGCGGGTCAAGGGCCGCGAGCGCGAATCGTGGCGCCTGTTGGCCGATGTCGGGTCGAGATCGCACCCCACGACCGTACCGGCGACCGACCCGGCTGCGAAGATGAGGTATGGCAGGTATCGAGTTTCGTGGCGTCAACCATCTTGCACTGGTCAGCAGCGACATGGCTCGGACCGTGGAGTTCTATTCCGGCGTGCTCGGTATGGAGCTCACGAAGACCATCGAGATTCCGGGCGGAACGCAGCACTTCTTCTTCGATTGCGGCAACGGTGACTCGTTGGCGTTCTTCTGGTTTCCGAATGCACCCGCCGCGGTCCCGGGGGTGAGCGCGCCGGCCCACCGGCCCGACCAGGGGGACATCGTCAGCGCCCACGGTTCCATGAATCACGTGGCGTTCGGCGTCGCCCCGGAAGAAATCGATCGGTGTGTCGACGCGCTCCGGGCGGCCGGGGTGGACTGCACCGAGGTGTGGAACCACGACGACAGCGAGTGGGGTCTCGCACGTGAGTTCACCGATGAGGTGTACGTCCGGTCGGTGTACTTCACCGATCCAGACGGGATCTCGCTCGAGCTCGCGGCGTGGACCCGCGACCTCGGCCCCGACGACGTGTCCCATGTGCCGCGGTCTGCCGCGCTCTGACCGATCGCACCCTGCCGGCTCGGAGTCGGTCAGATGAGGCCGGCGCGCTGGGCGGTGATCACCGCTTCCAGTTGAGAGTTCGCATGCAGCTTGGTCAGGACCGCTGCGATGTGTTTGCGAACAGTGTTGATCGACAGATTGAGCTGACGAGCGATGTCTTCGGCGCTTGCCGCCTCGCCGAGCAGCGCGAGAACTTCGCGCTCGCGGCCGGTGAGCGTCGCGCCGATCGAGGAGCGGTTTTGCGATGCCAGCGTCTGGAGATCAGTGGCGGTGAACACGTTGCCCCCGTCGGCGACCGACACGATCGACGCCGCCAACTCCGCAATCGTCACCGTCTTGAGGAGCAGACCGCGACACCCAGCGGCGGCAGCGTCGTGGAGGAGGCCGGAGCGCTCGAGCCCGGTGATCAGGATCGTCGGAGCAACGGAACGTGCGAGTTGGGCGACGTCGATCCCGGTCCCGTCGGGCAGCTGGTAGTCGGCGACGATGACGTCAGGTCGGGCTTCATCGATCGCGGTGGCACAATCTGCGACGCAGGCGAATGTCGCGACCACATCGATCCCGTCGCGGGCCTGGAGGCCTGTTCGAAGCCCTTCGAGCATCATTTCATGGTCGTCGACGAGGACGACACGGATGTCGGTTGTCGATTGGCGCGAAGATGTCAGCACTCCCGGCGACAATAGCGGCGTCTCGACCTTGCGAGCGAGCACACGCACACCCAGCTCGTGCGGGGCCTTTTGGCTCGCGTATGGTCAAATTTGACCACGTCAGACTGGTTGTTGGTGGGGTTTGGTTGAGGCGGGAATCTTGAAACAATGCGCGGGATCTAACATGAGCTCGCATCCCGCCCGTCCTGACGTTGCCGCCGCCGACACCAAAGGGGCACCGACGATCGACGCCCCCGATGGCCGGGTGATGCGTCGACGGAGAAACATGGACGCAGTCCGCTTGGCTGTGCTCGAGCTGTTGAAAGATGGTGAACAGCCGACGCTCGCAGCAATTGCGGATCGAGCCGGTGTCGCGACCCGGAGCGTGTACCGGTACTTCGGTGACGCCGAGACCGCCGTGACCGACGCGATCGCAGCACGGCGAACTCGGGTATTCGAGGTGTTCAAGAGCGAGCCGACGATCAGTCAGAGCGCACCGATCGGCGACCGTCTCGGCATGCTGGTGCTTCGCCGGCTTCGACTCGACCGACTGACCGAGCCCCTGGACGGCACCGGGGAGTTGGACGATCTCGTCGAAGCGCTCGACCACGAAGTGCGGTTGGCGTTTGCTCCAGAACTGGAGTCTGGTGATGAGCAGCTCGCACTGCTCGTCTGTGGGCTCTTCAGGCTGCGCAGCGTGCGCAGTATGCGGGAGGTGTTCGATGACGTCGACCAAGCCATCGCCTCCGCCATGATTCACGCGGGACTCAACCTGCTGACCGCCCGCGTCGTCTCAGTCTGAGTCGTTGCTCCCCGCGGGCTTCCATGACGGAGACGCCGCCACGCCGAACCAGCGTTCCAGCTCCATTGCCCAGCGGTCTGCCTCGATTGGATGTTCGTCGACTCCGCTGTTGCGCGTGATCTTCAATCGGTCTGTGGTGAGGGTGATCCGCTGAGGCGACGGTGAGTTGTCGTCGGATGTTGGCCCCCGCTCTGCGTCGGTGAGGCGTCGCGTCACGACGATGCGCTTGGACCAGTGCTTGCTCGGGTCGGTCTGCATCGACGCAGCGACGCCAGCGAAGTCGTCGAACGAGTGGGCGACCCGCTTGAACCTGAGCAACGCAGCCGGGACGCCGTCGACGTGGCGGGTCAGCGTCGTTCCCTGAGGGCTGCCGATCAGCTCGAAGGTTCCGGATCCACCATCTTGAGGACCTGCGGTGTTGAGCGAGAGCGGAGTGTCGAAGCTGTCGCCGAAGCCGACATCGACGAGGTGTGGCTCGAGATGCTCCGATGCCACTTCGAGCGCCAGGTGCTCGATCACCTGGCTCGGTCCGTCCAGCAGGACTGCGGCGCCGAGCTGTCGAACCGAGAAGCCGAGTGCCTCGAGGAGCAACGCGAAGGCACCGTTCACTTCGAAGCACCATCCGCCTCGTCCGCCGGTGGTGATCTTCTCGACCGCAGAGCGCTGGTCGTGATCCACCCCGTCGCCGAGCGCGATATCGAGATTCTCGAACGGAACGCGTTCGAGGTGAGCGAGATGAAGCGACCGGAGGGTCTCGAGATCGGCAGTGACGGGGCGCGTCTCGAATCGAAGGCGTCCGAGGTAGCGGTCGATCTGTTCGGTGGTGAGTGCGGGGCGAGCCGGGTCGGCCATTCCGGCGAGCGTACGGCCAGAGCCTCTTGCTCTGCATCTCGCTGGCACAGCTCGCGGCCACGAGGGTTGCTCGCAAGATCGACACATGACCGCTCCTGGGTGCTGCGGCTCAACTACGGTCGGATCATGCTGTCGATCCGTCGAACCCTGCCGGTTGCTGTTGCACTCACCTTCGTCGCCGCCTCGTGCGGTGGGTCGTCGGACGGGTCCACCGAGGATGCCGAGCCCGCCGAGACCGCTGCCGAGGCGGTTGAAGAGACCGGTGAAGACCTCACCGAAGCCGAAGGCACCGAAGACGAGCCAGTCGAAGAAGCAGCGACCGATGAAGAACCGGTCGAAGAAGCACCGGTCGAAGAAACCGAAGAAGCCGAGGAGCCCGAGGCCGAAACGGACTCCGGCGAAGCCGCAGCCGATGGAATCGAGGCCTCGCTCACCGAATGGACCATCACCGCCCCGACCGAGTACGCGGCCGGCGAGATCACGTTCAACGCGTCGAACGGTGGCAGCTTCCCGCATGAGCTCGTCGTGATTCAGGGAGAGAGCTACGAGTCGTTGCCGCTCGCAGAAGGCGGCGCAGTGATCGAGGACGACCTGCCGACCGGTGCGTTGATCGGCCGCACGGGACGCCTCGGCGGAGGATCCAGCGAGGCGCTGACCGTCACGCTCGCTCCCGGAAACTATGTGCTCGTGTGCAACCTCGGTGGTGGCACCAACAGCCACGCGGGGCAAGGCCAACGCCTCGACATCACGGTCTCCTGATCGACCTGAGCTAACTTGCTCCCATGATCGCGGGAGTGTTCGACGAGTTCTTCGGTGTGCCAACGCACCCACTGGCTGTGCATGCGCCGGTGGTCCTGATCCCGCTGATAGCGGTCGCGTCGGTCTTGGTGCTCTTTCGGCCGTCCTGGCGTCAGCGCACGACCATCCCGCTTGCCGTTCTCGCGTTCGTGATGGTCGCCATGCTCTTCGTTGCCAAGGAGTCCGGGGAATCGGTCAAGGCCGCCCAGAACGTGTTCGGTGACATCGATCGTCACGAGGACTTGGGGAACCAGACGTTCATCATCGGAATCGTGTGGCTGGTGTTGGCGCTCGCAGCAGGCGTCGCTGCGCTGCTCGATCGTCGATCGGCGCCGGCGTCGCTCTCCGCGGGTGCCGCGCCTGCGCAACGAGGGAACGTGATCCTCGTGCTCAACGTGCTCGCTGCCGTCGCCGCGGTAGTGACCACGATCTGGCTGATTCGCACCGGTCATGCCGGCGCCGAATCTCGCTGGAAGTTCTAAGACGCTGCTAGGTCACCACGACCGTCGTACCAACGGGGGCGAACCCCCACAGGAACGATGCGTCGAGGTTGTGTTGGCGTTGGCAACCACCTGAGAGGCGGGTACCGAGCTCGTCGCTGGTCTGGTAGACCTCGCCAGTCGAAACGCTGGTCGGAATGCCATGGAAGCCGATTGCGCCGCGCTCGGTCTTGAGCCACCGGATCATGTTCGGGAGGTAGGCCTTCCCGTTCCACGCCGTCGAGACCTCCGAGCGGCTGTACACCTGGTGAGTGCCAGGGAGCTCATTCGAATACGTGCTTCCCGACACCAGCCACGACCGGATGATCCGTTCGTTCTCGTCGACTGCCCAGACTCGCTGGCCGGCGCGGTCGTAGACGACTCGGTAGCCCGAACCCGAGTTCTCGGGCAGTGGGGGAGCGTCGTCGCCGGCAGAACCGACCGGGGAGAGTTCGACGCCCCACAAATCCGTCGCTCCGGCAGCGGGCTGCGGTGTTCGGGTGACGAGTGATTCCTCGTCCGGCCACACGGCGAGCCCGAGTGCAGTCTCTCGACCGACGACGCCGTCGACGAACATGTCTTCGGCCTGCTGGTACTGCATGACGGCATCGAAGGTGCTCTGGTTGAACTCTCCGTCGGATGCTGCGGAGAAGTACCCGGCGTCAGCCAGCGCGTCTTGGAGACATGCGACGCCGTCGCCGGATGCCCCGAGCCGCAACGACAGCGCACCGATGGTGCAACCGCCGTCGGCACGTTCTTGTTCAGCCGGCGCGCCGTCCACAGCTGGGTCTGGATCGGCGAGTCCGGCGAGCTCCACGTCGATCAGTTCGACGAACGGTTCCTCGGAGGCTGCAGCAGCCTCCGCTTCGGCGGTTGCATCGATTGCGCTGTTGATGTCTTCCAGCGCCTGGTCGGGAGCGTCGACGCTGGTGATCGAGTCAGAGTCGCCCGACCCGCCTGCTGTGACGACCGCACCCACGACCGCGAGGCCGAGGACGCCAACGATGCTCAGTCCGAGAACGACCTCGCGGCGGCGCTGCTCGACGGGCTTGCTGTACGACCCGTACTGCTGCGGCTCCGTTCGCGTGGCGCGACCGGTCTCTTGCCCATCCCACTCCTCGCGCATGGAGACCCACGATACTCAACCGGCCCGACGGAGCGGAGCACGTTCACCATTGTTTTCCTGAGTGATGCGTCTCCTGCAGGTGTGCGCGGACAGCTAAATTGAGCGCATGCCGAAGCGTTCGCAACGAGACATGCATCGAGACATGCGTGGAAGGGTCTCGTCGCCGAAGCTTCCGCGCTTGACGACTCCCATGGTCCGAGATTCCAAACAGGGAGAACTTCGCCCTGCAAGCTGGGACGAAGCGCTCGCCAAGGCGGCAACCGGCCTGGGTGCTGCTCGCGCCCAGATCGCCGACGGCTCGGAGCCGAACGCGTTCGGCATGTTCTCGTGCTCGAAGGCCACAAATGAGGTGAACTATCTCGGGCAGAAGTTCTGCCGGATGGTGATGGGGTCGAACAACATCGACTCTTGTAACCGAACTTGACACGCTCCGTCGGTCGTCGGTCTGGCGACAGTGTTCGGAGCGGGAGGCGGAACGGTCTCCTACGAGGAGATCGAGAACGCCGACGTGATCTTGCTGTGGGGATCGAATGCGCGAGAAGCGCATCCGATCTTCTTCCATCACCTGATGAAGGGCCTCGACAACGGGGCCAAGATGTACTGCGTCGACCCGCGGCGCACGTCGTCGTCGAAGTTCGCTGATTTGTGGCTCGGCATCGATGTCGGGACGGACATCGCCTTGGCCAACGCGATCGCTCGCGAGATCATCCACGCCGGGCTCACCAACGCCGACTTCATCGCGCATTCCACACAGGGTTTCGACGAGTTCGCAGCATCGGTCGAGCCGTACACGCTCGACGTCGCTGCGGACATCACGGGGGTTCCCGCTGACGCGATCCGCGAAGTGGCCCACGCGTATGCGACAGGTGGGAAAAGCCAGATCCTGTGGACGCTCGGCATCACCGAACATCACAATGCGGTCGACAACGTCTTGTCGCTCTGCAATCTTGCGCTGCTCACCGGCCACGTCGGCCGCTGGGGCTCGGGGCTCGTTCCATTGCGTGGGCAGAACAACGTGCAAGGCGGAGGCGACATGGGGGCGCTGCCGAACAAGTTGCCTGGTTTCCAAGACATCGGGAACGACGAGCAGCGGGGCAAGTTCGAAGCGGCGTATGGAATGGCGCTGAACCCGGTGGACGGGATCCATCTGACTCTGATGTTCGAGGCGATGGAGCGCGGCGATATGACCGCGGCCTACGTGGTG